>JAGQQE010000100.1 GCA_020426345.1 Planctomycetaceae bacterium
TCGCATCCATCCTGACGGAAATGGTTTCCAACAATGCGGTCGCTTCACTGATGTTTCCACTTTGCCTGGAAACAGCCAGACTGCTGGAAGTCAGCCCGCGGCCTTTCCTGATCGCTCTGATGTTTGCGGCGTCTGCCAGTTTCGCAACGCCGATCGGCTATCAGACAAACATGATGGTTTACGGGCCCGGCGGTTACCGTTTCAGCGACTTCCTGCGAGTCGGACTGCCACTGAACACTCTGCTGTGGCTAACCGCCACAATCCTGATTCCGATGTTGTTCCCATTCAGCGGTTGATCTCAGCGGTTGATCTCAGTGGTTGATCTCAGTGGTTGATCTCAGTGGTTGATCTCAGTGGTTGATCAGGGCGATTTCGACGTTCAGTCCCGGACCAAATCCCATCACAACGCAGGGCATTGGCGCGGACCGACGACGCAATTCGTCAATGATAAACAGAACGGTGGGCGAACTCATGTTGCCGCATCGCTCCAGAATTCCCAGTGAAGGGGCCAGCTGCTCATCGGTCAGCCCAGCCACATCTGCAACAGCCTTCAGGATTCGCGGCCCACCTGGATGAACTGCCCAGCTTCCTACCTGCTCGATCGTCAGTTGGTGCCTGGCCAGAAAAGCGATCAGTACGGGAGCCAACTGGCGAGTAATAACATCGGGCACTTCCGGAGAAAGCGACATCTGAAACCCATGATCGGCAATGCGCCAGGTCATCATTTCCCGAGTGTCAGGGATCACGCAACAGTCATGCGCGATCACCGCGAGGGATGGCCCTGTCGCGTGTCCCCCTGATTCGGATGTCTCGTCCGACGAAGACGTATGTTTACTGTCTGCGGCACGACCCACAACGGCTGCGGCACCATCTGCAAACAGCGAATTTGCAACGATACGTTGAGGGTCCCATCCGTACTGATGGTGCAGTGTGCAAATCTCTACCGCACAAACCAGAACGACAGCATTCGGATCAGAACTGGCAAACGCCGCGGCCACACGAAGGCCATTCAACGCTCCATGGCATCCCATGAAGCCAACATGTGTACGCGCAGTGCGCGGCGACAAACCAAGCGAATCGATGAGCGATAAATCAAAACCTGGCGCCGAAAATCCACTGCACGAAACCGTGACCAGGTGGGTTACCTGATCTGCACGAACGCCGCTTTCTTCCATCGCACGCGATGCTGCATCGTGGGCCAGGAGTGGAGATTCGGTTTCGTACCGCAACATACGTGCCGCGGTCCCCGGCCCCAGGTCCTGTTCCGTGTCTGACGGCCAGTAAAAATCCTGGGTCGCAGCGGTGCCGTTTGTGGACGAATTCAAAACGACGCTGTGTCGCGTCTTTACACCCGAGCGACGGTACAACGCCTGAACCAGAGTGGATGATCGTCGGGCCTCGCCCCCCTGACCCGCAAGGCACGTTTCCGCAAACGAAGCAGCCTCTGTCTGAACAATATGGTGGGTTGGCAGTGCGGTTCCGAGACCAAGAATCCGGAAGGGTCTGTTCATGATTGCTCCAGCATGGCAGGCATGCGGTTCATTCTCTTGACAAGTGACTGAGCGGCAAACGGAAATAACTGGCACAGCGTCATCATCGGGTGCAGAAGCCATTTTCGACGCAGGTTGTTCGAAAGTGAGCGGCATAGGCTCTGGGAACGCCCGACGGACGCAGAGAAGATGGTGTTCCACCGTTGTTCAGATTGAGGGGTCCAGCCAAATGCAACGACGTCTGCAATGACCGGCTGGACCGCTGATGCGGCTGTAAGTGCCCACGCCATCCCTTCGCCCGTAAACGGTTCGACATAGCCTGTACTGTCACCGAGCAAAAAAACACGATCCGCAGAAAGACGCGGACTGCTTCGTGTTAAAGGCGGAGTCCCTTTGACCCAGATGCCATCGCATGCAGCATGGCTCGCCGCGTTCTCCCGACTTCTAATCAGCTCACTCAGTCGTTCCGGTGGGCGAACTCCGGCGCTCTTCAGGATCGCGGCAGCAGCATGCGCTATGGATGATTGCTGCCGGAGGAATTCCGCATCCATGGAGACAGCCAGATTCACCCGGCCATCGCTTCGAAAGACACTTCCTGCGTAGCCCGAACTGCAGACAGCCATCAGCAAATCTGCATTCATCAAATGCCCGTCCGCCGGCGTCGCATCACACACGATGGATGCGCCAATCCGAGATCCGCGACGGACATCCGTTCGGAATTCCGTGAGTCTGCCAAGTGAAGACTGGCTTAGCCCGTCACAGACAAGCACAACTCGTCCTCGAAGCGATGTTTCCCGGCCACAGTCCCCACCATCAGGCAAAGGGAGATGCGCCAGTTCAGTTGCAACAATACGAACGCATCGGGTGTGAATCGCCTGATCAGACTTCCCGGACGAGCCCTGTTCTTCGGGGAGCACTTCCGCAATGACTCCCTGCCTGAAGTCTACGCCAGCCTCCACTGCCAGCTTCATCAGTGCGAAGTCAAACTGTTCCCGACCGATAACAACAGAATCGTTCATCGCAAGGGTCGCTCTGCGTCCAGCAAGGCAGATCACCATATTTCGCAATGGCTTCGCATCCGATTGTTCCAGAACCTTTCCGGCTCCTGCCTGACGCAGCAACTGCGTCGCACGCCGGTTCAGACATCCGCCGCACACTTTGGGGCGGGGCATGATTTCTTTTTCAAGCAGAGCAACTCTCAGACCGCTGCGCGCTGCCAGAGCAGCGGAAAAACAACCGGCAACTCCGGCTCCAATGACGATGACATCGTACACACCGTTCGATTCATGATTCATCGCGGGAAGCTTCGTTTTGAACCGCTGCGGTGAGCAGAAACCGCTGTGGCCAGTGTGTTGAGAGTCGAACGTTACTCAAACCGGCCTTGCGAGCAAGATTCTTCGCCTCATTCCACGTGAACGCGCCCTCGACTGACATCGGCCCGTCAACATGCACCACATGGCATCGCGTAAGCAGCCGCGTTCCCAGCCACGCAAGCCAGTACCCGAACTGCGTGCGAAGCAAATCATCAACGACAACCATCCGACACGCTCCGTTCTGCATCGTTTGCAGAACTTTGACAGCATCGTCCTCGTCCAGGTGATGAAGAAACAACGTACACATGACGATATCATAGGCGCCATGATCCAGCGGTTCCGCAAGAATATTGCGTTGTGTAAATCGCAGAGATGTCAGGCCATGATGAGCGGCGTTTTCCGATGCGAACTGAATCGCCGTGGCGCTCATATCACAGCCTTCAATCTGCAGCTGCAAGCCCGTTCGACGTGACCGGCGAGCCAGCCGAATTGCCAGATCGCCTCCTCCACAGGCTACGTCCAGAATTCGCAGAGGATGCGGCTGTGATTCCGCAAGGGGTCTCAACACACTCCACAACACGGCATCCGTTCGACTGAATTTGTTGACCCGCCCAAGCCCCGCCAATGCCGCGCGATGCTGATCGTCATCCAGTTCCGGCTGATCCATCAATTCTGGCTGACGATTGCGATCGCGCAAAAAGGCCATCCGGGCGTCCTTCTGCTTCAAGCGCTAAGCGGGAAACGGTTAGCGCAATCTTTTCCATGGAGAAGAGAATGCCAAAGTGGCCAACGCTTGACCAGATACTCAGGAAAAACAAGAAGGAATCAAAGTTTCCTGAGTTCCGATTGGAATTCACATCGACGTGCGGAGGCCTTTTATAGTATCCAACGCAATGCGAAAAGGCGTGAAAACAACTGGTTGGCTGATCCGTTGACTTTGATGGCATCTTCTCAATTGTTGTTCACGTTCGACAGACGCAGTTGTTGCACAGCCTGCGAGAGACGCAATTGAGACCAGGTGTTCCATGGGCACAATCCACAGATTGTGGCACGTCTTTCGCGTAATGCTCAGGATGTTTCAAAACCAGACATAGCTGTCGGCAACTGCCAGGATCAATTCAGGGAGGAAGACTTTGTCGATACCAGCCAGTCAATTTACAGACCTCGATTCAACAAACGTCGTGCACGACACATTCCGCCCAGTCATCAACCCATGGTTGATCGGGCTGAGCGTGATGATGTTGGCCATGACCTCACTTGTGACAGCGGTGTTCGGCAAACCTGCAGGCACAGTTGTCGTCGACCCGGCGAATCCTCAGACAACTGCCCCCGGGCAGCAACCTGCAACCAGCCAGCAACCCGCAGCACAGTCCGGTGATATCGATACGGTCGCCAGTCGCGTCTATATCTTTGTTGGTAAAACAGGATTGGGGCACGATCACGGCGTCGAAGGACGAATTAAAAGCGGTTCTGTCAAACTGGATACCGATCAGAACGCGGGCTCCGTGGTATTCGATATGCGTTCGTTTGACGCAGATACGAACGCCGCCCGACGCGCAGTAGGGCTGTCCGGTTCCACAGACGCCTCGACCCGACAGCAGGTGAACGCAAATATGAAAGGTTCAGGAGTACTGGATGTTCAGCGCTTTCCGACGGCAACGTTCCAAATCGATTCATCAAAGGCATCATCACAGAAAAGTCGCCGGGGACTTCCGCAGTACGTTCTTAACGGAAAGTTTACTCTGCATGGCGTCACACGGCCACTTCAGCTGAACGCGGAACTTGAAGAGAAGGATGGCAAGCACCTGCTGCGAACCCGCTTCACGATTCTGCAGACCCAGTATGGCATTCGCCCATTCTCAAAGGCATTCGGCGCAGTTGGTGTCACCGACCAACTGACAATTCATGGTGTCCTTTCCGTGACTCCATAGTGACTGCAGCCTCCTGATCGATCCGTCTGCCCCCTTCATGTCGAAGACCTTTCATGATCTCGTGCCCTGATGTCCAGAAGAAGGTTATCCGTTCCCATTACAACGTTTCGACGTTGTTCTACAGACTGCTGTGGGGACAACACATTCACCACGGTCTGTGGGAAGCAGACGAAGCACCTGATATTGCGGCCCGGCAACTTACAGAAAGAATGATTCAAGAGATCGCCATTCGCGATCAGTCAGACGTGATCGACATTGGATGTGGCATGGGAGGATCCTCGATCCATCTGGCAAAACACCACCAGTGCCGTGTGACCGGCGTGACCCTCAGCCCCTTTCAGCGAAACTGGGCATCCCTGTCATCCCGATGGCATCGGACCTCCAGTCGTACAAAATTTATTTGCCACGATGCTGAGACTGTGGAATTCGCAGACAACTCTTTCGATGTTGCCTGGAGCATTGAGTGCACCGAACATCTGTTCGACAAGCCAGCTTTCTTCAGGAGAATGACGAACTGGTTGCGCCCCGACGGACGGGTTGGAATTTGCGCGTGGCTTGCTGGCGATGATCCGCTGACCGACGTGGGACGACAACAAGTCTACGATGTCTGCGAAGGCTTCTTTTGTCCATCTCTTGGCAATGAAGCAGACTATGTGCAATGGCTGAGCGATTCAGGTCTCACCGTTACGAAGGTCTTCGACTGGACCGATCAGGTGTACCGCACCTGGGAAATCTGCCGTGACCGAGTGAACAGGACAGCCATGCGATCGGTTGCCAAAATCGTAGATCGGGGCCAGCTTATTTTTCTTGATCGGTTCCAGACGATTCTGGATGCCTATCAGACGAGAGCGATGAAGTACGGATGCTTCATCGCCGAAAAACAATCGTCCCTGTGATCAGGTGATCCGTTCTTGAATCATCTTTCCATCAACAATCAGCTACCAACACCAGAACCAGCGGAAACGGGCCCTGACGAACAGATGCGCCCCGCAGCCCGGAAGGAACCGAACGAGCTGACAGGACACCCTGATCTGCTGAAAAACCCTTCCGTTGACAGGACAGGGGACGGGCAGCAATGGCAGAGAACCGTCGGGCTCGTCGTTGGCGTCGGTACCCAGGCCGTGTTTGCCCTGACCGTTGTCTATCTGTTTTCGTTTCTGCGATTTGGCGCATTCAGAGACAGCAGTCATTGGGTTCTGACTGATGCCCTGCTGGCTTTGCAGTTCGCAATTCCGCACAGCATCCTGCTTCACCCGTTTACACGGAATCGCCTCCGTAAATGGATATCCCCGGAGTTCTATGGAGCCTTCTTCTGTCTGGCGACCTGCGCGAGTCTGATGCTGATGTTTGGATTCTGGAAATCCACTCCCCATTTGATCTGGGATCTGTCCGGGCTCCCGGCCAATCTCATGCTTGCGGCATTTCTGTTGTCATGGATCTCACTTCTTTACAGTATCAGTCTTACGGGACTCGGTTATCAGACAGGCTGGACACAATGGATGCATTGGTGGAACGGAACCCGACAACCACGACGCGATTTTGTGCCAACCAGCCTGTACCTCATACTTCGGCATCCCGTTTACCTGAGTTTCCTTGGGCTGATTTGGTTTACTCCCCGGATGTCCTTCGACCATGCTCTGCTAACCGGCACATGGACCATCTACATCTTTGTCGGCAGTGTGCTCAAAGATCGGCGACTCGAGTTCTATCTGGGCCGATCGTACCAGACATATTGTGAAGACGTCCCTGGCTACCCCTTCTTTCCCCTGGCAGCTCTCGGGCGCCGGCAGACGGCAGCCAACACCATGCCGGCCAGCAACTCACTCACCAATCCCTCCTGCAGAATACTCTCGTTTGCGGAAGCGTGCAGTGATTCTGAAAATGCATCGCAAGCTGGGAATGCGGAAACGGAAGATCAGATCGGGAATGACGAAGCCATCGCATGGCGTCGCGCGTCATGAACACACAGCTGGCTCCTGCGTTGACTGCAAGATTGCGCCTGCTCCTGATTTATACGGGCATCCTTGTTCCCTTTGTCGTTTATGGCGCCAGCCAGGCACTGCAATCAAACAACAATTCACCGCTGGACTGGGTGGGGCATTCATTCGCACCTCGAATGAAATACGATGCGTTCGTGGAACAGTTTGGCCCCGGTGATGTCGTCGTGCTCAGTTGGAAAGGCTGCACCTGGAAGAACCCCGTTCTCGACGAACTTCTCGCACAGCTGCGCAGCGAATCCGCATTGCATAATGCAGACCCCAAACCCTGGATATATTCTGTACTGAGCGGACGAGAAACTCTCCTCCAAATGACCAGGGGCGGAACCGGTCGTTCTTCATCTGTGTCCGGTGTGATCGATTCTGATTCCGACGCAATAGACTCGCCTTCGTCTCAACGAGCCATTCCCGCGGATGTTGCGGTCCAGAGAATGCAGGGTTTCCTGATCGGGCCGGACGGATTGACGACCTGCCTGATTGTCACGGTCACAAAAGAAGGACTTCGGCACCGTGCCGAACTGGTCGCTGAACTCAAAACAATCTGCACCAGCATCACAGGTCAGGCAGAGTCCGAGCTGAAGCTTGCCGGGCCGGTCATTGACGGACTCACGGTTGATGAAGCCTCGCAAAAATCTCTCGCGACATTCGCAGCCCCTTCGTCACTGATGATCATGCTGCTCTGCTGGCTGTCGCTTCGGTCATTTCGTGCGGCACTGATTGTGTTTGGATGTGCAACGTTCTGCCAGGGAGCAACTTTGGCAGTGATCTACTACACCGGCGAAACCCTGTCGGCCCTGTTGATTATTCTTCCGCCACTGATTCAGGTCCTTGCCGTCGCGGGCGGAATTCATCTGTCCAACTATTACTTCGAATCACTTGCCAGCGAAACCCATCCATCTTCCCCGGCTATAGCCGCAATTCAAAAGGGCTGGCTTCCCTGTGTGCTTTCTGCTCTCACAACCGCAATGGGCAGTGCTTCTCTGATCGTCAGCGAATTGACCCCCATTCGACAGTTCGGCATCTATGCGACTATCGGAGTCATTCTCACCGCCGCCGTTGTACTCACACTCGTCCCGGGATTGCTGCTGCTGTTTCCCGTGAAGAGAACTTCGAGCCTGAACACAGCATCTGCACGTTTGGAGACTGCCCATGATCAGACAAAACAACACACAGACGCATGGCGATTTCTGGCCGGTCTGCTTCAGCGAACACGGTTACCTTTGGTCATTCTGATTCTGTTCATGATCATCTGTGCCTGTGGCCTGCCGCGTGTGAAAACCTCAATCCGTGTTGAGACGCTGTTTCCAGGCGACAGCCGAATTCTGCAGGACTACCGATGGCTCGAAGATCATATCGGACCGCTGGTTCCCATCGAAATCCTGGTCACATTTCAAAAAGACTGCAGGCTGCACGACCGCCAGCGTATGGAATTGTTATACGAAATTGATCGATCCCTTTCAAAACGGCCATCACTCTCGCGCACAACCTCTGCACTGGCGTTCTTCCCTCCCATCCCGGAAGAAAGCAATCTTCCACGAGTCATGCGCATCAATGCTCTGAACCGTGCCATCGCTTTGTCGAAAGCCGGATTCCAGCAGGCGGACATGCTTCGGGTTGACGAAAACGGCGAATACTGGCGAATGACGGCCCGCACAAGCGCACTTCATCCGGTCGATTACGGTCAACTGTTGCGGGAGGTAGATCAGGCATCGCAGGAATTCCTGATCCAGAATGCCGACAAGTATTCTTCGGTCTCGGTTTCGACTTCCGGCATCATGCCGCTCGTACACGAGATTCAGGGGCGGTTACTGAAGGACCTGTTCTCTAGTCTGCTGTCGGCACTGGCGGTTATTACTCTGACCATGACAATCGTCGAAGCAGGAATCATCAATGGTCTCGTCGCCATGGTTTCAAATGTCTTTCCTATTGTTGTTGCGTTTGGAATGATGGGATGGCTGAATCAGCCGCTGGATATTGGCTCCGTCATGACAGCAAGTGTGGCCCTCGGAGTGGCCGTCGACGACACACTTCATTTCCTCACGTTTTTTCGTCGCGGTTCCGCACAAGGTTACGATCGAAAACACGCCACACTTTACGCCCTGCAGCACTGCGGCGCTGCCATGATACAGACATCTGTCTCGTGCGGGCTGGGCCTGTTCATCTTCTCATTCAGTGATTTTGTACCTACCAGTCGCTTTGCGATCCTGATGGTCACTCTGCTCCTGCTGGCTCTGGTCGGCGATCTGCTGTTATTGCCGGCAATTCTGATTGCCCGGCGCGAACAGAAAACGTGATGCCATAAGAGCGGCTGCAGCCCATCTGCGGAATGGAGCCCTGCAAACAGTTATGGGCTGGAAAACAGTCTGACCTGGCTGACCCGCAGGCTGTCATTTCAGCGAAGCCAGGCCTTCTTCCAGAGACTCACACTGCCGCCAGAAGAAGTCTGTCTTCGTGTTTTCAAGCAACATCAAAGTTTTCATCATCTGTCGCATGTTGTCGGTCAGATGGCAGAGATACGCCTCACCTCCATCGCCACGAACTTTCTTTGACAGCCGAATCAGTATTCCTACAAAGGTAGAACCAAAATAATCCAGACGAGAAAAATCGATCAGCAGGTGCTTCACGTCTTCTGCACACAAGAGTCGGTAGGCATCGTTGTAGGCATTGCGAATATCATTGTCGCGGAATTCCATGAATGGCCCATTCGGTGTGACAACCAGGACATTCCCTTGCTGGTCAAACTCAAAAACATTCTTCGGTGAATTCATGGGGGGACTAACTTCCCGAGGTCGTTACATGGACGCCTTTTCTGCAACAGGCAGGTGCGGCAGTCCGGGTGTCTTGAATCTCGCTTGCTGCGGACAAAGGCTACCGATTCACAATCGTTGAAACAAGTTTTCTATTCAGCGGACGTTGTGTGCAATTAATCGCCGGAGGTCGCTTTTAGTGGCTTCGTCGCGTCCATTCCCAATGCGGCAGTTCCTGCAATAAAGAATGCACTTGCACAGGCGATGAAGACCAGATTCTGGCCAGATCCGTTAGCAGCACCGGCTGCCACTAACAATGGCACCATTTTCGCGCTGGCTGCTGCACCAAAATTTCCCCACATGTTTGCCCATCCGAAGATGGCCCCCGTATTGCGCCCACCCACATCCTGCATGAATGCCCAAATGGATGGATTACCGACATCGGTCATCATTGAAACCATGGAGCAGCACGCGACAATGGCCCACGGCGAATCGAGCGTCATACACATCAGATACGCCCCTCCGGCGACAAAATTAGCCACTGTGATCGGTAGAACACGACCAAAACGAAGTCCAAATCGCCGAACGCTCCAGTCCGTTGCCCGCCCGCCGATTAACTGCCCCAGCATCCCCGTCGAAAGCACGATCGACACCATTTTTGCGCCTTCCGCGTCCGACACTTTGTGTACTTCCTTCAAATACGTCGGAAGCCAGGTGATCAGAAAAGCCCAGCCGACGTTGATGCAGAACTGGCCCAGTGAATTCAGCCAGAGACTACGACTTCTGCAAAACGCCAGAATCATCTTCAGAACATCACTCAGTTCCGGTTTGCGATCATCCACTGGTTGACCGATCAGATTCTTCTCCGCTTCGTTGCATGAGCCATGTTCGGATGGTCGATCCCGAACCACCAGGAAATAGATCAGCGAAATGCCGATCCCTGCCCCGCCATATATCCAGAGAGTCTGCCGCCACCCGCCGACAGTTAAGATCAAGAACATGGTCAGATAGGGTGCGGCTGCTCCACCGAGGCGGCCACCAAATGACACAAGGGAACTCGCCAGACCCCGGCCATTCAGTGGTACCCAGCGTCGCACAATCGCACTGCTCGTCGGGTACGCGCCAGCCTGAGCGACACCCACACCCAGACGCATGACCAACAATCCGGCTGTCCCCGCCACAAATCCTGTGAGACCTGTCAGCAGCGACCAGAGGAAGATATAGAATGCCAGAACCTTCCTCGCCCCCAGCCGATCACTCATCCATCCTGCCGGCACCTGAAAAAGGGCGTAGGTAAAAAAGAAGGCTCCCAGAATACTGCCGATCCGACTCTTCGCCTCTTCCGGCGGAAGATTCATGTCTTCAATAAAGGCATCCGTTTTTACGATCTCTCCCAGACAGATGCGATCGAGGTACAGAATAAAAGCCATCAGAACACTGATCGCAACGATCTGATAACGCACCACTGTGGGCCGCGTGGAAGGATCCGATGGCAGGGGAGAGACATACGGACTCGGCACCTGATTGTCGTTAGAGTCGCCGGACATAGAACAGTGCCTCGGTTGCGGTTCGTCGTAAACTGGTTGTTGAATAAGTTGCGGCAGCCAAGGGACGAATGATTGGGCTGTTGCGTGAAACCAATCGGGTGGTCCCGCAAGAATCAGTCAGACTTCAGACAGTCTGGTTTCAGACAGTCGTCTAACGGAAAAATGGGCCGTCGAATCCTGCGGTAAGGCAACTGTGCCAGATCACTCGAACATGGCCCTGGTGTGCCGACCCAGACGTTTCCCACAGATATTGTGTCCCACGCTTTTCGATGAGCGACAGCAGCCTTGACGCCAACGAATGAGAACCGGGACGGATCCAGGCCCACGTGCAGCCATTGACCAAGATCCATCGGCGGTGTCTTATTGCTCGTGACCAGGATGGTAATACCTTCCACTCTGATAACGGCACAGTCGCCCATATCGAAGAAATCGCCAACCATCGAAGCGAGGTGGCTTTGCTTGTCCACCAGTTCAAATTTCCCCGCATGCAGGCTCACCAGCACCACCTCCAGCTCGACCGGGCCCGGATCAAGTTGACTTCCTTTACCGCCCAGCTGGATCCGAATCTGATCTCCCGTTGTATGCTTTTGTAACGCACCCACAACCTCCGGATCATTGATGCAGATGGCCGTGTTCCTGAAACCGTGCCTGAGAAATGCCCGCAGCAAGCCGGTGCAATCGCCGGGAGCTCCGCCGCCGATATTGTCCGACGGTTCGACAACAACCAATAAACCGGCTTGATCCCGGGGGAGTTCTGCCAACACATTATCAACGGGTCGTTCCAGGACATTTCCTTTTTCTGCAAGCTCAACAGCCATCTGGGTCAATTCCTGCAGGGCTGATTCTGCGGAGGCATCGTCGCCGGTTGTTGCAATCGAAAAACTGACTCCGGTTTCAGGCGTGTCCGCAAAGCTGAAGCCCGCATTGACATTGACTTCGAGAAATTCCGGGTAACGAAGCTGCAGATGCCGAGCCTTTTCCAGCAGAGACGCCATTGGCTCGGTTGCTGTTCCTGTCCCCGTGGGCGGCCACATCAGGCTGGGTTGAGACAACAGCATGCGAGGCCTGGTCTTGCTTTTCAGACAATCGTCGAGCAATCGAACCGCGCGGACAGCAGATTCACGCGCGTCAGCATGAGGATTCTGACGATAGGCCACCAGACAGT
This sequence comes from Planctomycetaceae bacterium, assembly GCA_020426345.1. GTDB lineage: Bacteria > Planctomycetota > Planctomycetia > Planctomycetales > Planctomycetaceae > F1-80-MAGs062. Next base: position 12,191 of record JAGQQE010000100.1, read on the forward strand.
CGGCAAATTGCGCCATTCGCTGCGTGAAATTCGCATGCAGATCGTAAACACCAAATACAGGGAGCTCTAACGGTCCAAGATGCGCGGCGAGGTCTTCCAGCAATTGCCCTTCGACATCTTCAATCGATTCGCAAACCATGGCCCCGTGCAGCACCAGAAAGACAGCATCCAGTGGTCCCTGCTGCCGGTGCATCTCCAGAGCCATCAACAGACGCTGCAGATAAAGCTGATACACTTCGTCCGAAACAATTGCGCTCGGGGACGCCGTCGCCGCCAGCGCAGGACAAATCTCCCAACCCAGTTCATCACCAGCCTCTAACGCGCCTCCAAGTGGACTGCTGTCGCCGGCAATCGACAGCATTTGCTGCCCGATCATCACCTGAAAATCCGACCACTTTGTAACGCCTTCCAGAAACGTATGCGTTTCGTGAAAGATCGCGGCAACCAGGACACGAGGGCGAGACTTCATCAGGGCGGGTTCCTGTGAACGGGCGAAGACTGTCGAAATCAGCCTTCGCTGCTGGAGGGAAACCGCATTGGACAAGGCAGGGGAGGCCGCGTCAACACAGTGTGGATTTTTGCGTTACCAATTTTCGCAGTGAGTTCACACCGCAAGCCGGAAACCGGAGTGGCACAGCAACATCAGCGTTTACGCAGGGTGCAGATTCATCGATGCGGTACTCGTCGCCGCCCCGACAGCCACTCACCACACCATGCAGACGCAAAACAGACGGCACCAGAAATCGAAGTGATTGTTGTCCTGTGGAACGACAGTCTACCTTCCCAGAAAGGTCCGGATACGTGGCAGCATTTGTTCGTAGGCGTCTTCGAAAACATAGTGCCCCGCATCGTCGATGGGCATCGTCTCTGCGTCCGGGAATCGTTCGCGGAATTCATCGTAGAACGCCGGCGTAAAACACCAGTCCTTCATCCCCCAAATCAACAACATGGGATGTCTGGCGAATTGCATTAAACCGTTCTCAACTTCCAGCAGCGTCCTGTAGCTTCGATGAGAAGAATGGAGCGGAATGTCCTGCACAAACTGGTGCACAGCAATTCGATTCGCCCAGGAATCATACGGAGCAATCATTCCAGCGCGGGCCTGCGATTCCAGTGGCCTCTCCACCGCCATCGTCAAAGCAGCCCGGGCAAACAGATTGAACGCCTGATCTCCGATTTGCCCGAGAAGCGGAATTCGGCAAAGAGAAATACGAAATGGGATCGCCTGACTTCGAAATGCCCCGGTATTCATCAGCACGAACTGTTTGAACCGACTGGCCAGTCGACCTGCACATCCCATCCCGATGGCTCCACCCCAGTCATGACCAAACAGCGTGATCTTCTGAAGGTCCAGCGCCTCAACCAGAGAAGAAAGGCGGCGGATGTGGCCGTCCAGAGTGTAAAGATTCGAATCCTGTGGTTTTGAGGAAAACCCACAGCCAAGATGGTCGATGGCGATGACACGATGATCGCGTGACAGTTCCGAAACCAGCCTCCGCCAGGCAAAGCTCCAGGTGGGGTTTCCGTGGACCATCAACAGCACTGGCCCGGTGCCTTCGTCCACATAGTGCTGCACATTTCCTTCCGTTGCGAACCAGTGGGATTCAAAAGGATACTGATCCGCAAAGCCGTCACGGCGGGCCGCACGAGCGCGAAGAGTCGAATCAACTTCATCAGAGCTGAGGAGTGTAGCTGGCACCGAACGATCAGTATTCATGGAATCACTGTTTTCGTGGAATCACTGTTTCAATGGCAAACGAAACTGAAAGAGGTGTCCGATTTTCAGCCAACGGTGGAGAAAGGTAATCCGGTGGCGGGCGGAGGGTATGTTGGCGCGACGCCGGGTTCCAGCAAACGCGAACGGCTCAGTTCACAGCTTTGCAGATTTCGGAGACGGCCTGTTCAATTTGAGACTCAGAATGCTCGCAGTTGATGGACATTCGCAGGCGAGCTGTCCCGGTTGGCACGGTGGGAGGTCGAATCGCCGGAACGAAGAATCCCGCGTTCATGAGTTTCTGGCTGGCTTCTACCGCCAAATCGTCAGCCCCTGTCACAATGGGGACAATTGGCCCCTGGCTGCCATCAATGCTCACAAGCCCTCGATCCGCAACAATCTGGCGAGCCAGTTGGCAGCGATCGTGCAGTCGCCGGAGACGATCCTGATCTCGCCGCATCACCCGAAGAGAAGCCACGGCGGCCGCACAAACCGCAGGCGGCAATGCCGTGCTGAAAAACTGGGTACGAGCTGTATTCCAGAGAACATCGATCAGGTTGCTGTCCCCCGCGACAAATCCTCCCATCGCGCCGACTGCTTTGCTGAGAGTCCCGATGCGAACGGGGACACGGTTGTGAACCCCCATGAGTTCGCAAACACCTTGTCCCCGGCTCCCGAAGATGCCGGTCCCATGGGCTTCGTCAACGATCAGGACCGCTCCCGTCGATTCCGCAATGTCACACAACCGGGGCAGCGGAGCAAGAACACCGTCCATGCTGAAAACAGTATCCGTGACGATAAACAGCTGGTCGTATTCGTTTCGGCGGCGTTCCAGGGAAGCAGCAAGATGGTCAAGAGAGTCTCGATGGTAGACAAACATTCTGCCATCCGCGGCTCGACAACCATCGATGATGCTGGCGTGATTGTCGCGATCACAGAAGACCGCGTCGTTTGCAGTGACAAGACTTGTCAGTGTACCGAGATTGGCAGCGAACCCCGATGGAAACAATAAGACTCCTTCGGCCTCTTCAAAGCAGCGCAGTTCGGTTTCCAGGCGACAATGCCAGTCTGTCCGACCAGCGACCAGTGCGCTGGCTGTCGAACCGGCCTGCGTCCCAGCAGCTTCGGCAAATGCGGCAGTCGTTTCGGGATGGAACGCCAGGCCAAGATAATCGTTGGAGGCAAAATTGACACAGATCTGGCCATCGACAGTGCACGTCGTAGAATCCTGAGCGATTACTGTTCGGCGCGGGCGCAGACGGTGTTCATCCGTAAGCGAATCCAGCTTTTTATGAAGGCGGCGTTGAAATTCTGAGGGTAGCATGAAGATTTGAATCGGGCAGTCGAATCTGCATCAACCAGGTTGCAGTCCTGCAGCAACGAGTTGGGCAGGTATGAGAGTATCGCAGAAGGGAATCGGCAGCTGTGGGTCGCTTTGTCAAAACTGTGGGTCGCTTTGTCAAAGATGAGTGTGGTGTGGGTTCATCTTTATCCCGTCAGACTCTACCCTTCAGCGGTTTTGAACAGAATTGTAACTCAATCAGTGAGAGGAAAGCCGAGTGGGCCACGAAGTGATTGGAAAGATCCGCGCGAATGTTGAATCGGCGGTACTCGGCAAGGAAAAGACGATTAAATTGTCGGTGGTTGCACTTCTGGCAGGTGGCCATATTCTGCTGGAAGATGCGCCGGGGCTCGGAAAAACGTCGCTGGCCCGCGCGCTGGCAAAAACCCTCGGTTGTCAGTTCAGTCGTCTGCAGTTTACGCCGGATCTCCTTCCCAGTGATATCCTGGGGGCCAACGTCTACCGACCAGGGACTGGTGAGTTCGAATTCCGACCCGGTCCCGTCTTTACCAACGTCCTGCTTGCAGACGAAATTAATCGTACGACACCCAGGACTCAAAGCGCATTGCTGGAAGCGATGAGTGAAAATCAGGCGTCGATAGAAGGGGTTACCCATAAGCTCGGGACGCCGTTCTTAGTCATCGCGACTCAGAATCCGTTCGAGTTTGAGGGAACTTATCCTTTGCCCGAAAACCAACTGGACCGATTCATGATGTGTCTGGATCTGGGCTACCCGGAACGCAGCGTGGAACGACAGATTCTGACACAACACCGTGAAGGGCAGCCTGTCGATACTCTGCAGGCTGTCGTCGATGCCGAACAAGTGGTCGCTTTACAAAAAGACGTCACCGCCATCACCGTTGAAGATTCCGTTGCCGATTACATGCTCGACCTGGTTACGAAGACACGCAATCACAGCGAATTGGTGCTGGGTGTCAGCACCCGCGGGGCATTGACGTTTTACCGTGCTGCTCAGGCCCTCGCCATGGCGGAAGGACGAAGTTTCGTTATCCCTGACGATGTGAAAGAAGTCGCCATTCCTGTGCTCGCCCACCGTGTTGTCTGCAAAGGTGCTATCCGGGAAGGACATCGACACCGCGCTGGTCAGATCATCCGAGCGATGCTGGACAGTTTCCCGGTACCGTCGTAGCAAACAACTCATTTCTTGGGCGACAGTAACGCACCTGCAACAACGATGACAGCGACAAAAGCAACAAGAAGCGTTGTGAGCGAAGGCCCGCCATAATTCGCGAATGGATCGGCCTGCATCTGAGTTGTTGACGCTATCTCCAGATTATTCATCGGAATCTCGTCCGAACTACCACCATCCGATTCGCCATTGATGGCAGTGTTCACCAGACGATCCGTCGCGTTTGAATCATTCTTTAATACGGCGGGCAATTGCCCGGTACTCAGGTCTGCCAGTCCCGTGGTTTGTTCAGTCAGTTCGGGATTGGGCAGCACGATCGAAACAGATGGTTCCCCGGTGGAATCCGCGTCCGTACTTTCGCCGCCCTGATCGGACGAATCAGATATTTGGTTTCTTGTGCCGAAAACGGTCTTCCACAGTCCGGAATCAAGCCCCTGCAATCGGTCACGCAACGAAGCACGTCGTAACCCATGCTGGTTGCCCGTGCTTTTTTCATCCATGCCGGAGGCATTTAGTGACGAAATGATCAACAGGCCGATGGCCGCAGCCGTGTAGAACAATCTGCGCGAAGTTAAGATGGGCATCAGTTCACTCGCAACGGGTAAGATTTGGTGTGGTGATATTTCGCAACATCAATCGCGAACAAGTGCCACAATGCCGAACGTTGCACAACCCATGCCATCACCGGACCCAAACAGACAGCGAACTCATCCTGGTGGACAAACAACAGCCCTTTACCGGGACACATTCACACAGAAAACCGGCGAGGAAGCAGACAACAGCAATTCTGAAGTAGACGGTCTTGCGCTCAATGTTCTTGACACCAAGACGCCTGTTGATGACTTGCGACAACAAGTGTTTCCACCAGGCAACGACCTGGCGGTTCGCCCGCCCGGATCAGCCCCGTTGCGCAAAACAACAAAAAAGCTTCAGTCAGGCCACTTCGACAACTGTCGAAGCAGACCCGAATGAAGCTGGCTGTCCCTGTTGCGACCTGAAACAAGCCTTATGGAAGGGCAATCGTTTTCAGAGAAAGCTTACCGCTTTCTGCCTGAGCGAGGATCAGGGCGGATGTCTCGTTCAACTTATCCATCTGAGCAACTCCCTGGAAGGAGTCAACGCTTTCGTAACTCTGTCCGGCCGTTCCACCGCCTTTGACAGGTTCTGTCAGTCCTTTGTTGCTGCGGAGCCCGGCAGTCGTAATTTTCATGACACCGCGAGCACTATTGCTGAGTAACAGAAACTCCTGACCATTCTTTTCGTACGTGATCATGTCAAGCGGCTGGTTGCGATTGCCAAGTTCTGCAACAGTGGTTGCCTTGACTTTGTCGCCTGCCGCAGACAAATCCTTCACAGGAATTCGCACCAATGGCGTGCAGACATAAGCGCCAAGAATGTTAGGCTCGCCATCAATCATCATCGGAACAAAAGTTCGCATCGCGGCATAGTCTTCGCTTCGTCCGTGAGCAGCATGGTAGATTTCCACGCTGATTCCCTTGTCAGCAGCAGCGAAAGGAAAATTCAGCTCTCGCAACGCCGATGGAGACTGAGAAGAACTCAAGCCAGAGACCAGAAGCTTGCCTTCGAAATAAGCGAGGTCTGTAATGGAATCTCCACGATTATTCCTTGCACGACGCCCCTCCCCGGTAACCTTGTCTTCAGGTGCATCCGCCAGGTCGACTTTGGCGCATCGTACGTCTTTCAGGTCCATCCTTGTCAGACGCTTACCATCACTATCAACCTGAACAAGGCACGGTTTTTCATCGGCCGTCACCGCCAGAAATGCACAGCCCGTATCCGGATTTACAGCCACATCGTTGACCTTGACAGTCGTAGCGCCAAGTGTTTCTGACAATGCGGCATCCAGATCCTGGATGTTGATCTGGGCCTTTGCTGCGTCACCTTCCTTGTTGCCGGTCGCGATTGCGTAAACAGTTGCCGCCTTCGCATCGCCGACAAAAAGAATGTCATCCGGCCCAAACGCCAGACAGGTCGCAGACTTCAGTTCGGGAGTGCCTCTGTCAAGCCCCCAGACATCCGCTGCCTGTGCGGTCGC
>JAGQQE010000101.1 GCA_020426345.1 Planctomycetaceae bacterium
GAGGTCGTGCGGTATCTCTGGATGCGAAAGTGACTCATCAGATGTTACAGCGATCTGCCACTTCGTTCAGGAATCCCCCGATGCGTCGTCGATGGATAACTGGCCCTCGCAGGCTCCGAGGAAATGTTCCTTCCTGACGCTTCGGGTTATCTGTATTCCGATTTTTCAACTGACAGCTGGGCTAGGTATGGGCGATGATCACAAGCGTAGTTGCGTAATGCAGGGGGTAGGCCGTGAAGAATTGGTTTGACAGATTCTTGCAGGCTGCAGCAATGTTGCTGTTGCTGGCCGGGACAATGGATTCCCGGGTGCATGGCGGCGAGCGGCCGAACATCGTTTTCATTCTTGCGGACGATCTGAGTTGGGCGGATCCCGGTTGCTATGGGCACCCGTGGCATCAGACTCCGAATCTGGATCGGCTTGCGAAGGAAGGGATGCGTTTCACGAATGCCTATTCGGCGGCTCCCATTTGTTCTGCTTCTCGAGCTTCTATTCTGACGGGGAAGACACCTGCTCGTTTGCATTTCGAATTCGTGACGAAGAATGAGCCCGGCACTCAGAAGCTTGATGCACCTGTGCCGATGTTGGCTCCACCTTTCACGCTGAATTTATCTCTGGAGGAACGGACAATTGCCGAGGTTCTGAATGAAGAAGGATACCGGACTGCATTCTTTGGCAAATGGCATCTGAACACACATTATCGGCGGTACCTGGGCTGGAGTCCGACGCATGGCCCGGCTCGTCAGGGCTTTCAGATCGCAGAGGAAGATTTTGGCAGTCATCCCTATGCCTGGGGAAAGACGCCACCTCAGAGCATCGAGGTATCGGGAAGTTTTGCGGAGGATTCAATGATTGATCGGACGATCCAGTTCATCAGTCGGGATCACAAACAACCATTCTTTGTGATGGCATCCCAGTTCTACGTTCATACACCTGTGAGGACTCAATGCAAGTGGCTTCTCGAGAAGTATGAAGCACTTGTGCCAGCGGATTCACCGAACCGCAGGAACCGAGTTGCCTACGCGGCGTTCGTTGAAGAACTGGACGATCGCGTCGGCCGAATTCTGACCGCTCTGGATACCGCGAATCTTCGTGAAAGAACCCTGGTTGTATTTACCTCAGACAATGGGGGGCATCCGGAGTATACGGCAAACGGACCATTACGTGGGTCAAAATGGAATTTGTACGAAGGCGGTATTCGCGTGCCGATGATCGTCCGATGGCCGGGGCACGTTATGCCTGGCGCGGTCTGTGAGCTCCCTGTTTCAGGCACGGACTTACAAGCAACATTCGCAGAGGTCGGCGGCCGGGAAATTTCTGACGCAGTGATCAGACATACGGACGGTTCGAGCATCGTCGCGGCATTGTCCGGGGGTGATGAGTGGCTGGATCGAGACCTGATCTGGCACTTTCCCTATTACCATCCGGAGGCAGGCTATGCGGTGGCTCCTGACAGGATTGGCATTGATGATTTTGTGACCAGCAGAACGCATCCCCATTCTGCCATTCGCCGCGGCAACTGGAAGCTGATTTACTTACACGAAAATGATCGGGTCGAGCTTTACGATCTGAAGTCAGATATTTCAGAACAGAATGATCTGAGTGATGAGAATGAGTTGCTGGCAGATCAGCTCAGGCGACGGCTGTTGTTGGGTTTGAAAAACATGGACGCTCGATTTCCATCGAGTATCGTTCGATGATTCCCGCTGTCAGAATTATTCAAGGGTGATGGTTTCCCCTTCATCGGTCAATGGGCGGTTGATTTCAGGCCTTTCGAAACACTTCAAGCTCCAGCAAAGAATTGAGATTCATGCGAAACTATTTCTATTTGATTGTTATCTCCGTCGGGTTGGTTGTTCCGGTTGGGCAGTCGCGAGCCAGCGGACAGTCGACAGAGTTTGAGATCTGGCCTGGCGATTTACCAACTGGTTCTGTCAAGTACACCGTTCAGCAGGCTTCTGAACTTCGGGCAAAAACAACGGACGAACGGATTGCTTTCGTAGATCGTCCAACATTGATCGCCTTTCCTGCACCTCCGGAGAATGCCAATGGATGCGCGGTGATTATTTGTCCCGGCGGTGGCTACAACATTCTGGCGTGGCGAAAAGAAGGAACGGAAGTGGCCGAATGGCTGAACACAATTGGAGTGACAGCTTTCGTTCTTAAGTATCGCGTGCCTCGCCGCATTCCCGACAACATCCACTGGGAACCGATGCAGGATATCCAGCGCGCGATTCGTCTGGTTCGCAGTCAGTCAGCCGAGTGGTCGATCGATCCCAACCGAATCGGAACACTGGGCTTTTCTGCCGGCGGACATTTGACCGTGATGTCAGGAGTGCAGTTCGAAACGAAGTGTTACGAGCCAGTTGACAATGTCGATACTTTGAGCTGCCGTCCGGATTTTATCTGCCCGATATATTGTGCATACCTGGGCAAAGATTATGACGATCGCAAAGACACAGAACTTGGGTCGCTCGTTACGGTGACCAGCCAGACTCCGCCGGCTTTCATGGCAGTCACCTGGGATGATTCACTTCGAGGTGCTCAGTCGGCATTGCTTTTCGCTCGGCTTCGGGAATACGGCGTTCCGGCAGAACTTCATGCGTTTACAAGAGGAGGACATGGCTACGGACTTCGGCCATCGGAAAACGCGGTGTCACACTGGCCGGATCATCTGCAGCGCTGGATGGACGCCAGCGGATTGCTGAAGAAATAGAGGGCCCCGCAGACGCTCGCTGCCCATGCTCCGAATTGGTAACAGCATCAACCGAGAATGAGATGTGTGGCAGTTCTCGAAGGCATCGCATGTCGAAACCTGCTACGATCCGGGTGGAGCATTTGCTGTGACTTCTGATGATCGCCACGTCCCGGTGGAGTAATTGCAATGACGGATGAAACGAGGACTTTGTTCGAGCGAATCGGCGGTGCGGAATCTGTTGCCAGCCTGGTCGATGCGTTCTACGGTCGAGTGCTGAGTGATCCTGAGCTGAGGCCGTTCTTTGAGAATTCCAGCGTCGATCACCTGCGCGCGATTCAAAAGGAATTCTTTGCTGCAGCTCTTGATGGACCGGTCATGCATTCCGACCTGGATCTTGCACATATCCATCAGGGCATGGGAATTACTCGCGCCCACTTCAGTCGTTTCGTCCATCATTTGATTCGCGTACTGGAGCAGGCAGAAATGATCCGTCCTGGTGATGCGATGGATGTGATTCACCGCATTTCCACCTACGTTGATGACGTCACTGGTCGAGCGGGGTCATCTGGCGATTAATCCCGGATCTCTCCCGAAGGCATCATCAGGCTGGCCTTTGTCATCGCCGCAATCGGGATTCAACCAGACTGTCGCTTTCCTGCGAATCGGTGTCTTGATCAGCGATCTTGCTGTGCCTGCAAATCATCCAGTTGCGGCAGGCTGTCTCACACAGCTGCGTGTAAGTATTTAGTCTTTCGGTTCATTCTCAAAACGATTCATTCTCAACTCGCGCCTGCCGTCCCCATGATTGGCGGGCAACAGACGAACGGAGATTCGATGGCTCGCCCACAACCCTCACAATCAACACTGGATCGCATGAATCGATACGTCGAAACCTATCGGCGTAAAACAGGGACCAGTGGTCATCCGGATGCCGAAATTACAGAGGGTGTCGTACTGGGATTGTCAGCCAACGTCGAAGAAGTCGGTCGCCCGCTTTGTCCCTGCAATTTCTACCCGGACAAGCAGAAGGAGCTGGAAGATCACGGTCGACGATGGGTCTGTGCGTGTGACGAGATGAAGCAGTTCAAGTATTGTCATTGCCTGTTGTTCGTCCGTGAAGACGGACTTCCGATCACGGAATACCTTCCGGAAGATCACGAAGGACGCCAGATCTATGGCGTCACCGCCGACCCCACGCCGCATCTGGGGCGGGAATCGGCGAATCGCTGATTTCTGTAGGCGCTGATTCCTGGCGTCGTTTCCGCAAATGCCCCGCACTTTTCATCGGACGCCGACTCAATGAAGCTCAGCCTTCGGATTTCTGTTGCCTGTTTGACACTTCTGGCACATGGACTGGTAAGCACTGTGGTAGCACAGCAAATCCAGAAGTCAGATCTGTTTGTGGCGGGCGAAGGGGGCTACGGCCGATATCATATCCCCGGTATCGCTGTCACCGCACGGGGAACGGTGCTTGCGTGGTGCGAAGCCCGACGGAACGCTGGTTCCGACTGGGATGACATCGACATCCTGCTGCGCCGTTCAACCGACAGTGGTGTGACCTGGAGCCCCGCTCAAAGGATTGTCGAAGTCAGCGGCGATAAACAAAAAAATCCATTTGCGCTGAAATTGAAAAGCACCGATCCCACAACGGTTACTTACAACAACCCGGTGTTGATCGCGGATCGGGATGGAACTGTCCACATGCTGTTCTGCCTGGAATACATGCGGTGCTTCTACCAGCGCAGCGTCGACGACGGCCTCACGTGGTCACGGCCGGTTGAAATAACCCAGACGTTTGAGACTTTTCGGGATACTTACGACTGGAAGGTTCTTGCCACGGGACCAAACCACGGCATCCAACTGACGACGTCACACAAGCATGCTGGGCGTTTGATCGTCCCCGTCTGGCTTTCCACCGGCACCGGCGGTAACGCCCATCGGCCAAGTGTGACTGCAACCATTTACAGTGATGACGGCGGCAAAACCTGGCAGGCGGGTGATGTAGCCGTGCCGTGCACGGAAGAGTTTATTAACCCGAACGAAACGGTCGCCATTGAACTGGCCGATGACCGCGTCCTTCTGAATGTTCGCAATGAATCTCTGGCCCACCGACGCATTCTGGTGAGCAGCAGAGACGGAGCAACGGGATGGACTGTCCCGGCGTTTCATCCGGATCTTTTGGAACCGATTTGTATGGGCGGCACAGTTCGGTATCGTCATGCGGACAAGAATCTGTTGCTGTTTTCACATCCCGAAAATCTGTCCCGGGCTGATGGTAAAGAAGTGGCGGGCAGGAGTCGCGACCGTCGCAACCTGAGCGTGCTGGTCAGCAGTGACGAAGGAAAATCCTGGTCGGTGGCTCGCAGCATCGAAGCAGGCTGGAGCGCTTACAGTGATATCAATGTGGCGTCCGACGGTACAATCCTGTGCTTCTATGGCCGAGGTGAAAAGAGCAGTTTCTCGGGCGACCGTCTTACAATGGCTCGATTTGACGCGCAGTGGCTTCTCGGGGCAGGCGATGAGCCGGTGCCTGAATCGGAACCGGAAAGGATGGAAACCGACATCTGCGTGTTTGGCGGAACATCCGGCGGTGTCATAGCTGCAGTTCAGGCAGCGCGCATGGGGAAACGCGTCGTTCTTGTCGAACCCGGAGGCCATCTGGGGGGCATGACATCCGGCGGACTCAGCGCTGTGGATATTGGCGACCCGCGCAGCGTTGGTGGTCTGGCTCGGGAGTACTTCACACGACTTGTTTCGCATTATGGCAAGCAATTGCAATGGGACCAGCCATTCCGTAGTAAGGGTGGCCCGGCGACCGGTGGCGCGTATTCCATCGAACCCAACGTCGCAGAACAGGTTTTCAATGAAATGGCTTCCGAAGCGGGCGTGCTGGTTTTGCTGCACGGCCGTTTGGCTGCCGTTGAGCTCAACAAACAACGTATCGAAAGTATCGGTCTCTCGAGAGCTCATGCCAAACTGTCGGACATTACTTTGCGTGCAAGAGTCTACGTGGACACAACATACGAAGGCGACCTGATGGCAGCTGCCGGCGTCGACTACACTCTGACGCGCGAAGCCAATGCTACTTACGGTGAGCAATACAACGGCATCCACTACGCAGAAAAATACCGGCCTCGTTCGAAGCATCTGATGCCAGGTTCCAATGGCCGCGTTAAAGGTGGTCAGGGAGTCTGGGACCGCGATTTTCCTCTCGATCCGTATGTCCGTCGGGGAGATCTGACCAGTGGACTGCTGCCGCTGGTCAGCGAAGGAGCCCCGGGATCGCCAGGTGAAGCGGCTCCCGGCAACATGGCGTACTGTTTCCGGCTGTGTCTGAGTACAGCGGAAGATCGTAAGCCCATCGAACCGCCGGCCGGTTACGATCCGAATCAATACGAACTTGTTGTTCGGTTTATTGAAGCGTGTCTGGCGAACGGCGACCATATGGATCTGCGATGGTTCAGCAAACATGATCCGCTTCCGAATCAGAAATGGGACTTCAACACGGCAACATTTGGCGGCAACCTGCCTGGTGGTCCGAGGCCAGAGGTTGCCCACCATTCAGCACCATCGGTTTCCGTCCCCTGGCCGCAGCGTGTCGATGGATTTGGCTGTTGGGAATGGCCAGAAGCTGGCTACGAGCGACGAGCAGACATCCTGAAAGAAATTGAAAACTACCATCGTGGCTTATTGCACTTCCTTGCCACCGATTCACGGGTTCCCGAAACCGTACGCAAAGATATGCAGCGATTCGGACTTCCAGCCGATGAGTTCCCCGATACTGACGGCTGGCCTCACCAGTTGTATATTCGTGAAGGTCGTCGCATGGTCAGCGATCTGGTCATGACCGAACATCACACATTCGGCCGCACAGTTGCCAAACACAGTATTGGACTGGGTTCGTACGGTACCGACGTGCATGAAATTCGTCGGATTGTGAAAGACGGTGTCGTCACCAGAGAAGGCAAGGTGGCAGGCGGACGAGGCGGTTTCGGCCCCTATCGAATTGCTTTTGAAGCCATCATTCCCAAAGCTTCACAATGTGAGAACCTTCTTGTCACATTTGCGCTCAGTGCAAGCCATTCGGCATTTGCCAGCATTCGGATGGAACCTGTTTTCATGATTACCAGTCAGTCTGCAGCAACGGCCGCTGCGCTGGCTATAGACCACAACATCGCCGTTCAGAACATCGACTATCAAAAGCTCCGCCAGCGACTTTTGATGGATCGGCAGGTCCTGGAATGGTCACCGAATTAGACTCATGCGACCACACTGATGTCGGGTGTTGAATGGTTGGAATGCCGGTCATTTTATCGTTTTTCCTGCCGCCAGCGTTGTTCTTCTTCCCGCAGAACTTCCCGCTGAATCGCGTCGATATCCAGCGAAAGGAACTGCTGTTCAATTTCATCAGCCTGTGAGATTCTTTCTGAGAGAGGAATATGGTCATCTCCTGGGCTATTGTCGATCGTCGAGGATGGAGGACGTTGCTGAGTCTCTCGCGGGCTGCGCAGCAGGCCTTCAATGGATAAGTCCGCTTCATCGAAATCAAATACCTCCGGCCATTCCATGGAATCATGCTCGTTGACTTCCGACGTGACCGGCATCGGGCGGGAGTCTGGTGGTTTTCTTCGCATCGGTGCATTCTGACTGTTGTCCGGATCAATTTGCCGCCAGAACACCGCGCTATCCACACATCGGCACCTCCTGCGTCTTGCTGCTTTGTGCAATCGATGATCACTGGAAACAACCAGCACCTGCCTGGGTGCGCTATGCGTCCTGATGATCTCTTCAATTTCCGAATCGGCATCTCCGCCGGGCTCGGCGAAGTTCACCGTCAGGCCATTAACAACCATTGTTCGGTCTGTGTCGTCAGGAGATTCGAACGCATCGAATATGACCAGCGAATCCGGCAATGCTTCCTGTTGCAGTCGCGATGTGAGTTCCGTAAGAAATCGCTGGCGGCACCGCTGAAGGTCCCCGGGCCCGTACCGGTACCTTGCAAAACCAGCGGCGTGCATGAGGTTGTAGCCATCGATCAGGAGAAAGACACGTCTCATAGTCGTAAAGCTCTTCCGGAGCGAACAGCATCGTATTTTCGCCGGATTCCGGCAGATTCAGACAAAGGCAGCACCGACGACGATCAGACTGCGCGAAACGTACATCTTCGGTCGCACATGATGACAGGATTTGATGCAGGCCGGTATGTTTGCTTCGAATTTCGGTTTCCCGTTTGCACTTTTCTCTCTGGAGCCGTAAACATTCCGTGGCAGTTGGCGTTCGATTTGGCTGGGGCCGCACCTGTCTTCTTCATTTTCATTTGCAATCTGTCATCCTGCAACAGGGCTCCTGTTTAGTGCAACGCAGCACTCCGTATTTCATGGCAATCCTGATCGTCGCTTTCGGGTTGCGTCTTCTGGCAGCGTTTGCAGTTGAGCATCATGTACAGAAGGCAGGTCGAGCCTTCCTGATCGAAGGCGATGCCAACGGCTATTGGGAACTTGCACAAAAAATTGCCGCCGGACAGGACTACTGCATCCATCAACCGCCACGCTATGTTCTGCGGACCCCGGGCTTTCCCCTGCTGCTGGCAGCATCGATTGAGCTCTTTGGGCCGTCAATTCTGTGTGCGCGCATTGTGCTTGCTGGGATCGGGGCTGGCTGCTGCTGGCTCACCTGGTATCTCGCTCGCCTGCTGTTCACTGAAAAAAACAGCGCAGCCGAATCGATCGGATTGATGGCCGCAGCCATCATGGCGATCGCTCCACTGCAAGTCGGGAACAGTGTCCTGATTCTGTCCGAAACATTGTTCGCTTTCGGGCTTCTCACGTGTCTGATCCTGCTTGTGAAACTGTTGAAGTTCCCCGGCCAGATTCTGCGATGGGCCGGGTTACTGGGCGTCTCGACGGGGTTGACGGTACTGATTCGCCCTGGTTGGATTCTTTGGCCAATCGTAAGCTCTGGCCTGGTTCTTCTGCTGTCGACTGCAGCGTACCGATGGAGAATGGCGGCCATCGCGGTAATTCTGTTGGGCTGTTTTCTGGTCCTGCTTCCCTGGGCCTGGCGAAATCATGACGTCACCGGGCACTGGGTTTTTACCTCACTCTGGTCCGGCCCCAGCCTTTACGACGGGATGCATGCCAATGCGACCGGCGCCAGCGATATGCGTTTTGTGGACGAGGAAAATGTCTACGCGACAATGAGTGAATACGATGCAAATGAACACTATAAGTCGCGTGCAATCGCGTTTGCTCTCGCGAATAAAATGCGAGCGGTTGAGCTGGGGTTCGTCAAGGCTGGCCGATACCTGAGCCTTACCCTAAATGCCTCAGGCTTTGCAGATAGCCCAGCATCGCTGGTTTCGGTTGTTTTCTACCTCGTTTTTTTTGCCGCTGTGATACTGGGGGTTTACCGCTGGACCGGTTCACCTGCAGGAATTGCTGTCCTGGCAGCGCCCTTCCTGCTGTTTCTGCTGGTTCATATGGCCTTTGTCGGGTCAATCCGGTATCGTTTACCTGTTGAATTTCCGCTTTCCATCTTTGCGGCAAACGCGTTGCAGGGGTGGGACTGGCGTGGTTGGTTCAGGAAGAACTCACCCCGCACCTGAATTGCGTTATTCAGGGGACAAGAACTCGTTACCGCTTCACACGCGGCTGACTTCGGCAAGGATGCATGAAGCCACTGTCTGTCATCAAATGGGCTCTCCTTCTGCTGTTGCTGATCGCTGTTGCGATCGGTGCCGGGGGAGTCTGGTTTTGGCAGAACGGTGACCTGATGGTTCGTCAGGTACTGACCGCCCGTTTCGAGGCCGTTGCGCCGGATCTGAAACTGGAAATCGGACAGATCTCTTTGTTACCCGGGAAGTCGCTGCGTCTGCAGCGCGTTGAACTGCGGGATCGCAGGACGAATAAATCACTGCTTCGGGCAAATGACGTTCTGGCGCTGATCGATGAAACAGAACTTTTCGAACGGCATCGGGTGCATATCACTTCGTTGCGTGCTTCGAAGATTGAAGTGTTGATGCAGCGTCGCGAAGACGGTCGCTGGAACTGGCAGGATTACCGGTTCATCCGTCAGGAAAATCAGGCATTGGTACTGCCACAGATTACGCTGGAGGACGTGCGGACGCAGTTGATGCTTGAACACGGAAGTGGCCTGCCACCGGCGAACCTGTTGTTGACCAGTTCTTCGTTTCTGGCAGTTCCCTCCTCCAGCACGGCTTACGATTTCACAGGCGATGTCGTCTTACCAAATGCCGGTCCATTAACACTGACGGGCGACTGGGATCTGAAGAGCAGGCAGTGGCAACTGGGGGGACGGATGCGAGATGTTCAGGTTGGCCAGAAGCTGGCTGCCCTCGCGCATTCGACGAACCCAGGCCTGCAAAATCAGCTCGAACAAATTGACAGCATCTTCGGGCGATTTGTTCCCGCTGATGCTCAGGGATCGACATCGCCAACGGCTGCACTTGTGATTGGAAGCAGCAGTATCGCTCCTCGATTTCTTGGTGTGCTGAATGTTGACTTTCAGGTAGCCGGTCGCCCTGAAGCCACCATTCCGGATTTTCGTCTGAAGGTCGATATTCGCGATGGTCAGTTATCATCCTCGGCGATTGAGGACACGCTGACTGATGTTCAGGCGACGGTCTTTCGCGACAATCAGAATGTTATCGTCAAACTAACCCAGGCTCGCGATGGGGACGCCCTGCTTTCCGGAGAACTGCGAATGTCGACGCAGCCCGGATCGCCCGCCCCGGAGATCACTCTGCATGCGGAAAACTTTCACGTTGACAAACGTATTCAACCATTCTTTCCGGTAAAGGCACGGCCGTTTTTTGACAACTTTCTGCCGGATGGTTACGTCAGCGGCGATGTCACTTTGCGGCGTGCCGAATCCGGCAAGTGGCTGCCCATTGGCCTGACTGGCACCATTTCGGGAGGTGAGGTCACATTTCACAAGTTCCGTTACCCTGTGCGCAACATTCGGGGGACGGTATCGCAGCGATCCTTCGAAGGCGTGCCGTTTACGGATCAGAATGTGATTTTTGATCTGAAGGGGACGGGCACGGCTGGCGAGCAACTGGTTTCGGGGACGGGGGTTATTCAGCGTCCCGGACCGGAAGCAGAAATGCTGTTTGATCTGCAGACCGAAAACTTTCCGATTGACAGTCGCTTCCGTGATGCGCTGGAGGAGGCGGGAAGAAAGGTACTGGATTCGCTTCAGATCTCCGGTCGCGCGGCTTGCAAAGCGCGATGCTATCGACCACCGGGTCTCGATAAACCGACACACATGCTCATGAACGCAACAGTCACCAATGGTGCGATGCGATTTACGGGCTTTCCATACGAAATCAGTGAGCTCAGTGGTCGGCTGGTCTTCAACACGCTCGAAAAGTCCTGGAAGTTTGAAGACCTGAAGGGGCGACACAGCGACGCGATGCTATCTGCGCGAGGATATTATCGAGGAGAGCCCCAGCCTGGCGTTCTCGAGCTGGAAGTGAAGTGCGAGAATGGCCAGCTGGACCCGGATCTCTACAACGCTCTGGGCGACAGCAGTCGCGTCGTCTGGTCAATGTTGCAGCCGAAAGGAAAAGTCAGCTTAACCAGCAACATTCACTGGACGGCCTCACCCGGGCAGAAACCCGTGATTCGACTGCCGGAAGTTGTAATCACCGATGGGGAAATCTACCCGACCGCCTTTCCATATCGAATGACGGTCGATTCACTCAAACTCAGCTACGACCCCAACGATCCAAGATTTGCTGGTGTTCAGCATTGTGAAATTCTGGAGTTCAAGGGGCGCCATAATGAAGCCCCCGTCAGTGCCACAGGGTGGGCTGAAGTCAGCCCTGATGATCTTTGGCAGGTTCATCTGAATGATGTGAATGCCACCGATCTCGAACCGGACGATGATCTGCGAGCAGCACTTCCGGATTCATGGCACGAAACGCTGTCCCGCCTGTCTCGACAGGGAAAAGTTGCCATCGAGAATTCACAGCTGGATTTTCGTGGTGCAACTGACGGACGACTGCAGACGACCGCTGCGTGGGAAATGACCATGCGACTGAAAGACTGTGCGATTGCAGCGGGTCTTCAACTGGAAAACGTATCGGGGATCGTGAATGCGCGAGGCAACTGGGATGGCGCGCACCTGATTAACGCGGGCGACATCCGCCTGGATACGGTCGATGTGCTGGGCAAACAACTGACACGCGTCTTCGGCCCTTACAGCCTGAATGACGAAGAACTGCTGCTGGGCTCTCGTGATATCTTCAACATTAATCCGGAACTTGTTCCGACAGCGTCGCAGATTCAGGCGCAGGGTTATGGCGGATCGCTGCTGGTGAATGCCACCGTCAGTCTTAACGAGTCCGATCGATTTCGCCTCTTCAGTACCATCAGAAACGCATTGCTGGAATCGTACGCGGCTCGGCACATCCCCGATCAGCAGAATATGAAAGGGGTTGTCAATGCGTGGCTTTATCTGACCGGCGCGGGAGAAGATGCCGCCAGAATTGAAGGCCGCGGGCAATTGCTGATCAGCCCGGCATCGATGTACGAACTTCCGATGATGGTCACATTGTTCAGGGCTCTTGGTCAGCTGAACTTCACTGTGCCAAATCGAGAAGCATTCGACTATGCGTTACTGTCTTTCGATGTCCAGGACGAGCAGTTCGTATTTGACCCGATTGACCTGGTCGGCGATTCACTGGCCCTGCGTGGCCGCGGCAGTATTGGATTTGGCGGTGATGTGGTGATGGACTTCTATTCGCGGCCCGCACGGTCTCGTCGTCCGTCGTTGCCACTTGTCAATGAACTGCTCTACGCCAGCACAACGCAATGGGTTGGCGTTCAGGTGCGAGGAACTGTCGATCGCCCGCAGACGGAAATCCGCTCTCGTATTCAGGTCGATGAATCGATGAAGCAGTTTCTTTCAGCCTTTCAGCCGAATCCAAACGGGCCGATCCCTTCGCTGCGTGTCCCTCGCATTTTCACCGGCCCGCTTGCTGCTCCGCAGGCATTTCGCGGGCCGCAGGGAGCTCGACCTTGACCTCTCCTGACATCGCAACGGTTCGTGACGGTCGACGGTTTGCCGTTCCGCGTAGTCGGCGGTTAACCTGGGATCTGTTGTATTTCAATCAACAGGTTCCGCTGTGTGGCCACGACAGACGAATGGATTTGACGGTCGTCGCTTCTGCCAGAGCGAAATGTTCGAAGCGAGTTTCCTGGTCGGCCATTTTCTTGAAGGCATTTGCTCTTGTTGCAGCCGACTATCCCGAACTGCGCCAGACCTGGTATCGATGGCCCTGGGCTCATATTTACCAGAACAACGCCAGCCATGGCACACTGACCGTGCAGCGAGTGGTGCATGGCGAATCGTGGTTGTTCTGGGGAATCATTGAAGCTCCGGAAACAAAATCCCTGCTGAATATCCAGCGGCAAATTGATCAGTTCTGTCACGAACTACCGAAGGACGTGTTCCGCAACCAATGGAGACTGGCAAAGCTTCCCCTGGTTCTGCGACGAATGATCTGGTGGTGGAATCTGAACATCTCGACGCAGGGGCGAGCGAAACGATTCGGCACTTTTTTTCTTTCGACGCTGGCAGGCAGAGGCGCAGAGATTCAGGTGCCTCCGTCAATTCACACAGGTTGCCTGACTTACGGACCGCTGGATGAGAACAACCGCAGTCGCGTAACACTGGCCTACGACCACCGTATTATGGACGGAGCCAGGGTCGCTGATATCCTGCAGACTCTGGAGGAAACACTCGTATCAACGATCTGTGAAGAATTATTGTCAGGCATCTGAAGCTGCTTCACCGGCATGAAGTCAGCTGCGAGTTATTCCCTACACAATCTTATTCCCACTCAATCCTTATTCCCACTCGATCGTCGCTGGTGGTTTTGAACTGACATCGTAGACCACGCGATTGATGCCACGCACGGAGTTGATAATGCGTGTTGAGATTCTCTGCAGAACATCGTAGGGGAACTGATACCAGTCCGCCGTCATGAAATCTTCGGTTCGAACGGCTCGAATGGCCGCCACATTCTCATAGGTCCGGTCGTCGCCCATAACACCCACCGACTGGACAGGCAGCAGTACGACGAATGCCTGCTGAATCTCACGATACAGCCCGGCTGTGTGCAATTCTTCAATCAGGATCGCGTCGGCTTCCCGAATGATATCCATGCGTTCTTTGGTCACCTCGCCGAGGCACCGAACGGACAGGCCGGGCCCTGGAAATGGATGTCGCCAAACCATCACCTCGGGCAATCCGAGTTCCAGTCCCATACGACGAACCTCATCCTTGAACAAATCGCGGAGGGGTTCAATGAGTTCGAAACCCAGTTCATCGGGCAGTCCGCCGACATTATGATGCGACTTGATCGTCGCCGCGGGGCCATCCGGATTCGCGCCCGATTCGATGACATCGGGGTACAGCGTTCCCTGTGCAAGGTACTTTGCATTGGGAATTGATTTGGCTTCATCCCGGAAGACTTCGATAAAGACGCGTCCGATGATTTTTCGTTTTTGCTGAGGATCTGTGACCCCGGCCAGCTCGGATAAGAACCGTTCACTGGCATCCACAACATGCAAATCGGTCTTGAAGTGCTTCAGAAACTGTTCTTCGACCTGTCGGCGTTCGTCTTTTCGCAGCATGCCGTTATCGACAAAGATGCAGGATAGCTGCTCGCCAATCGCTTCAGAAATCAGGGCGGCAACAACAGACGAATCGACGCCGCCGGACAAACCACAGATCACGCGGTCCGTTCCCACTGTCTCGCGGATCGACTGCTTTTGCTGTTCGATCAGTGAGGTGATTTTCCAGGACCCCCTGCAGCTGCAGATATTTCGAACAAAGTTACCCAGCAGTGTCGCGCCGTATTCGGTGTGCGTGACTTCCGGATGAAACTGCAGCCCGAACACGGGCAGAGACTTGTGCCGGACAGCAGCATTCGGACAGGTGCTTGTCGATGCAATGGGTTCGAATTCTCCCGTCAGCGTATCGACCTGATCTCCATGACTCATCCAGGCGACAAACGTCGGGGGGAGGCCTTCGAACAGTGTTGATTCCACCGTCTGTTCACACGGTGCGCGACCAAATTCGCGGGAATGAGCCGGCAGAATTTTCCCGCCCAGCGTTTGACACATGATCTGCATACCGTAGCAGATGCCAAGCACCGGAATCCCCAGAGTGAAAATTTCCGGATCGACCTTTGGCGAATTCTCTCCGTAAACGCTGGCCGGCCCTCCTGACAGGATCAAGCCCCGGGGATTCAGTTCCCTGATTCGTTCGGCCGACAAGTCATGCCGGACGATTTGACAAAACACGTTCTGATCGCGGACCCGGCGTGCAATCAACTGGGCTGTCTGAGACCCGAAGTCGAGCACCAGAACGACATCATCCTGAACAGCATGCGAATCAGAATCGGCCTGAACAGATTGTGAGTTCAACTGATTATTAGCCACGGCACTCATGTTCATCGCCTGGAAAATCATCGATCGAGGTCGACAAAGACTCCCTGCGGCAGACCTTAAGGAATGCGCGGCGGAGTGGAAAAACGGAGCAGCTTATCAGAAACGCGCCGAGACTCAATCGCGCGCAACCACCCTGTTCAGAGCGATGCTTAATTTGCGATGCCCGTACCGTGCCCGTCACAAATCCGCTTCGGCGCGAATCTTCCGAACTCCAAGCGGCGCCTTGAGTTGTTGGACGCAGAGGTGCTGATCCGTGAACGACCAGCGTCCCCGTTCTGAGCTCAGGGAAATTCTCAGACCCACGAAGTTTCGGTGATATTGTACCGTTCCAGCAGTCGGTACAGCTTGCGTCGGTGGATTCCCAGAACCCGGGCCGCTCTGGCTTTGTTGCCGTGTTCACGACGCAGAATCTCGATGATATGCGTTCGCTCCAGGTCTTCCAGCTTGACCGACGTGCTCACCGGATCTGCAGCTGTGGAGCAGCCTGATGTACCCGCCGCAGCGGTTGCGTGAATCAAAGTCGACCCTGCCGGTGAGCCGGCCAATGTTTCATGATCGATGATTTCGGATGGCAAGTCATCGATGGTGATGAGGTTATTGTCCGCCAGGATCTGAGCTCTCTCTATCGCGTTGCGCAGTTGACGTACATTGCCAGGCCAGTGATAGGCCGTCAGCATTCGACGAGCCTCGTCCGTCATCTTCCATCCCTTTGCCAGCATATGGTCGATGAGTAAGTCGACATCTCCTTCACGTTTTCGAAGGGGTGGTAATTCGAGTGACATGACATTGATTCGATAATAGAGATCTTCTCGAAACCGACCGGCCGCGACTTCTTCCACCAGAGTTCGATTCGTCGCCGCCAGCACTCGGACATTCACCTTGCGTTCGCGCGTCGACCCAACACGACGGATCGAGCCGTCTTCCAGAGCACGCAGCAGCTTTGGCTGAAGACTGCCGGGCAGTTCGCCGATTTCGTCGATGAAAAGTGTGCCTCCGTCGGCCACTTCAAACATTCCCGGACGATCTTCGTTTGCACCAGTGAACGCACCTTTGCGATGCCCGAAAAGTTCACTTTCGACCAGCTGCTCCGGAAGTGCGGCACAGTTGATAGTGACAAATGGTCTTGAGGCACGTTGACTCTTCTGCTGGAGTGCTCTTGCGACCAGTTCTTTTCCGGTCCCACTTTCGCCCTGTATCAGGACCGGCTTGTCCGTGGGCGCAACGCGGTCAATCAAGCGGAAGATGTCCCGCATTCGCATCGATTCGCCGATGATGCAGACCGGCGGTTGTGATCGTTCGATGATGGCTTTCAGCTGCCGATTCTCTTTGTGAATCTGCCCACGCTGCCACGCCATCAGGCAGCGATGTTCAAGCTCGTCCATCGGAAAAGGTTTGGTGAGGTAATCGCACGCGCCAAGCTTCATCGCGTTCACAGCGCTTTCGATGCTTCCCTGGCCCGTGAGGATCAGTACTTCGGTTTCGAACTGGGATGCCTTCATCCGCTCAAGCAGTTCCAGGCCCGTCAGGCCAGGCATGTTCATATCCACAATGGCGACATCAAAAAGTTTTTGTTCGCACAGTTCCAGTGCCTCCTGCCCGTTCGCGGCTGAGGAGACCCGATGCCCTTTTCGCGTCATCCAGCGTGAACACGTCTCGCGGAAATCGGGATCGTCCTCAACAACCAGCAGATTCATCACTTGTGATGTGGATTGAGGTGATGCAGCCATCACAAAATACTCCCACCAGACCTTCGCGGCGGATGTCGCGAGATCGATACAGTTTTCATCTCACCCGAGAAACACGAGTTTCGCTGTGAAATGCTCACCAGCTCGACGCGGTCTCACCCCATGTGTGCACAATGGCGCGCATTGTGCGGATTCGCCCGCCGAACACGATGCTGAATCGGAATGGAATTCGGATTTTGCAATATGGCCGGGAATTACGAGGCGACGCTGGAGCTACTGCGAACTCCGTTCCTAACCTCGTTGGCGGCGATCCGGCGGGGGAGAACCACGGAAATCACGGTGCCGCGATCCGAACCCGGGCGAGCGGAAATTTCTCCGCAGTGGGCGTCGATAATACGGCGAACGATGGCCATCCCGAGCCCCGTTCCTTTCTGCTTTGTTGTGAAGAACGGCTCAAAAATGTGCTGCGCTGCATCGCTCGTCAGCCCCGTACCATCGTCGATGAATTCGATCCGTATCGCTTCCTGCCCGTTTATCGAAACGGGGCAGCAATGAACCTGAATTGCCCCGTCACTGCCACAGGCATGGATGGCATTTTCAAGGATGTTCCGAAACACCTGCTCGATACGATGAACATCCACTTCGCAAACGGCGTCGTCGCATTCGACACTTTCCGTGAGTCTGATATCGAGAGAGGTACGAACGGCGGCGAGGTTCTCCCATTCCTTCCGCCAGATGTTACGCAGGTTGACTTCCCGAAATTCAAGATGAATGGGAGCTGCGTAGCTGCGAACTTCTTCATAAAGCCGATGAAGATCCTGTAGCGCATTTGTTGCCCGGCGTGAGAGATCCTGCAGATCTTCCTGTCCCTCAAGCTCAAGGCTCAGCATATCCAGACACGCCTGGGCACGCTGCAGTGCGTTCCGGCTTTCATGCGCAAGTCCGGTCACCATTTGACCAATCGCAGCCAGCCGCGCAGACTGGAGGAGTCGCGTTTGCGCCTGATCGAGTTCTGTCAGGTCCCTGATGATCCCGGAGAAAAATTGTTTGTCTCCAATGTGGAACTCGGTCACAGCAAGGTGGAGCGGGAACTGCGTTCCATCTTTTCGAACCCCGGATACACGTCGACCGACTCCGATGATGGCTGCCTGGCCGGTCTCGCGATACTTTCGCAAATACCCATCATGCTCAGCACTGTGGGGAGCGGGCATTAAGATTCGTACATTGGACCCGACAAGGGCTTCCATCGGGTATCCAAACATTCGGCAGGCCGCCGGATTCACGGATTCGATGACGCCGTCTTCCCGAATGGTGATGATGGCATCAACAGCCGTCTCCATGATGGCCGAGTATTTGGCGACCATCGAACGGTCACTATTGGCTTCGTCGATATTACTGAAACGGGCGGCTTCGTGAGGCATGATTCGGTTCTCGCATGTAAGCTTCATCACACACCACACAGTCTACGTCGTGTGCCATTCCATGTCGCCCTGAGTTCACGTGACTGCAGTCAGCACGATGTGCCTGTTC
>JAGQQE010000102.1 GCA_020426345.1 Planctomycetaceae bacterium
ATAGTCCTTAACTCGGGGGATGTTTTCGCCGTAGTCGGTTGCGTATTCGGGCTCGCAACATCGGATCCGGTATAGGTGACACGGTAGAGACCAGACTGAGTGCGCCGCCCCCCGATGGTGAAGTACATTGCGTGATCGGTTGGGTTGATAACAATGTCTGTTACGGGCAATGGCGCGGCAGAAATGAACCGTTCCGCTTCGGCCGTGTAGGTGGAACCCGTTGGAGTCATGTGGATTGCGTAGATAACCCCGTAACTCCAGTCGGAAATGAAGAGTGATTTCTGGTATTTTGCGGGAAATTGCGCACCCGTGCCAAATGCGATTCCTGTCGGTGAACCTGGCCCGATGTCGATCACAGATCCAAGACTGTCCGGATACCAGACGGGCCATTTTCCAGTGCCGGATCTCCATCCGAACTCAGCTCCGCTGGTGACGTGGTTAACACGCGTCGGACGGTACCACGGTAAACCAACATCCCATTCCATGTCTGCATCGTAGGTGAACAATTCACCGTCCGTGTTGAACGCGATGTCGAATTCATTACGAAAACCGCTTGCAACGAGTTCCCATTCCTGACCATCCGGGCTTACTTTGGCGATCCATCCACCCGGCGCCAATTTACCAACGGCATGACCGCCCGCGTCCCACATGCGAGGCAATAATTGATCTTCTCCCCAGTTGCGGGGGACACGAGACGTGGTGAATTCTGTCGGCAGCGTGTGGTTTCCCGCACAAACATAAAGTGATTTGCCGTCTGGACCGGCAATGACTGCATGTGGGCCATGCTCGCCACCTCCATCTATCCTGCGAAGAAAGTCCAGTGTGTCCAGCTGATCGTCACCATCGGCGTCAGTGATCCTGTAAAGCCCCTGTCTGTCGGCATCGGTTCCATTCACCATCACATACAAGCTGTCAAATGCCCAAACCAATCCCTGCGCCATCCCGATGTCGACATTGATGGATTCGATGACAGGGCGATCATTTTTTCCGACAGGTGGCGGAGTCACTCGATATAACTTTCCGTACTGGTCACTGACAATCAGGCGACCTTTCGGGTCGCTGGCCATGTTGACCCACGAGCCCATTTCACCTCCGGGTACAGAATACAACAGCTCGACCTGAAACCCATCAGCAACTTTGATGTCTGAAACCGGTGTAGCGGTCGGTGTCGGTGGACCCTCATCGGTGAGGATGATTGATTCGATCACCATCTGCCCGGAACGACTCATCGGATCAATTCGCAGAGAGGTCACCGGGGAATCCGTCGTGAACCAAAGCTTCAAATTCTTCATGTCTGCTTTGGTCCCGGTAAACTCTGACCGCACACTATTCTTCTCGCTGGTTCCTGGTTCTTTTTCCGTTGTCCAGAACACCTGCACATCAGCTCGGCCTTCAAACTGAGATCGAATAGTGATTTGATGCTGTCCGGGTTGCCCTTTGAGAACCGCTGTCATGAAGGGATCACTCCCCTTCGACAAGACTTTCAGCAAACCCTCCGGTGCCGATAATTCTGTCTGGTTGTTCGGAATCCATCCGCCAACTCCATCACGAAACTCCCAGCGGTGGATTTCTTCTCCCACCACACAGACACAGTCTCCAGAAGACAGGCTTATCAGCATGAAGATCAGCGCTGCCAGAAACCGAATGGCGGACGTCCGGGGCAGGTGAACCAGTCGTGAGAATGTGAACAGGCACAGCATCTTTTGAGTCTCGCAGGTGGGTAAGCTTTGATACGAAAGGAAGTCTTACCATCATCAACTACGGAATCAAGTTCACCACAACACGGTTAAAACAGAGTTGCAAAGCGGAAACCCCTTCGACCGATCAACCGGAACAGGACGAACCCACCCGCACCGCGCGATCTTTCATATGCGTGATGCCGGGTATTGATCGCTAAAATCAGCTTCCCAGCGTTTCACATAGCGGAGGATTCATCGAGATGTCACAAACAACTTACGGTTCCGCGGGTCTGGTGTGGTTCCTGGCGATCAGCAGCGTCTCCGGCCTGATAGCCGGCGAACAACCGCTCAGTACGACTGTACCATCAGTGCCAGTCTCAACTTCTGCAGAACAAGAGACGGCGGACGCGGAGAAGCATCCTACTGATACCATCACGTCCAACGAAAAGCCGGTTCAGAGATACACTTTACAGGCGGCAAGAGAACGAGCGGAACTGATGCACGAAATCTATCGCGCAACTCTTGATGCAATGCATCACCGCTACTTTCACGGCGAACGAGCCGTCGTGCCGGCCCGAGCAATGGAGGACGTCTTTGAAGACATTCAGAAGCAAAACCAGTCACAGGCTCGGTGGATTGCAGCCAGTCTGAAAGCGATGAGCATCAATCATGAACCGGAAACTCAGTTCGAAAAGGCCGCGGCACGAGCAATATCCCGGGGCGAAGACGGTATTGAAGTGATCGAAGATGGCTTCTACCGTCGAGCAGGTAGTATTCCGCTGACGGGTGGATGCATTGGATGTCACGGTGGATTCTCGATTCAGCCCTCAGCCACTGCCAAATTTGCGGGCCTGGTCATCAGTATTCCAATCAACCAGGGTGAATCGCTCGAGGATGCTCCCGCAGACCTGTCGCTCGGTGAAAAAGCCGAGAAATAGGGCGAGATTGACTTCGGAACAATGGCTACAATACACCGAGCCGGGGTGATTCCATATACACTTCGGTTCTGAGCAACTGATTTCGGGAGGACGACAGCGTGCCTCATCATCAACACGGACGGGGCGAGAAAACAGTCATGGAAACCAACGAATCACAAACACGCCCACAATCAAACGGCCCGAAACGATCAAACAGCCAGAAACGCTGGAGGCGAGCTGTGGTCGGGGTTGCGATGGTCGGTTCATTGAGTCTGGTCGCCGTCCTGAGCGTCCCGCCACTGTTGATGCAGACCAAACTGCGGAATGATCTTCTGTCGAATAGTTTCAGCAGTATGGGATTGACTGCCACCTGCGAAGATGCCAGTGGAGGATGGATCGAACCCCTTGAGTTTCAGGACGTTCGACTGTCCGACAGTCATGGGCAGATTACGTCGCAGATAGAAAGCCTTCACATTTCAAATGGATTGTTCTGGCTGCTTCTGAATCCGAATGATCTTGGGAAAATCACGCTGAGGCAACCAGCCACCGAGGTTCGTCTCAATGAAGACGGATCCTGGCCGATTCCGGAGAACTCCAGTACTTCGCAATCCCTTTGTGAATTCACAATTGACCGTGGCGCATTCCGGCTGATCGCGCCATGGCGCAGACTTCCGATCATCGATCTCGATGCTCTGACCGTCAATGGACGCGTTTCAAACGACCGTGACAGCCGTCGAATCATGACAATTGATGCCTTTCAGTTATTCGATCACGAACCCGTCTCTGACAAGCATGCCGAACAGAATCTTGCTCTGATCGCTCCGGTACTGTCGCAATCAACTGAACTTGGCGGTTCGGCATCTGTCTGGATCGACGAAGTGAATCTTGTCCTGGGAGACGGAGACATCCCCAGCCCCCCATTTGCGATGTCAGGTCGAGCTCAGTTCCATTCGCTTGAAGCGCGACTCAAACCTAACTGGGTTCGACAGCTTGCGATCCTCACCGGGCAGCTCACGGGAAAACAACTCCCGGATCGGTTGCAAATTGTTCAGGAATCAAATGTCACCTTTTCAGTATCGCCCGATGGTATCCACCACGACGCGATGTCGTTTCTCCTTCCGGAACTGGCCACCGGACTCACGGCGGAAACCAGCGGAAAAATCGCACTGGACGAAAGCCTCGATCTGAGGTTAGCCATTCATCTACCCTCACCCAATCTGCGTCCCCGGGATTCTTTGCCGACACCTGCAGCACTTGCCATGCTGACCCAGTTAGCGAAGCAGCCAATCCTTGTGAGCGTGAAGGGAACAGTTGCCAACCCACAGATCCAGTTGCCTGACGGCATGACTTTCTTTGATGAGATTGCCCGCAACCTGGCGCCGGAACAGCAGGAAACAGAACCGAAACCTGTTTCCCAGGCGGTGTTCGAACTGATTCAGGGCGTTTCTCAACCGGACAGGAAAGAGTCGGAGAAGAACCTCCCCGGTGGTATCTTCAATCTGATTCGGTCGATCAAGGCTGAAAAAGAACGGAAAGATCAGCAGAACATTGATTAGGAAATTGCATCATTCATTCGCCGACAACGCTGAAGCTTCAGATTCGTCGATTAGTTCGTCGGCATTCTGGTCAATCTCTGCAAACATCGAAACGGTTCCGAGGAACTCCCGACGCGAAACGTCACCATCCTGATTCCGATCCATTCTTCGAAACCATTCCGGTCCAGTGAGACCGCTTACACCGGGGAGAATTGCGTCGAGAGAACGGGAACTCATCGTCTGCATCGAATTCATAGCCAGCACACTATTACGACGAACCTCCGCCCGTCCCAGACCGATGGTCAGCGAATACTCCACGCCCAGTTCTTCATCCGCATAACGACCATCACCTGTTCTATCCATTTCCGATAATGCATTTGGGGCCTGAAGCAGTTCTCGCTTTGAGATCCTGCGATCGCCGTTGGTATCCAACAGGCCAAAAATTGATTTCCCGTCCTGTTTGACGGTTACCTCAATTCGACTGGCGGACGAGATACTCTCCCGATTCGCAAAGCTAAAAACCTCTTCGCGGGTAATCATGCCATTCTGGTCCCGATCGACGGCATGAAAGTCACCATTCGCACCCGCCTGGGCAAGCACACCGGACATGGCGGCAAATTCAGACTCATCCAGATACTGATTTCTGTCGCCATCGTTCATCAGGAAGTTTTGACCAAGGAAGCCGCGAAGGTAAGCCCGATTATTCGATCCTCCTCCGCGTGCAATCAGACTCACGGGCATGTCATCAACCATTAAACGGCAGCTTCCGGGCTGCTGATCGGCCTGCTGACAGAAGGATGTCGCCTGTGACGAAATCGAAACCGCAACTCGGCTTCGATTGGCCTTGTCGGATAATCTGAATTCGATCTGCAGATGAGGCTGATGGCTTAGAAGCCAGTCGATCAACTGCTCCTGATTCCATTGATTATTGACGGGAACCGTCAGTTCCTCATTCGCGCGCAATACCGCTGTTTCGACGAGTGATTGATGTCCGTAACGAGAAAGAATTTTCTGAGCTGCCCGATTCGCAGAAGACTGATCGGTGACCTCGACGAATGGCAGATTCGCAGCTTCAGGAGTCAGGCTGACACCCTGAGTTCTCGGGTCCCGATACGGCATGAGTTCGGAGATACTGAATGTCTGGTCATCGTCCAGATCCCGAAATCGCAAAGTCTCTTCCGCCGCAACAAGCTCCCGGTTTGACACAGTGCCGTCCTGATCGGAATCAAGCAGCGATGTCAATCGAACAGCATCATCAGAGTTTTGGGGGAGGACGCTGATAAAAAAAGACTTGGGAAGTCTTTCACGCATCCACGTGGAAAACTGCTCTGTCAACAAAGCCTGTTCAGCAGTACCCACTGACGTTCCATTATTCGCACGAGCAAGCGACATGACCTGATCCGCATTGGCAGCGTTCAGCATCTGAAGCAACTGCGGAGTCAGGAGGTCGAGTTCCGAGTGATCTAAGCTTCCGGAATTATCCAGATCCAGTTGCTGGGCGAGAAAGCGACCGACCCACTGCCGATAAGGCAACCCGGAGACACTGATTTGTAGTTCAGCCAACACCGGGCCATTTGGTGCCAGGATTACCAACCTGGCCCGGTCAAAAGTTTCCGATGAGGCTAGTGCATCATTCAAATCCGCACCGACCGCGGCGCTGATAAATGTCGTTTCGGACGTCGAAAGGTGCAACCCTGTCGCCAGCAGGACCGAAGCCGAAAGTAATTGTGTCAACCGATACAGGTTCATGCCAAAACCCATTGCGCAGAAAGGTGGAACTGCTGGCCGAGACCCTCCTTGAGTGGGATTTCGTCTAACGATCCATCCCGCTGGCCTCAGTTTCCTGAGATTCCGGAGCCCCGCTTGATTTTGAACCCGAGCTGGCTGACTTACCATCGCGGGATTGCTGCTTCAGAAATGCGACTGCGTCGCGGACGGATTCCTGTGGAAATTTATGCCCCTGGTGAGATATCCAGGTAACAACAGGGGTTCCTGATTCAGATGGGTAAATCGTCATGTGTTCCCCTGATTTCTGACCATTCCCACAACCATTCAGCCTGACAACGCGAGCAATCATCAGACGTTGCCATTCGAACTTCACCAGAGGATCATTGTCTCCTGCAACGTGGAAAACCGGCTTCGGCTTGAGTTCCTTCTTCAATCGATTGGCGGCAGCCCCTGAAGGCGCCATGGCGGCAAATTCGTCTCCACGTTCTGACCACAGCAGATATGTGAAACCACCTCCATTAGAATGCCCCGTCGAATAGATCCGATCGTTGTCAACTTTGTATTCTTCCCGGAGGCTCTTCAGCATCGTGTCGAAAAAGTGAAGATCGCGGTCATTCTGATCGCCGGAGGTCTTTTGCCAGCCTGATTTTTTTCCCTCCGGATCTGTCAATTGCCCGGGCGTTTTTAACCCCTGTGGATAGATCGAAATCGCGTCCGGCCATTCGGAATAGTACGGAAACTGGCGAGTGGAATTCCGCATGTTTCCGCCATGTCCGTGAAATACGAACACAACGGGCACGGGCTTCTCCGTGGCGTGCTCTGGTATGTACACCAGAGCTTCTCTCTGGACCTTATCTACCTCCCAGGTTCTGTGGCGAAGTTGATCACTGGTCTGCAGCGCCGCGAAAGGTCTTCGTCGTTGCTGGCGGGCGCTGACTTCCTGAGCGACTGACAGGCAACTGGTCGAAACAATCGCAGTCACCAGCAGGACAACGATCTTCCTGATGCAGAGTCGGGGACGATTCATCAATTCGGGCATGAAGGTGCCCTCCTGATTGATTGGCAGTCGAGAGTGTAGTTACGAGAGTTGCAAGGCAACCATGGGAGCTACGGGCAGCATAACAATGCCTGAGGATTCTCGCTGCGCATACTCAGAATTACTTCCCGAGCCGAGGCAGAAGGCGACGCTTCGGTCCATGCTGAAATGAGATCTCGGAATCGTCAGTCGATATCCGCCAGTTTGATTCTGATCTGCAGAATCTCATCTCTTGCGGTAAGAAAGGCATCGACCACTGCTGGATCCAGGTGCGTTCCGCGGCATTCGAGAAGGATTTCAAAACAACGATCCAGTGGCAATGCTGGCTTGTATGGGCGCTTGCTGCTAAGCGCATCAAAGACGTCGGCAACTGCCACAATTCTGCCACTGATTGGAATATCCTCACCTTTTAGTCCGATGGGATACCCAGTTCCGTCCCATCGTTCGTGATGAGTTAATGCGATTTCCGCCGCCATCTGAAGGAGTGGAGAAGAACCGATGCTGACCATCAACTCCCCCAGCACTGTGTGGTTCCGCAACGACTGCGCGTCCTCATAGGGAAGAGGCTGAAACACTCGCTTTCCAAGTCCTACATGCTTCTGCATGAGTTCGAATTCTTCCGGCGTCAGCTTTCCCGGCTTGAGAAGTATTTCGTCCGGGATGCCTATTTTGCCAATGTCATGAAGCGGGGCAGCTTGTTCAATCAGCTCAGCGAGTTCCGGTGCGACGTTCAGCCTTCTGGCGAGGAGACCGGCATAACGTCCGACTCGAATCACATGGTGGCCGGTTTCATTGTCCCGAAACTCAGCAAGCCGTGCCAGACAGTGAATCAGCTCGAGGCGAGACATCATCAGCTCAGCAGTTCGCTGTTGAATCTGTTGTTCGAGAAGTCGGCTGTAACCGTGAATCTGGTCGGTGCGTGATTTCAGCAGCAGTGCATTACGTACTCGCGGCAGAAGGGAAGTCGACCTCAATGGCTTTGTCAGCAGTTCAGCAGCGCCCAGTTCCAGGGCATGTGAGCGTACGAGTTCGTCATCCGATGCTGTCACCATCACCATGGGGATATGTCGCAATTCTTCATCCGCTGCGACTTGTTTCAGAATATCCAGCCCCGAAACACTCATGATCACATCACAAAGCACCAGATCGGGGCGTATTTTTGCGATCGTTGCGAATGCAGTCGAAGGATTCGAGTGGGTTGAGATTTGGGTATAACCTGCCTGCTGCAGACATTTCTCAATTAACCTCAGGTTGATTGGTTCATCGTCGATAATCAGCAGATGAGAGTTCTTCTTAAGGCTTTCACTGTTTGGCTCAATGGGTCTGACAATCTGACTCTGCAGGTTTATTACCTGCGGACTCGCAGAAAAACGATTCCATTGGCCACCGATCCCCAAATCGAGATCGGGCAGGCTGTTGTCATAAGTTGTTGAGCTGGAAAGAGAAATCATCGCCAGTCTTTATTCCTTCTTTGAAGCCGCTTCCACTGAACCCGATCAACACTACGGCAGGCACTCTGTTCAAATACTGAAATTAACCGCCTCTGATCGAATGACCTTCGAGACGTCCGGAATGTTTCCAAGACAGCGACGCAATGTATTCGACATTTCCGTCACCTGTTCCAGCAATTCAGACTCAATAGTCGTCGCTGTTCGTGCCATTCGTTCCACAGCTTCCGCATCATTCTGTAAACGGAGTGCGCATAAATTTCCTGCAATCCCCTTCAGGTTATGTGACACTCGATGAAGCGCCCCAACGTCACCGGAATTGACGGCATCGGCAAGGTCTTTCAGACCTTCCGCAGCTCGCCCTTCAAACATCTGCAGAAGTTCAACGGCAAGATCCCGATCGCCAAAACACTGGCTCAGTATCTCCCTGATATCAAATTCGCTCTGCGGTGTCCGAGGTTGCCTGCTATCGTATGGTTCCGCCTTACGCTGATCATCCGGCGATCGACTCGATTCAACTGCCGTCGTCACGCCAACCCAGTTATGGATCATCTTCACAAGTGATTGAAATTGAATTGGCTTGGTGATGTAGTCATCGATGCCGGCAGCGATACAATCTTCCCGATCTCCTTCGACGGCATTTGCTGTCACAGCAATGATTGGTAGTCGTTCACCATTTCTAGCCATGCCTCCCAGCTTCTCTTCCCGCCGCCGGATTTCTTCTGTGGCACTTAGACCATCCAAAACGGGCATTTGGCAGTCCATCAGGACGATGTCGAAATGCCTGGACGAGGCTTCACGGACCGCTTCACTTCCGTCTGCCACCAACAAGCACTCAAAGCCGCCTCTCATCAGGACTTCACGAATCACAACCTGATTGATCTCGTAGTCTTCAGCAACGAGGACACGAATTTTTCTGTGGTCGGCGAGGCTCTTTGACTCCGTCGTCGATTTCCCAGTTCGTATCACGCTGGTGACTGGCTTTGGGTTGATCGCCGACATGATGGCATCAAACAACCGGGACATGAGTACAGGGCGAGCGACGACGGCGTGCACACCGCTGAATGGTTGCTGAACGCTGGACAACCCTGCATCTACTGAATCAATCAGAACAACCGGGACAGATATCTCCCTGAGCTTTCCCGCGAGTGACGCAAGCACTTCAGCCGACTCCAGATGGAACTGGCCGTCCACGATCGAAAAATCTATCGACGAATCGGCGTTCAACCCGAATTCATCCAGAGTCGTCATTGCTTCAGCCGGAGAGGATGCGGCGATTGTCTTGACTCCCCAGGCATCCAGACTCTTCTGAAGTGACTCCTTCCTGATAAGTTCAGGG
This sequence comes from Planctomycetaceae bacterium, assembly GCA_020426345.1. Classification (GTDB taxonomy): domain Bacteria; phylum Planctomycetota; class Planctomycetia; order Planctomycetales; family Planctomycetaceae; genus F1-80-MAGs062. The sequence continues at coordinate 9,683 of JAGQQE010000102.1, forward strand.
GCAACCACCAATGCCAGACTGTCCTGCAGGAGAGGCCTTTCTGAAAAGGCACTCTCGTGACTTGCGGATGGACGCAGTTCTGCGGTAAACCAGAATGTGGAGCCCTGTCCAAACTTACTGGTCACGCTCATCGTCCCGCCCATGAGCTCGGCAAGCCGCCGGCTTAACGCAAGCCCGATCCCCGAACCTCCAAAGCGGCGCGTTGTACCTGGATTCACCTGTGAAAACGGCTTGAACAGGCGATGACGCTGGCCTTCCGGAATCCCGATGCCCGTGTCTTCCACTTCGAAGCAAAGCAGGTTGGTTTTTGCATAGTTATCGTCAGACAGGCAACGAAGAATGACGTGACCTGTCGCCGTAAACTTGACAGCATTGCTGGCGAGATTCAAAAGGATTTGACGCATACGATTCCGATCACCGCACACAACTGCCGGAACTTTAGAATCGGTCTCGCATCGGATCTCCAGCCCCTTCTTGATCGCAGACGGCAACAATACTTCAACGACATCTTCCATCAAACGCTGGATGTTGAAGTCAATGTACTCCAGGTCCATTCGGTTTTGCTCGATTCTGGAAAAATCGAGGATGTCGTTAATAAGATTCAGGAGACAGTCTGCTGAAGTCTGGGCTCCTTTGATGTAACGAGTCTGCTGAAAATCCAGTGGCGTCGCCGCCAGTAACTCCAGCATCCCCAGAACACCGTTGAGCGGTGTACGAATTTCATGACTCATGTTGGCCAGAAATTCACTCTTGGCTCTGTTCGCTTCTTCAGAAGCTGTTGTTGCGGCGGAGCAATGGTCGACCAGGTCCTGTAGATCGGCTAGCTGTTTGGCGTGTGCATCCCGCAGCGCCGTCTTTGAAGTCAGCGCCATGAGAGCTTGTCGAATCTCCGTACCATTTGCCGGCATCCGAAGCAGGAGGAACTGATCCGGATACAGCAGAGGCCCGGCCTCTGTTTCTGTACCGTCAGTCAGCACGAGGACCTCCAGTCCTTTGTCGACCTGCCAGATCTGATTGAGCTTCTGATGAAACTCCTCGATCAGGTGTGAGTGTTCGTCAAGGATCAAGATCCTGAAACAGAAGTCTTCCTTTACCGCTTCGACCAGCAAGTGCTCCGCATCTGACAGACATGCGGCTGTATCAAACTGGTAGCGCATCGGTCCAGGATTTCCGTGGTGCCCGTCGAATCCTCTCGATCCGTCTTGCCCTACAGATTCATTTCGCTGGTTCAGGTCTTCCAATTGCCTGCGAACCCCATCGGTCGTCGCTGGACAATCGGTGACAATAAGAATTCTTAAGACCGTATTGTTCATTGAAAGATTTGAGTCAGTCCTGAATGGCGACGTGGCACCGCAGTCAATGGCAGCAATGCCAGGGGCAATTGGAATGGTGTTTCAACCAGAGGAATCAAACGATGAGCAAGAGAACAGTAGTGCGCGATGCACGAAAACACCGAACTACGCAAGAAAAAAACAATTGCTGCGGGAAACCGAGCACACTGCTTTCGTCCGGTCATTCCGTCGCATACAGGAACTCCCGGGAGGGTTTTCACGGATAAGCGATGCAATCGGGAACGGGGTGATTCGCCTCCCGGGTCGCAAACCGGGGCTGAAAGATCCATTCACACACTTGCCAGACCGGGGACTTCAGGAAGATGATTCGCGGCCAATGGCATTTCACTGCCTGGTATTTGATTTACCGAATAGCGTTCCGTTCTACTCGGCATGCCACGAAACCCACTGAATTCAATCCAGCGTTTCACGAAAGGCTTACAGATCGTGTCAGCTTCCCGGAATCTTAAGTCAGCAATGCGACTCCGCTGTCTTCTTTCAGTCCTGTTACTTCCATCATTTCCGGCGACCGGAGTTGCCGATGAAACTTCGGCTGTTTCAGTAGTGACGATCGGCGGCAATGGCGTCGACGGGTTCGGTGGCATGAATGGCAGAGCCTCGGACATTCCCATGCCACAACCCTTTGGGCTGGTCACCGGTCCCGATAACGCGTTGTACGTTTGCGAAGTTGGCTCGCATGTCATTCGCCGAATTGACTTGAGTACAGGCCTGAGTAACGTCGTGGCTGGATGCGGAAGAAAAGGTTATAGCGGCGATGGAGGTCCCGCGACCTCAGCAGAATTGAATGAACCCTACGAAGTGCGTTTTGATCTGGACGGGAACATGTACTTTGTGGAGATGCAGAACCACATCGTGCGAAGGGTCGATCATTCGAATGGCGTGATTTCCACGATTGCCGGCAACGGTCAACCGGGATTTGTCGGAGATGGCGGGGCGGCAAATGCAGCAATGCTCAACCGACCGCATTCCATTGCCCTGGATACCAGCGGGAATCTGTACATCTGCGACATTGGTAACCATCGAATTCGTAAAGTAGATTTGGGCTCCGGCCTCATCAGTACCTTCGCCGGGACCGGCGAACGAAAGCCGACTCCCGATCGATCGCCCGTTTCCGGAACACCGCTGAATGGTCCCAGAGCGCTGGACTTTGACGGGCAACACTCACTTTATCTCGCCCTTCGGGAAGGCAATGCCATCTACAGAATCGATCTCCATTCGCAATCCATTCACCACCTGGCTGGCACCGGGAAAAGTGGCTTCACAGGCAACGGCGGAGATGCACTTCAGGCGACGCTCTCAGGACCAAAAGGTATCTGCCTCAGCAAAGCAGGCGATATCTACTTCGCCGATACCGAAAGTCATACGATCAGAGTCGTCAGAAAATCAACAGGCGTTATTGAGGTCGTGGTGGGCGACGGCAAGAAAGGCGACGGGCCAAAGGCTGGGCCAGCACACTCCTGCAGAATGGACCGTCCGCATGGTGTTTTTGTTTCAGATGACAATATTCTGTACATCGGTGACAGCAACAATCACAAGGTACGGATGGTTAAACTACCAGATCCGGATGATTCAGTTTCCGCATCGCGTTCCACAAATTGAAGCAGCAGGTATACGGAGGTGATCACTGCGTATCAGCCGATCGGGTTCGTTCTATTGCACGATCGATCGTGACCCTTTGGACGAACCTGAAATGGGTGTGCCTGCCGGAAGTGGACGGGCCGCTACTCGCAACTGAAGTCCGTGAGCCACTTCACGAAGGGCAGCAAAGCTCTGGAATGAATCCGGGTACACCCAAAGCGTAATGGCAGAATCAATGGGCTGGGATTCAATCATTCGTCGAAACTGACTTCCCGGACGCAGGGCCGTTTCTGTCGATTCGGACGGAACTCGCTGATCGTCCGCTTCGATTGTCCAACCTGATACTGCCAGCATCGTTCCACCGACCCATCCGTTCCCCTGAGGCAAACTGCCCGTATGGCGCTCGACTGTGTAATTCATGACATAGCCATGGACCGGGCCGACTGTTCCGCCATACTGTGGCATTCGGGCGATGACGCCCATTCGCGAATTCAACTGGCTCTTCAGTCGATCCAGTAGTTCATCGACGGGCAAAAAACTGATCTGATTATTGATGACGCGGAAATGGATTTCTGACGAGTCAGCAACCTTTCCAACCGGAGAAAGGCGATGTTGCAGACGATCCGTTGGTGGCACCGCTGCGTTTTCCTCGGGAGAGATCACTTCTTCAAGTTCCAGCATCTCCGCGTTGATGGCCTCAATGGCCTTTGTGAATGCGTCAACCTGTTCCTCAGCCTTTGTGATAGACACACATACCGTCGCCACCTGTTCCTCAGCGTCGGATACCTGCTTTTTCAGCCGATCTACATCTGACTGACGTTTTGTCACCTCCTGAGTCAGCGAAGCGAGACGATCTGCTGCGTCTTCACCTTGTTGCAGGTGAGACGCAGCTCGAAGACGCAGCAAATCAAGATCACCATTCAGCGACGCGATTGCAGCGGCCTCGGCGGAAACTTCAGCCCTTTTGTGTTCCAATTCGGCGACAAGTATCTGTCTGGCTTTCCGTTCGCTCGATAGCATCAACTCAGCATCTTTAAGGGCCTGCTTTATCTTCGCCACCTCATCACTGGTTTCCGATTCCGTCGCTGTTAACTGGCTATCAGGTACAACCGCGGGAGAGACCTCAGATTGAAGCTCAGAGAATTCGGCGACGTCTGCATCCGATACAGGCATCGCTTCCTGGCGAGCCACCTTCATGCCTACGATCACGATCAAGATGATCAGAATTCCAACAATATTGGCGATCACATCCAGAAAGGAATCCGAGCCGACTTCATGCTCGTCACTTGATTTACGCCGACTCATTTTTCATCACCTCCGATTGGTGATTCTGCACCTTCGAATGGATCTGAGTCGGTGGGCCATAGTCGCACTCGAGCGGCAGATGACAACGGCGAATCCGGACGATTTTCAGCAAGCGATGCGAGCAGAGTTGAGGTGAAGTCATCCAGCCGAGTTACACAAGGTTCAATATGAGTCACCGATGCCGAAGGGATCCCCAGTTGCCGAAGTTGTTTTGCCAGCCAATAGCGTGAGCGTTCTGCCCCCGGACTCACAATAAACTTCACGATCGGCAGCAGGGGTTCCTCCGCAGATTGTCGAACGCCTTCAACATCTTCCGAAATGCTTTTCAGAAGATGAGCGAATGCGACATCCATGGAGTCCTGCTGATACACAACGGAAGGACGCTGCCCGACGGTCAGATGATTCTCGTCCAGAAAAACAGTTACGCCAACAGGAGTGGAGTATGTGGTTGGGCTACGACTGCCAGGCGGGAGGCTCTGTAACAATTCAGGATCAATGTGCTCAAGATTGCCCCTGGGCTGCACTGAGGGTGCAGACACATCAAACTCCACGTCGGAAGAGTTCGCCGATGCAGATGGACCCGCCGGAAACATTTGAAGCGATGATTGTTCTCGTTCATTCGGTCGTTGGTCCAGAAGATTGTCCTGAAAGACCAACTCAGCGTCAGCAAAACGCGAGTCCGATTCCCTGCTTTCAATCATTGACATCGCCGGGACAGTTTCCGGCGGTGACTGCGCGAGCTCTTCTCGTCCGGAAGACCATTTATCAACCGCTGGTTCGTCATCAGGCACACGATCCCTCATATCAAGTGGAGCCGATCGTGAATTTCGGGCCGCCTGACTGAGGAGCGGTCGGGAAGGAGCCGTACCTCCTGCAAAGTAACGTCCGTCTATTTCCGGCGAGTCAGGCATCGTGACGACACGACCATCCGGAGTCACAGTTAACTGGCTGCGACGACCACTTCTAATGTCGCCGCCTCCGCCATCTAATCCATTTCCAATTCCGGCACTTTGCATCCGCGCTAATAAAGCTCTCTGTTCGGCCAGTGATTTCAGAACGGCATCTCGGACGAAGGCTGCTTCTTCGCTATCAGTCTCCCCGGCATGAATCTGATGTTCGTCCGTAAGTAATTCATAGCCGAAATGAATCCCCGAATCCGTGAGGATTCGCTGGGCCGTATAGAATGGACTAGCGCCACCCGGTCTTACCAGCAACAAAACGTAAGGAACGCCCTGGCCCGCTCGTTTACCCCGAAACTCCGACAGTGCGTAGACACCTTCAAGAAAAGGGTTATTTCGCAGCGATGTCCCCCTCAAATCGTCTTCAGTCAATCGAATCTCTGTGGGAAGAAACTCCATACCCCGTTCGGACAAATTGACGAGAATGGGATTCAGTGATGTTCCCCGGGCATTAGTAAACTCAACAACCGTTTCACCCGGCTTTGGACGGGCTGATGAAGTGCTTGCTGCCTGACGACGCAGGCTGAGCACTGCGGAGCGTCTTTCATGCATTTCCTGATAGGTGCCGGTCACCTCCTCATTCAATGTCACAAGCTCCTGCCTGCGCAGCAGAATTCTCTGCTCTGCTTCACTTAGTTTCTCCGCCAATTCCGAACGTTGTTGCTCCAGAATCGCGATACTTTGTTCAACCTCAGCGACTTCCCGGCTGACGTCCTGGCTGCTGCCCAGTTCGAGTGAAGCTTTCAGACTTGAAGCTTCGGTCGAAAGAGATTGCCCTTGACTCCTCGATATCTCAAGCTCCTGATTCACCTGAGAAATCTCTGAGCGCAGTTGCCTGGCCTTTTCGGTCTCATCAGCAAGTTCAATCGTCACAGACCGCAACTGATCCTGCAGCAATTCCAGATCACGGGCCGAACTATCAACGTCGGAAGACAGTTCTTCCCCAGTAACGAGCGGTAACTTCAGTGGGACGGTTTCAGACGGTGTGCCTTGGGCAAGCCGCTGTTCCCGGATCTGACGAGTCGTGACCAGAAGCAACAGAATCAGGGCCCCCATCGCGCATACAAGCACGGCAAGAAACGGAAACAGCGAAACTGAGTTTTGATGCTGCCTCCTTGCCATCACGCGTTCTTCAACCTTTTACGTCCTGCGAACTCGTTTGCGGGATATCTCTCTGTGACACCACAGCTTCCTGCTTAGTGGGGCACCGTCTACGCTGCCGAGCGTATGTTTGACTTTGCAGTGAGCACATGAATGGCAGCGTTGAGGCTACTGACGGTTTGCTCCAGCGTTTCAACGATCTGCATGGCCTGCAAATTCTGATTGAGCTGTTGCTGCAATGCGGCGAGTCGCTGTTCCGATTCCGTAAGCTGCAGCAGCGTTCGTCCCAGACTGTGCAGTTCTTCGGCCTGCCCACATGCCGATAACGATGTCTGCTGCAGTGCTGACTGCCACGACTCGATCCGATCACTGAACTGTGCCAGTGAACCCTGCATCTGGTCGGCGAACGCTTTTGTCGAGCGATGCAGCACTGCACTGTACGAATCGCCTGCCTCACTCATCGCATGGCGGTGCGATTCCAGGACAAGGTCTGTCTCGCGACCAAGCGACTCGGAAATCCGGGCCGTTCCTTCCAGGAGCGTCTGGCTCCATTTCGACTGGAGTTCTTCAAGATGTGTCGTCCACGCAGCCTCCTGCTTTCTGAGCAAGAGTCGCGTCTGGTGCAGCACCTCATCACTGCCGGCCTGCGAACTCTGTTCGGGTGATGGCACCAGCGAGGCAAACAATGTATCGATACCAAATTGTTCCACTTCGCTTAGCAGCGCCTGTTCCCGACGTTCAACGACGAACGTGCTGAAAACCAACACTATCGACATCCCGAGCGCCTGAGCGGTTGTGTCGAATGCAACCGCAAGGCCTGCTGTGACCTCCGGCAGAGAAGACTCCAATTGTTCTGGCGTTACGTTGGCGATTGCGATGGTGATCCCTATGACGGTTCCGAGGAAGCCAAGGATCGGTATTGCCCATGTGATGGTTCGCATCATAGCGTAGCTCTGATGCAGACGTTCAGAAGCCAGTTCTGCCAGATACCGTAAATGCTCTTCGAGACTCGCCCCTGCATTGCGATTGCAGTACTGAATTGCGTCACCAACTCTCGCAGCTGCGAAAGTAGTTCGAATCACCGGCTCCATGGGATGAAGCCACTCCTCCGCAGATTTGCATTCGCGAATACGTGCCTGCTGCTCCTCGACGAATTCCAGCCCACGTCTTTCCTTCTGCGAACGACGAAAACCGGACCAGAGGATGCTGCATCCAATACAGAATAAAAATGTACTCACATACTCCAAGGGGTGACTGCAGAAATATCGCGTCACGAACTCACGGGCACCCGGCATGACAGGGGCGACGGCATAGAAAATCACCGTCAGGAAAGCCCCCGGAATTACGACTCCAAAGAGACTTTGTTCACGCCTATTGCGAAGCGTTCGGGTGCCATGTTGAGACTCAGCCCCCTTTTCAGAAGTGCGGATCCCTGTGGACTGTAGATTGGGCGACATAGTCTTGCTTCCGTGCAAAGTCGCAGAATTCTCGTTCGTCAAAGTGGCAGAGTAACGAATGCCCCGTGAAAACAGATAGTGGAAAGTGCCGCCAGAATAAACCAGCAGAATCTGCCGCAGCCCGGTTGCACAGTCCCGGTAAACTTTATCGGCTAAAACAACAGCGACCGACACCCTACCATGGTGGAGAGTGTCGGTCGGTGCATTTTTCCCGAAGATGTTGCGTCTATCGAGACGTCAGTTGCAGTTGAGGGCGAATCTGCTCTCGACGTGCTTCAACAACCTCTTCAGCTTTCTGAACTGTCAGCTCAACAGCCTGAAGCTCAGCTTCTGCCTGCTGCACCTGAACCTTGATTGGCTCTGATTCTGCTTCCAGTTGCTGCACCATTTTCTGAGCAGCAACCATTTGCATTTGAGCATCCAATCATTGCCTTCGCTGCAGCATCAGATTCTGCGTTTAGCTTTGCTGCTGCCTGGGTCATAGCGACGACCTGTTCACGATCAGCAACAATCTCTTTTTCCTGACGCTGGACGATGTTCTCCAGTGTTGCGGCAGAGGCCTTGATCTCTGCGTCTTCAGCCAATACCGCAAGCGCTGCCCTGGCCTGGTTCAGGGCAGAGACGACCATGGGTTGTGCCATCTCTCGCTGGGCCAATTGTTTCTGCTGGACATCCAGAAGTTTCTGGACTTCTGCCATCTCCGCCAACTTCTGCTTCATTGTCTGTTCCGCCGCAGTCATCATCATGCGAGCTTTCTCTGCTGCAGACTGGTTTGAGGAGACTTCGGTTGTCTTCTCTTCCATGACGGCCTTGATTTCGAGGGCGGCCAGCTGCCTGGAGTCTCTCTCCTTTCGCGCGAGTTCTAACGCTGCCAGTTCATCCCGCAGTGCAACATAATTCTTCCAGCGAGCAATCAACGTATTGACCCGATTGACCTCTGACTGGGCGGCAACAAGATT
>JAGQQE010000103.1 GCA_020426345.1 Planctomycetaceae bacterium
AAAGCCCTCCGCTGACACCCATCACGGCCAGCACTGTGTACCAGAGCTGATTGTCGGTCAGAATAAAGTTGCCGGTTTCCACTCCGGTTTGCACATTTCCGGTGTAGATAACAACACTTGTCAAAGCGGCCCCGAGCGCCAGCACAACAATCGCAGCCGAGAGCCTGGTACCGGAGACACGAACCTTGAACCGCAGTAAATGAGCGGCGGTCAGGTTCATCAGCATGACAGTCCCAATCAACCATCCGCCAGGGAAAGGGATGTATCGAAACGCACCCAGCCGAGACCAGTCGTAGTCCCCAAGCTGAGGGAACATGGATGGCGGAAACAAATCTGCGAGGTCAATCCAGGCAAGAAAAGTGCGAAAATAGTCGCCCATCACCAACCAGACATCACGTCGGCTTTGGGCGAGGCTGCCGACAAACACGATGAACATTGAAAGAGCGAACAGCACGATCGTCAACTTCATCGAAGCCAGCGGACGCAGCACAGGCGTGACCACTTCGATAAACGATTGCCGACTGGTTTGATCATCGTCTGCAGTGTGAAACGAACTCGGAATCGTTGTCGTTGACATGCTTCGCGATCCTCACAAGGACAAGGCCCTGCCCAAAATCGAGCTGACGCCTGGACCCTATCGATGATCGATCCTGTCGATGACCGATTCGATCCAATGTCGCTCAGAAACAATGCCTGCACAGTACAGGCATCATATCGATTCATCCGTTCCTCAGGGACGTTCGCCCCAGAACCAAATTCAACGCCAATTCACCGTGGTCAAGAAACAAAACGAAGTCGAATACAGATTTCAAAAGTCACCCCGGGCTGGTAATTCATGCCCGCTAATTCACCACTCGCACTGACTCACAAAAACGTCGAAACTCAGCGCCACTGTCTCTGACGGCCATCTCATTTCCTCGATAACGCAACACCCACATCTTATCTTCCACAGAAAGAATCAACGCGAGAATCGATTCCTTCTTCCCTTTCAACTGCACGTAGGAACCGGTCTGCCCATCGCCGAGATCAATGGTCTCCACATCCTTCATCATCTCGTCCGGTGCCGCATCATCAAGTTCGATTTGACCGCGCCAGCGGGCAATTTGCGGCACGATGCCGGCAGAGCCGGGGAGATCCGTCAAAGTGACTCTTGCTTCCACGTCCTTCTGATCACTGGTCACCCATGCAAGCACGCTGAACTGATCATTTGCCGCAGTCCGCCAGCCTTCGGGCTGGGTCCACTTGAGTGGAATCGAGCCAAACGAACGACGCAACACTTCTGATGTGATGACCTTGTCTTCTTCAGGCTCTACGACGTACTCGCGGATCTCAGCCTTGTTACCGCATCCCGTCAGACAGGCGAACAAAAGCAATCTGAGGAAGAGAGGAGTGCGTAATTTGATGGACGCCGCTGTGTTCATGGATGAATTCTGTGATCACGGATGGGTTCTGTGTACTTGGATGGTCTCGGCAGGATTTTCTCCGGGACCAGGTAAGGTTCCGGGGCAGGCAAATTGAAGGGAACTGCCGAAGCAGTGGGATCGTGGAGGTGGGATTTCGTCTGGTCTTCGACGAGTTCGAATGCCTGGCAGGTAAACTCATGCCACCAGGATGGTGACATGCTTCGCCAGCGCACGCATCATTGTACGCATTCAATTCGCAATTTTCATCAAACACGGTAAACGGTTACCAGGATTGACGTTCCGACTTGACGGACGATGCCTGCGACAAATCAGTACAAATTGTTGTCATGCGTCAGCGGCATCGCGCAAAGGAGGCTCTGCATCTTCGGTCGTGGATGTGCTTCCGGGCGTTGGCGGTTCCGGCAGCGCCAGGTTCGTGCCATGCATGATCTTGGGCCCGGTGCGATTCTGCTCAATTACAAGGTGCATGTGTTCAGCAGACATCGTTTCCATCTCAATCAGATCAGCCGTCAACTTATCAAGCGTCCTGCGCTGGGATGTCAGCGTTTCGAATGCCGTCCGATAGGCTTCATCGACCAGCCGTTTTACCTCCTGGTCGATCTCTCGAAGCGTGGCTTCCGCGTGGATGGATTCTGATACAACCGCACCTGCGCCAGCAAGAAACGGCGAGCGTTGCGCCTCACTGTAGTACATTCGCCCCATCCTTGGGCTCATTCCAAACTCCGTCACCATTCTGCGAGACAAATCGGTGGCACGCTGCAGGTCGTTCTGTGCTCCCGTTGAAGTCTCGTTGTAGACGATCTGTTCGGCCGCGATGCCCCCCAGGAGAACAGCGATGCGGCTCTGCAATTCCGATTGCGTCAGTAATTCACGTTCATTCTCCGGCAGTTGAAGCATGTACCCTAATGCTCCCATACCTCGGGGAATGATTGAGATCTTGTGGACCGGATCCGTGTGCGGCAAGCTGGCCGCAACCAGGGCATGGCCCGATTCATGGCAGGCCACACGGCGTTTGATATCGTCCAGAATGATCCGGGAGGTCTTCTCCAGCCCCGCCATCACCCGTTCAATACCGTCTTCGAATGACCGCATCGTGACACGTTTTTCATCACGACGCGCTGACAATAAGGCTGCCTCATTGACAAGGTTGGCAAGATCCGCACCAACAAATCCCGGTGTCAGTTTCGCCAGTCGTTTGAGGTCAACGTTTGTGTCCAGTTTTACTTTTCGGGCATGGACATTCAAAATGGCCTCTCGCCCCTTGATATCAGGGCGATCCACCAGAACATGTCGATCAAATCGCCCCGGGCGCATCAGGGCCGGGTCGAGTGTTTCCGGACGATTGGTCGCTCCCATTACGATCACGCTCTGGTCGGTGCCGAATCCGTCCATTTCCACCAGGAGCGCATTCAGAGTTTGCTCTCGTTCGTCGTGACCTCCGGGAGCGCCGCTTCCGCGAACTTTGCCCAGGGCATCCAGTTCGTCAATGAAGATAATGGCCGGCGAACGCTGCAGTGCCTGCTGGAACATATCCCGAACGCGAGCGGCCCCAACACCAACGTACATTTCAACAAAGTCGGAACCAGACAGCCCGAAGAAAGGGACTCCGGCTTCGCCCGCCACTGCTTTGGCGAGCATTGTCTTACCGGTTCCCGGAGGCCCCACCAGCAAAACGCCCCTCGGAATTCGACCGCCCAGTGCCTGATATTTCTGAGGAGTTCGCAGGAATTCGACGATCTCCTTTAGTTCTTCGACGGCCTCTTCAATGCCAGCCACATCGGCAAATGTAACTCGAACATCTTCCTGCGCGTACAGACGACCACGACTTCGCCCAAACGACATCGCTGAGCCAGCTCCACCGATTCGTCGGAGGAAGAGCAGCACTGCGACGAACAGCAGAATAGTGAACAACATCATCGGGGCCAGAGCCGCCCATTCCGATGGTGGCTCAGCATAGCTGTACTTGATGGATTTCGACTTCAGCAGTTCCTCAAGGTTCGCGCGACCCACATCGCTCAACGGCAGAATGGGTACGTAGAAGCGTTTGAAGTCAGTGACGTTTGAAGCACTGACATCCTTAGTGGCGTGCGATTGCCACGCCAGGGCTGATGTGCCAATTGTCAATTCATGCACATTTGCGGAGGTGTAGTTGCCCTTCTGAAGTTCCTCCAGAAACTGGCTGTAGTCGATTCGTTCGCCGGTACGATTCCGGCTGGCAACAGACAGGACGACCACCAGGATGACGCCGATGGCAATGACATACCACATCGACAGGCCTGGACCTCGTTCCTTTCGAGGGTTCTTCGGAGCCTGCCCTTCGCCATTTGCTGAACCGGACTCTTTATCTTCTGGCATATTCTGGGTCTGTTCCGCCCGAATCGGAAACCGTTCGGTCAAACTGGTTTATGGTGTCTGGAGTTTGCTGGTCATCTCGAATCTGACATGAGACAAGCGCTACTCCACTGTAGACCTGCAAACGGAAGCGGTCAACCTGATCTCATCGGAGGCGCTGACGGAGTTTATCGGTGGGCAGGATCAATCACCGAATCGATACAACCCCTCCCGCAGGACAATCAACTCAGGAACTCAGCCTCTCTCTCCATTCCCTGACCCGTTCCGTCACAGACGATTGGCCACCGGATCCGTAAGATTGCAAGGCTTTCATCGCATTTTCAGCCCCCAGAATCTGGTAGACATCTTCCTCGATCAGGTCGCACGCTGCGCGCAGGTCATTCAGAGAAAGATCGTTCAATCGGCAGCCTGCCTTTTCGCATTTTCCAACCAGCTTTCCAACCGTTTCATGGCCGGTTCTCATGGGAACCCCCTTCTTGATCAGGTATTCCATGAGCGCCGTCGCATCCAGAAATCCGTCTTCAAGCTTCGAACGAATCTGATCCAGCTTCAGTTCCGCACCGGCAACAATCGCGGGCGTCAGCTCCAGACAGGACCGAACCGTGTCGTATGCACTGAACATAGCCAGCTTGTCCTCCTGCAAATCACGGTTGTAAGCCATGGGGAGGCTCTTCAGCAGGATCAAAAGCTGGGGAACGGAAGCCATCACGCGAGCCGTCTTGCCGCGAATCAACTCCAGAACGTCCGGGTTCCGCTTTTGCGGCATGATCGACGAACCCGTTGTGTAGGCGTCCGGCAGTCGAAGGAAATTGAACTCTGTGGTGAACCAGAGGATCCATTCTTCGCACAAGGTGCTCAAATGGGCAGAAATCAATGACAGGCCAAATACGAACTCAACCAGGTAGTCGCGGTCGCTGCTCACGTCCAGACTGTTGGCTGCGACGCCTTCGAAACCAAGGAGGCTTGCAGTCATTTGTCGATCGATCGGCAGAGACGAACCTGCCAGCGCGGCGGCCCCCAGCGGACTCACATTCACCCGTCGGCGGCAATCGGCAAGTCGGTCACGATCGCGTTGAAACTTCTCACAATACGCCAGCCAGTAGTGGGCGGCCAGTACCGGTTGTGCTCGCTGCAGATGTGTGTAACCGGGCAGGACCACGTCCGCATCCGTGGAACACCGATCGACAAAAGCACTCTGTATGTCGGCAAGCAATTTGTCGAGGTCGTCAATTGCATCTCTGACATAGAGTTTTAAGTCCGTCGAAACCTGATCATTCCGGCTGCGTCCCGTGTGGAGTTTTCTGCCGACGTCGCCGATCCTTGCAATCAGGCTGCTCTCGATGTGCATATGAATGTCTTCCAGCTCATGACTGAACGGGAAGTTGCCCTGCCGGATTTCTTCTCTGATTTCCGATAGTGTGCTGGTGATCAGGTCACGCTCGTGATCCGTAATCAATCCCACCGCAGCCAGCATGCTGGCATGGGCAATCGATCCCCGAATGTCCGCTTCGAACAGGCGGTGGTCGAAGCTGATGGATTCAGTGAACGCTTCCACACGTGGATCTGTTGCCTGACTGAAACGACCACCCCATGCCTTTGCCACGATACCCACCTTGCAGCCCTGAGAGGCCTGATCCGAAGTCAATGAAACACCAGGACCGGACTTCCGTCGATCACCAGAATTGCCTGAATTTTCCGAATTTCGGCTCCAATTGAAAATTCGCAGCGACCCGGACCCCGCCTCCAGCGGACGGATTGTTCCGCGAATCTCCATCAACTTCGCAAAGTCATCACCGTTGAGCGAAGTCTCGAAACCGATAAACCTGAAACGAAACCGGGGCGGTGGATGAACCGAAGCCAGTCAACCAAACGACGGAACAGCCGGGAGCCAGCCACCAAATTCAAGCAGATTCGCGATGAAACGCGATGCCATCCGCCTCAGGGATGCTACCGTAAACAGGCCGTCGCTTCGAGTGTCCGGCCGGCATTCGCGGAATCGGCATTCCCAGTTGGTGCATCGCAAGTGCGTTTTGTGGGTTGCAGGATTGAATGTCCGCTGCAAACTCGCTAAATTTCTCGACTTGCATCAGATAGCTGCCGATTTACCAGCGGTATTTGGCGGCTTTTTTGTTTCCATGCGGAGATCCCACACTCATTTTTGTGGCTCCGCGGACTTTTATGTACACATGAACACGGGTTTTCAACCCAGAGGACGAACGTTCGATGCTGGCACTCGGCAAAACATGGATGGCAAAGAAAGAAGAAGTGTGTGATCCGGACTGGTTTGTCGTGGATGCCGACGGTCAGATCGTTGGTCGTCTTGCCGTCCAGATCGCAACGATCCTGATGGGGAAACACAAGGCCGACTACACTCCACACGTCAACTCAGGTGACTGTGTAATTGTAACAAATGTCGAACGAGTCCGTTTCAGCGGCGGTGCAATGCAGCACGCAGAAGTGCCGTACATGTCCACGAAGATGGGCAAGAAGAGCTACGACCGGTACACCGGATATCCGGGTGGCCTTCGCTCTCGAACCGCGGTTGAAGCCTGGCAGCACCGTCCGGAAATGATTCTTCGGGAAGCTGTTCGCCGGATGCTTCCGAAGAACAAGCTCGCGGATCAAATGCTGAAGCGTCTGCGCCTTTTCGTTGGCCCCGAGCATACGCATCAGGCACAACAGCCCAAGCCTTTTCCAGCACACATGCTGCCATCGACCAAATTGCAGGCTGACTCCTGAGAAGTCGTTTGATCTGTTCCTCGAAATTGCCGAGTGCTGCAGTTTCGAACGCTCCTGTTTTCCTCCCTATTTGTTCTGAAACGTGATGAGTATGGATCCCTCCGTAAACGAAGAACCCCAGGACGAGACCGTTGTTGCCTCTGGCGAAGAAGCAGTTTCCGCTGACGCGGAGCCTGAGGTGCCATCGTCGGATCTTCCTGAGCTGACTCTTGGCGCCGGTGCACCAGGTGAATCGGTTCCAGTCGATCCCAACTATCAGCCGACCATTCGAGGTAAGGTTGACCGCTTCGGCGTTGCAATGGGAACCGGCCGACGAAAGACGGCAGTCGCCCGAGTTCGCATCAAGGAGGGAACAGGTGTCTTCACGGTCAACGGCCGTCCTGTTGAAGAATTCCTCTGCGTGCAGCGCGACCGGGAGAGCGTAATTGCCCCGGTGAAGGCCGTTGACAAGGTCGGTCAGGTTGATATCCACGTTCGCGTTAACGGCGGCGGAACAACCGGCCAGACTGGTGCCATCATCCTTGGTATCGCTCGTGCTCTGCAGGGCATGAACGAAGCCTGGCACCACACACTTGCAACCGCTGGCTTCCTGACTCGAGATGACCGAATGGTCGAACGTAAGAAGTACGGCAAGCGGAAAGCTCGTCGAAGCTACCAGTTCTCGAAACGCTAGTTCGTTGGTTCCTCGACTTCGAGGATCGCAGCGTTCTTTTCAACTGAAATCGAGTCCCTGCTGCGGGGTTTCCGCTGGCAGGGATTTTTTTTGAACGAGTGGTTGGGATGCGGGATGCCTACCAGTCTCTGATTTTTCCGGACCTGCAGCTGATGCTCCAGGAAGGAGATCGGCACGGCCTGGCAGAATTCTGTGAAGTTGTCCATCCGGTCAAACTCGCCGAGATGCTGGAGGACCTTGAGACCAACCAGGTCTGGACAGTACTGGACCAGGCCGAGCTCGAGCTGCGGGTCGAAATCTTTGAGAATATTTCACTGCGGCGTCAGGCTGAGCTCGTCGAAACACTGGATTCCGGACGTCTGTCTGAGTTGCTGGAACAAATGTCATCGGATGACCGGGTCGACTTGCTGACCCGAATCCCGCAGGAACGCCGCGAAGATATCCTGAGGTTGATTGCCAAGGCAGAACGCAACGATATTCGCCGATTGCTCTCCTACGACGAATGGAGCGCTGGTGCGATCATGACAACGGAGTATGCGTCGCTTCCGGCCAACATCACCGTTCGTGACGCTATCGAGCGTCTTCGACTTCAGGCACCGAACAGCGAGACGATCTACTACGTTTACATTCTCGACGATAATCGGCATCTTGAGGGATTGATATCACTTCGTGAGCTTATCCTGGCAAAGCCCGAAACCCTCCTTGCAGAAATCATGCAACGGGACGTCGTGCGCATGCGAGTCTCGGATGAGCGAGAGGCCGTTGCACAGGAGCTCGCAAGATACAACTTTCTTGCCGTTCCGATTGTGGATGACGACGACAGACTCGTTGGTATCGTGACCCACGACGACGCCCTGGACGTTGTTCAGGAAGAGGCAACAGAAGATGCCTACCTGCAGGGCGGGGTACAGCCGCTCGAAGATGCCTACGAGGAGACACCAATCCTGACCATTCTCTGGAAGCGGGGAATTTGGCTGGTCTTTCTGTCAATTATGGCGCTGGCGAACGCAAGGGTACTCGACCACTATACGGGTTCCGCAGGTGAGCTCACGGCGTTGATTCTGATGTTTCTCCCGCTGGTCATGGCGAGCGGTGGAAATACCGGTTCTCAATCAGCGACCTTGTTCATCCGCATGATTGCACTGCAACCCGCCGATTCCGGAAACCAGTCCCTCCTTCGCGAACACAGAGACGTCATCACGCGTGAAATCTGGGTCGCCCTGCTTCTTGGTGCGTTACTTGCAGCCATCGATACCGTCTTCACGCTGTTCTGGTTCGGACGGAGCTGGCAGGAAGCGGCCGTTATCGGTGGTACCGTGGTCAGTGTAGTAGTGCTCGGAACGTCATTCGGGGCAGTCCTGCCCCTGATATTGCAGCGTCTGGGGTTGGATCCAGCCATCATGTCCAATGCCCTGATTGCATCGATACTCGACATTCTCGCTGTGACGATCTTCTTTCAAATAGCCATCTATACACTGTCCTGACAGATGCACCTCCGGTGTACCGACTTGTTATCAGCGGAAGGCAAGGGATTCGAACCCTCATCTCCAGAAGAGAACCGCGTTAGCAATGCGGTCCGGCAAACCTTATCCGGCTACCTTCCATTCAGAAACCGCAGCCATTCATTCGGCTCCGTTGCTGTGACATCCTCGTTGACACACGCAGACCAAACAGGTTCAGCCTGAACAGCGGGTTGCCGGAAACAAAAAGCCATCAGGTATCCATCACACGCCCGTCAGTAAGAATCAGGCGTCTGTCAGCCACCAGATTCGCTTCCTCTTCGCTGTGCGTTACATGCAGCGTCGTGACCTGCGCCGTCGTCTTCAGAGATTGAAGCAGCGTCTGCATTTCCAGTCGAGTTTCCTGGTCTAACGCACTAAGCGGCTCGTCGAGCAACAGCACCGTCGGACGAAATGATAAAGCACGCCCCAGTGCCACGCGTTGAGACTCTCCTCCGCTGAGTCCCTGGATGCGCCGAGCCAGCAGATGCCGAATGCCAAGTAAATCAGAGAGTTCGTTCACTCGTTCCGAAATTCCCGAAGCAGATACCTTTCGGATTTCCAGTGCAAAGGCGAGGTGTTCGCGCACCGTTAATGTTGGAAACAAAGCAAGATCCTGAGGTACATATCCAACCTGCCTGTCGCGCGGGGACCAGTCCGTTACGTCGACACCGTGAATCAGGATGGCACCGGAATCAATCCTGCGCAGGCCGCAAATCGCTTCGAGAATCGTAGTCTTACCCCTCCCGGTTCGCCCCATCAGTGCAACATGCTCACCGGTTTCAATGCAAAAGGACAATTGCGTGAGTCGAAAATCACCGGCGGCAATTGTCACATCCTTTAGCTCAATCATGCTGTCAGCCTTGTCCCAAGGCCACGAAGAATCAGCAACACGATCGATGCCATCAGCACCATCAGCAGCGAAACTGCCACAGCCGCGTTCAGGTTGCCAATGCTGAGTTCGAGGAAGACAGTGGTAGACAGGACTTCTGTCCGCATTCGTGTCGCGCCGGCAAACACCAGGATGGGACCGAATTCCCCCATAGCTCTTGCCCAGGCAATTGTTCCAGCGGCCATGATCCCGCGCCATGCCTGAGGCAATGCGACACGCAAGAACGCCTGACTGCGAGTGCATCCGAGAGTTCTCGCCACATCTTCTGCCCGCGGGTTAATTTGATCAAAAGTAACACGCATCGTTCGAACCGCAAAGGCACACGCCACGCTGAACTGTGCCAGAATCACCGCGCGAACCTGATACGTGACCGGATAATGAAGGTCTTGCCGCAACCAGGTTTCCAGCTCCCACCCGTTGATCTTTAAGTGAAACAGAATCAGCAGGCTTAACCCCAAAACGAGCGGCGGCAGTACGACAGGAATATCAACAAGCGTGTCCACAACCCAGCGGCCGGGAAACTGATATCTGGACAGCAGGTATCCGAGTGGAACTGCCACCCAAACGGACAACAATGCGGATATAGAGCAGGACAGCAGCGTCAGCCGAAACGCCTGCTGGATTTCCGGCTTCAACAACGCCTCTTTGAAATCAGCCACCGAAGTAAACAGCAGATCTGCGGCGAGCATCAGGACAATCAGGACGATAAAGCAGGACGATAATCCGCCCATCACAAGAAAGAACGGGACATCAGATCGGCCACTTCGCTTCAGTGTAATTTGCTGCGATAAGGCACCTGGATTCGATGCGTCATCGGTCATGATGTGCCTTGCGTTCGATGCCCACTGCTGTTTGATTTCATTTTCTGTTCCCATTGAATCATCTTCAGGCCTCCGAGTTTAGCGGAACGGCGAACATGCGGTCAAAGTACCGCAAGAGACGATTCGTACGAAAGAAGTATGCAGCATTTCGCGGAGTTCAGCAGGCAGTAAATCCAATGCTAGGAAGCTATACGTCAAGCGCGTTCAGCAGGCCATGTGCTCCGACCCGGGTGACTTAGTCGTGCAGTAAAGTGTCCATAAGCGATTGCGTCAGGGATCGCTGATCACATCACGCTGCGACGTTGCCTGGCTCTTTCCATCGCAGCATCGCGTTCCGCTTCAGTTTGCAGGTAGACTGTGCGAATCAGGGTCTCCATGGCAGCGGTCAGAGTCTGATCTCTTCGCTGCATGGCAATTGCAGCGGAGGCAAGGCTGTTTTCCAGCGGCCAGTCAGCAGCCAGTTCGCCGAAACTTATGTTACAGAATGAAGGGATATGACGTGGCAGAAGCCGACCTCCGGGAAGCACCATCGCCATAATGCCTATGGAACTGCCCGTATTGAACATGCTGTCGATGGCAGTTTTTGTATGGTCGCCGATAAACGAACCGACCTTCATCATCTGTGAATCGATGGATTTACCTTTCAGAGGAACGCGTACACAACTGTAGTCGCTCTTCAGGTCAGAGGTAGATGTCATTGCACCAAGATTCACCCAGGGGCACACGTAGCTGTGGCCAAGGAACCCCTCGTGGTATTTGTTCACGTAGCTGTGAAGTATCGACTCTTCGATTTCGCCACCAACACGACAGTACGCTCCGACCGTTGTGCCGCCTCGAATCATCGCACGGTAGACTCTTGCCCCTCTACCGATATGACAGGGCCCATCAATACGCGTGAATGCCTGCACTTCGGCATCGCGGTCGATAGACACAGGTCCGGATGTTGCATCGATCACAACAAACGGATCGATCCTCGCTGATTCTGAAATATAGACGTCCTGCGGATCTCCCAGAATCACAACCTGAGGACTACTTGTGGATTGAGAAAGCCCTTCGTCCCGGAAATCTCGAACCAGCTGCGTAGAGTTCCGACTGACCAGGTCCCATGGATAACGGATAATGCTGCCACCTGCTTCGACAACGCGTCGACTTCGGGCCAGCAAGAGCAGCGTGGAGCTGAAGTCCTGTTCGGTAAGCAGGCTCAATTCTTCCGGGGCAAGTGCAATCCACGCAAGATGTCCATCGATAAATCCGGCGCTGTCGAGGTCCAGTTGGGAGGGATCAATTCTGGCATCCGGCAACCAGCGTCCATTCATCAGCAACGTCGAGTGATGCTGCAGCCAGTTCAACTGGTTGACGTGAGCATCAGGAAACTGCTCTCGGTAAACCGCCACCAAATGCGATCGGACCCAAACACCCCAGTGAGCACCGGGGAACCATCGTTCCACTCGGCGCCGAAGGCAATCACGACCGCACACCAGCTCAAACGAAGGTCGCAGCAGCGTCAGAGGAGACAAATCGTCGGTGAGTTCATCTTCGAAAAGTAAATAACGCATTTGCGGAAACGAGATTATCAACGACAGCTGTAAAGAAATGGCCGTTCAGCCTCAGAGTATTCTGGTTCCATTGCCAGATTTGCACGACCTCGAAATGATTCAAAATCCATGCCAACGGGATCGAACGGTGGAGCCCATTGGGTGGACCAGCAATGTTTGCCGCGCAGCTTTCGGGCCGACTGGCTATTCTGATATGATCCTGCGACATCAGATTGGCCTGAATTTCTTCGTTAACGGCACGCACTGCTATGAGTCGAACATTCCCAACAGGTGACTTCACTATGTGTCCTCGTTTCCTCCGTCTGTTCATGCTGGGCTTAATCCTGCCCTTGACCTGCGGCGTTTCTTCGCGGGTTCAGGCTGGCCAGTCAAATAGTCTTCTGGCGATCGACAGCAGCAACACACTGATCGCATGTTCGAACCGCGACAGTGGTTCCGTAACCATACTGTCCTGGCCTGAGATGAAGAAAATTTCGGAAGTTCCGGTTGGTGTTCACCCGGAAGGTGTGGCGTGGATACCCGGAACAAAGCAACTTCTGTGCTGCGTCTACGGGGACGATGTCGTTAGCGTGATTGACGCCGAAAAGGCGACAGTGACGCAGCAAATCAATGTATTTGACGAACCCTATGGGGTCGTGTGCTCCGAAGATGGTCGATTTGCCTATGTCACCCTTGAGTATCCCGGACAGGTCGTTCGGATCAACACATCAACGTGGCAACAGGATGCTGCCTGGACTGTCGGGGCCATGCCGCGCGGGATCGCAATCAACTCGGATTCGACCGCTCTGTTTGTCACCGAATATCTAACGTCACGACTTGTGGAAGTCTCTACAGTCGACGGAACCCTGAAGAGGTCCTGGGAACCAGCCTCAACAGACAATCTGTGTCGGCAGGTGACGTTATCGAACAATGAACGAAAGGCGTATCTGACTCATATTCGTTCGCGAGTCACAGCTGCACACGGAAACGGTTCGATCTTTCCGTACGTTTCGGTTGCGACGCTGCAGGGGGAAAAATCGGGGCAACGGGTTCGCGTTCCGATGGATTCGATTCGAGGTGCGAGAGTCACCGCAAATCCATGGGAAACAGCCGTTTCGCCGGACGACAGCACAATTGCAGTCATCTTTGGGGCGACAAACGACATGTTTCTCTGCCGGGTTATCAACGATGACTATTCGGAACTGGACTATGCGGCATCGATTCCACTGGGCAACAATCCACGAGCTGTTCGGTACACAAATGACGGGGCTGCAATACTGGTGTACAACGCACTGGATTTCGAGGTGGTGGCAATTGATCCGGCCAGCCTGAAAGTGATTGCTTCCGAGAAAGTGACTCAGAATCCCCTGACCGAAGACGCGCTTCTCGGAAAGAAGCTCTTCTACACAGCTCTTCAGCCGATGTCTTCCAGAAACTGGATCTCCTGCTCAAGCTGTCATCCCGATGGTG
Source organism: Planctomycetaceae bacterium (assembly GCA_020426345.1). Classification (GTDB taxonomy): domain Bacteria; phylum Planctomycetota; class Planctomycetia; order Planctomycetales; family Planctomycetaceae; genus F1-80-MAGs062. The sequence goes on from JAGQQE010000103.1 coordinate 13,406, forward strand.
ACGCCGATGGTCGCACGTGGCAGCAACCAGAAGGTTTGCGAAGTACTCAACCTCTCGCGGGACTTGGCTGGACACATCCTGTCCACTGGTCTGCCGATCGCGACGAGGTACAGGATTTTGAACACACTGTCCGCGGGCAACTGATGCAGGGGCGGGGGCTAATGCGCGGAGCGTTGCCCGATGCGCTCGGCGATCCCATCAGTGGCAAAAGCAAGGCATTGGACGCTCTGGCAGCTTATACAAATTCACACAAATTCACGCTCAGTCCTCATTCGAAGAATGGGCTTTCGGAGGCTGCTCGACGCGGCCAGCAACTATTCCATTCAGATCGAACAAAATGCGCGTCGTGCCACAGTGGCCCGTTCTATACAGACTCGCAACCACGCCCGACCGAACAGATTGTTCGGCACGATGTTGGTACCGGCCATGACGACCCATCAGAATTGATGGCACCCGCCTACGACACGCCAACGCTTCTGGGCATCTACCGATCCGGGCCTTACCTGCACCATGGAAAAGCAGAGACTCTGACCGATGTGTTAACAACATGGAACAAGGACGATCAACATGGGGTAACCAGCGGCCTGAACGAATCGGAAATAGCGGATCTGGTGGAATTCCTGAAGGCACTACCGTTTGAAGATCCGGAGCCTGCAGCAATTCAGAAGGGACTCAGAAAGGTTGTGAGCCGACTTCAATAAACTGGCGTCTGTCGAGCAAGCGGCAAGAAAAAAAGAGCCGCTCAAATCTGAGCGGCTCCGCTTCGTTTCTGTTCAGTGGTATTTCCCTGGGGCTACTTCGCTTCGGTCGCCTTCTGCTCGGTTTCCAGCTCGGAAATCTGCAATGCAGAAATCAGCAACTCTGACAGCTGTACGGCGGTCACGGGATCGGTGTCATCCCAGCAGGGTGCCATATCCGGTACCCGAGTCTTTGCCGAAGCCCCAAAGTCCACTGCTGTCATTCGCAGGACGGGCGTCCCGGCAGGCGGCAACCCACGCTCAACGGAACAAATGCCTTCGGCTGACAACTGCAGCGTTGCCTGTAACCCGCCTGGTCCGGAAAGATCAATGCCGACCGTGTTTTCCGGAATCGCGCTGGTGTTGCTGGCTGAATGCAGAACTTCCATCGCTTCGAATGCAGGCTCAACCCACTCCAGCTTTCGCTTGCCCCATCGGTCCTCGTTGCCATACTCGATGTAGCGATGCATCACTGTCTCGTCAATGACTGGACACACAATGTCGCCGGCAAATCGCTTCGTGTTTGTCAGGTCAAAGATGTTGTCGGTGCGTTCGTACGGAGCATAGGTCTCCATGTTCTCCTTGTACAAACGCTCAAACATGTACTGGTCTTCGTTTTCTTCCCGACTGACTGCTGCTGGTTCCGGCGCATCTGCTCCGATGAATTCAGCACCCGTTGAATTGAAGAAATCAGCACAGTACTGAATGATCTGACGGACTTTGATTGGGTGGTCAGGAGCGATGTGAAACGTAAGACCGCGTGCTTCCGGGGATTCGAAGATACGAGTCATGACCGCCGATACCCACTCGACAGGAATAATGTTCCGGCGTTCGTCACCCGTCATTCGCAGTCGAATTGGGGTTGGATGCTTTCCGTCCTCGTTCAATGGGATAGCCGGAATCATCAGAGCCATGAGTCGAAGGTACAGATAAATTCCGTGATAGGTATTTGTGTACCCGGTCCTGGAATCGCCTGCAATGACGGCGGGACGATAGACCGTAACGTGGTCTGCGAAATCGATCTGCCGGACCAGTGACTCTGCGAGGAACTTACTTTCTTCGTAGTCATTGCGGAAAGTCTGCCCGGCAGACAGACTGCTTTCCATGACACGACCTTCCTGGATTCCCGCGACATAGGCAGTAGACACGTAGTGGATGTCGTGAATCCTGAGATCACGACACAGCGCGATCATGTTTTCAGTACCATTCAGGTTCGTTCGCCACGGTTCCCCTGCGCGATCCTTTCCGTAGAATTCCAGGATCGCAGCACTGTGGATGATGCTGGAACAGTTCTCGCTCACCCATTCGGCGTCTTCTTCGCTGAAGCCAAAACCTGGCTGGCAAATGTCTCCTGAAATTACGACCGGTCGCGGCAAAGCGCGGCCAAGTTCGCGTTCCCAGTGCTGAAGGATTTCCTCCATTCGGTCTGATGCGGATTGACGCCGCGATGGGCGCACGACCACCGCCAATTGGTGTTCATTCAGCAAAAGATCTCGAACCAGATAACGTCCAACCAGCCCTGTGGCACCAGTCAAGAGTGTGTACATCGTGTCCCCTGGCAATAATCTGCGAAACAACAACCGACCTCACGTCAGTCAGCACGTCATCCTGTGATGAGCACGCGGAGGTTTTCTGAGGCAACATTGAACCACAGAATCGACGATTTCAAAGGAAAAACAAACCTCTCTTCGGTGCATCGTCGACAAAACTGCGGGCACCGGCCAGGCCATTCCTTCAAAGGCAACAGTCTGAGTAATATTCACTTTTTACGCAGAACTTCAACTCTACTTATTCTGAACAATCTTACATCCGAACAAAACGACTATTCTTCTTGTTCCTCAGACTCCTCCCTTCGGATAACCCCCAGATGTTTGGCCATACGCATCCACTCGATCTGATCATCATATTGCTCTACCTCGTCATTGTAACGGCCCTCGGCTGTTTAATGTCGAGGCGAACAAAGAACGCAGGCGAATTCATGGTGGCCGGAGGCTCACTGCCAGGGTGGGTAGTTGGACTTTCGATCATTGGAACATTCGTCAGCAGCATTAGTTTCATCGCGAATCCAGGCAAGACCTTTGCGGACAATTGGAATCCATTCGTGTTTTCTCTGTCGCTTCCGTGGGCAGCGTGGATTGCCACAAAGTGGTTTGTTCCGTGGTTTCGAGCGACTGGAAGCGTTTCCGCTTTCGAGCCTCTGGAACAGTGTTTTGGAGCCTGGGCCCGCGTTTATGCGGCTCTGTTTAATGTTCTCTACCACGTTGGACGAACCGGAACGATCCTTTACGGTGTGTCTCTGGCAGTGAGCACGCTGCTTTCGATTGACGTCTACTGGCTGATTCTCGCGATCGGAATTCTTGTGATCGTCTACACACTGATGGGTGGCATCGAGGCGGTCATTTGGACGGACGTTGCGCAGAGTCTCATTCTTGTGGGTGGAATCATTATCTGTGCAGGGTTGTTGGTCAGCCGGGTACCAGGAGGTTTCTTTGGAATCATCGATATCGCTCGCCACCAGTCAGTCAACAAACTGTCGCTTGGTTCCACCGAGTTCAACGGAAGCACCTTTGCAATACCATCATTCTGGATGACGCTGATGTTCGGGCTGGTCATCAACGTGCAGAATTTTGCTGCCGATCAAACCTACGTTCAGCGTTACTTTGCTTCTGATTCGAACCAGTCTGCACGAAAAAGCGTTTGGATGGGTGCATTGGGATACATCCCGATTTCAGCAGTCCTGTTCTTCGTGGGCACCGCATTATTCGCGTTTTACCAAACGACGGGAAGCGGGGTTTTGCCGGCTGATATAAAATCCGACCGAGTACTGCCCGTTTTCATCCTTTCGGAGTTACCACCGGGGCTTTCAGGGCTTCTCATCGCGGCAATCCTGGCAGCAGCGATGAGCACCGTCGACTCATCGCTGAATAGTTCTGCAACCCTGCTTCTTTGCGATGTGCGACAGCGATTCTGGGGCCGCACGGCGGATGCCAGCGAACTACGGTTCCTGCGTAACATCACCATCGTGCTTGGGATAGCTGGCATTGGTTGTGCAATTGCGATGACGAAAATTGAGTCCATGCTGGATGCATGGTGGAAGATTTCAGGAGTCTTGAGCGGCGGAACACTGGGGTTAATGTTGCTGGCCAGATTTACTCGCGTTCGGGGAACCCTCGTCAGTCTGGCGGCCGTCATTGTGGGAGTCACCTTCATCGGGGCCATCACACTCTCCAGCCTCGACAATCCGCCACCGTCCATCGCGTGGATCCGCGGGTATGTACATCCTCTGATGGCCATCGTCATAGGTACCGCGGCGGTATTTGTGACGGGAATTGCACTTTCTGGTGTCCGGGCCATCTTTCAGCGTTCAGAGGACGCGTAGTGCAGGCCTGATCACGAACGGCAAAATCAAATGACGGAATGAGTAATGACGCGGTTGCGAACGACATTCTTCGTTCCCTGGGTCAGACTTGTGTTTCACTTGTTTTAACGAACCCTCCCGCTTAGCCGGATCTTCAAGGACTCGGTTACTGCGCTATCCTGCCAGCCCGCTCAACAACTTCGCGACCCGTCAGAGATGGGTCGCTGGACATTGCCGACGCTGAAAAACGTGCCTCTCTGACGCGTGCGGTTGCCTTTCGCGTCGTTTTTCAACGGCCAGCGATCAGGATTCTGTCGAATTTCCAGAGCGACCAATTCGGCAAGTGAATTCCTGAATCTCATTCAACGTCGTTTTGAGGGAAATCAGCTCAACGGTTGGTAGAGATGAGAAATTGTGTCTACCATGTTTTCCTCGTGGATGCGGTTTTGACACCGGGCCGCGCGAGGCTGAAATCCCCGTGGTTTTTCACACTCCACCCGAAAAATAGTTAGAGATCCCACTTTTTGTCGGTTCCGCGTCGCAGATCCCCGACATTTTGACTTCGATTCTGTAGAAGGATGTTTTGTGGCTACGCTTGAAGAAAAGTGCCTGGAACGAAAGCAGCAACTCGATCAACAGACTCGTGAGATTGTCCAGTGGCATTTCAGTGATGAGACCGGCTGCGAGTTCTGGCTTGAGAAAAAGAAAACTTTTGACTTCGACCCTCTGAAAGATGTCAATTGCTTCGACGATCTTAAGAAATTCCCTCTGTTTGAGGATGAATGGCTTCGCGGCGGGCCCATGAGAAGATGGGTACCGAAAGCATATCAGGACAAGCCAATCTATGTTTTCGAAACTGGTGGCACCACGGGGATCC
>JAGQQE010000104.1 GCA_020426345.1 Planctomycetaceae bacterium
GTCAGAGAACACGTGACTCTACGGGTATCATTGTGCTTGTAACTCGTCAATTCAGACCGGTGAGAGTACCGAACAGGCCTGCTTATGGCGGATGAGGTTAGCCAGTCAAAAGAAAAAGACGACCCGAAAATCCCGGGTCGTCTCAAGCGATCATTCTTTGGCTGGCCGATGGTGCTAATTTGATCCGGGTAGTGCAAACGGATCTTGTGCCTGTGGCTTAGTGATTGCGCCAGATCGAATCAGACTGACGGGCACAGTTCGGCGAACCACAGCGCCGTTTTCGACAACTCGTATCTTCTTCAAGTTCTTTCTGAACTTGCGTTTGGTGATACCAGTTGTCTTTCGGCCGTTCCCGCCCAGATACTTCGCCTTACCGCGCTCACACTTCTTCACGCCGTGGGCAGGCTTCAGGTCGCCGTAGAGTTCGAGCTGTGCGGCTCGCTTAATTCGTTTGTTTTTCTTCAGAGTACTCATAGCGTTAAGTGATTTCTCGTCAAGACGTTAAGGCGACTGGTCCATTGTCACCATGCTGCTCAGACGTCCGGTTTCAGGTTGTCAGGACCGGCGGAAGCGTGGGAAGGTAATGAGTCGACGCCGGAAGTTCAATTGAGTTTTCGATTTACGAGGGCTGTTTACTGAAGCAATTCACCAATTTTGCAGGAACTGGAATCAGAAACGGCGTTCGATTCAGAATTCAACAGAAAAGCTGGATGAGGATTACCCCATCCAGCTCTCATGAAGATTCTCAGCTTTGTATCAGGCAGCCAAATCAGTTGGCTTTCTTGTCAGTTCCAGGCATTTCGCCGGCGCTCAGCAGATCGCCGAAAGTCTTGCCTTCCGTTGCGCTCGCTTCTTTCTCAGCCTTCTTCAAAGCTTCTTTCAGCTTATCAGCGTCGGTTTCGTTCTTCTTTTCGAGGAATTTGCCGACAGCAACGCCGAAATTGTTGCGAGCACTCTTCTTCTTTTCAGTTGTTGGGTGGCAAGTTGTGCAGGTAACCTTGCCGTCCTTACCGTGAGCTTCTTCAAGCTTTGGGTAAACTCCCTGCATCATCGTTGGGAACTTTGGTCGAGCTGAGACCTGTTCAGCTGAAGATAGTGACCACACCGCCACAAAAGCCCCAGCGACTGCGAATCGAACAACATTCTTAATTGTCAGCATTTAAAACCTCCAGAGTTACTTTTCCAACGCCTGCCACCACGGAGCGGAGACGTCTGCATTCTTCGGCTGAATGGTCGAAGAATCAACCAATAATTGTTGGTTCTTCGATGAGATAGTTTTTAGATGGGGACTCGCCCGAATGTCAACCGTACAAACCCGGCGACCGGAAAACTTCATCCAGCTGCAACGAACAGTATCGGCAGATACTGATACCGCTTTCGAGGCGAAAATAGGGCTGTTTCCAACCTGTGTGTGGACTGCCCCGCTGTCCGCGCGGCTAATCCGCCAGTCAAACAGGAAGGCTCCTCACTTCGCCCGCTTGCTCCGAGACCGCTGTGTCGTCCAGATCGCAGGCAGAACGCGAAAGTCCAATGATCAAACCAACGGAAACAACACTTACGAGCAAATTCGTGCCACCGTAGCTGATGAACGGATGGGGCACGCCCTTCGGGGGGACCATAGCCGTCACCACTGCAACGTTTGCCATAGCCTGAATGACAAGTTGAAGCAGAAGCGTGTTTCCAACAATCCAGCGGAAGGATCGCCGAGGAAGGCACTGCAGGGAAGCGCGCCCCGTCAGGTAGAGGGTCCACCAGACGCAGCAAATAGTCACGGTACCAACCAGTCCCAGTTCCTCGCCGATGACGGCGAAAACGAAATCTGTGTTGGCTTCTGGCAGGTAACTGAGTTTCTGCCAGCCATTCCCAATACCGACTCCATCAAGTCCGCCGCTCCCGAGCGACAGCAACGATTGCCTGATCTGCCACGGTGCACGGCTGAGATCCTGCCACGCTGCAATAAATCCCGTGATTCGTTGCATCTGATACGGCCTCAGTATCAGAAGCGACATTCCTGCCGGGATGACAATTGCTGCAGCGGCAGCAAAGTAGCGAACTGGCCATCCTCCCAGGAAAAGGGCAATCACATAGCCCATTCCAAGAAACACCGTCGCTCCAAGGTCCGGTTCAACAGCGACCAGCGGCAGACAAACGATCACTGGTAACAGGAGCACCGGCAGGGCTGCCAAACGAAATCCTGTGCTCCGTCTGGTCTCGCAAATCAACGCTGCCCCAACAATGGGCATAACAATCCGCCCTAGTTCTGAGGGCTGCAGGGAAAGTCCGGCAAATCTCAGCCATCGCTGCGCACCATTGACTCGAGTACCAATTCCCGGTATCAGGACGCACACGAGAATCGCAACAAATGCCCAGAATAGAAGTCGGGCATTTTGCTCGAGAAGGCCAGGGGGAATGCGTGCCGCAAACCAGGCACAGCATCCGGCCAGGGCGAGATAGGACAAATGCCGCGACAGGAACGAGACATCAGAATGATTCGAACCTGAAGACAGACTTGCGCTGTGGACCATCTGAATTCCCACAGCAACCAGTATGCAGGTCAGCCCCCCGAACAGGCTGCGCATATCGGCGTGGTCACGATTCTGAACTGTCGATTTGCACGCTTCGTTCATGTCTCGATTCGGAAATCCCCTGTTATGCTCAGCCTGCATCCGTCAGTACGCATCAACGCAGACGGGGCGACGCATGAAGTTAGGGGAAGATTCGGGTTCAAGGTTCGTAACCGGGAAAGTATCAACACAGGCGTTCCTTCCCATGGCGCTTCGGCATTGCGGCTTGAGACCTTTGCTCCGGTTCCAAAATAGATAGTTGTGATGGATTTTCGTTCTCCGGAGTCAACTTCTGGTTCCGGAGAGCTGCCATGTTCGTGGCGCACTTGGATGGTAAACTCACCACTTTGGGCTGCTCACTCGAATTATGCCGCCTCTATGCCTTATTCTGCGGTTCCAACTTCGGCTGCGTTTGGGCATCCGACTGACCGCGTACCATATTGACAAGCTTCCGACCGAGTGACGACCAGCAAACATCAAGAATCTGCGCCCGAGAATTCTGCGGAATCCAGTCAGAGCACTCCCGCCGCCTGGCTGCGGTGGTTTCCGATCGCGTTGTCCGTCATTTGCCTCCTGATTCTGTTCTCACCAACGCCCGAGGGCATGACGCCCGAAGCCCACCGACTTCTGGCCGTTACCCTGCTCATGGCGGGGCTTTGGATGACGCAGGCACTGCCGCTTGCTGCGACGAGTCTGATTCCATTGGCGGCATTTCCGCTACTCGGAATTATGCCAGCCAAGGCTGTGGCAAAAGCTTTTGCAAACGACTCTCTGTTTCTGTATCTCGGCGGGATGATTCTCGCTCTGGGAATTGAACGCTGGAATCTTCACCGAAGAATTGCCCTCAACCTTGTGTCTGTTGTCGGTGTCAGCCCGCGCCGGTTGGTGGGGGGATTCATGATAACGTCGGCGGTGTTATCGATGTGGATCAGCAACACAGCCTGTACCATGCTGATGGTTCCGATTGCACTGGCGATGCTGAAGACGCTGGACGAAGGAAGCGAATCCACTCAAATCGGCAGTACAACCACCAGCAAGAAACCCTCCGAAACTCTTGCTGTCCCGTTGCTTTTATCAATTGCTTACTCCTGCAGTCTGGGCGGGATGTCAACGATCATCGGGACTCCCACGAACAGTGTCGCAGTTGGCATTCTGCAGGAACAAATGCCGCAGGTTCCACGCATCACAGTGGCCGTATGGATACTGGCTGCAGCTCCGGTCAGCATTGTCATGTTGCTGATTACCTGGTGGACACTCACTCGACGTCTGGGAATCAAGACGAATGCCGATGCCAGGCTCCGAATGGAACTGGAGTCCAGACTGCGGACGCTCGGGCCGGCGACCCGTGCTGAAATTCGAGTCTTCGCTGTTTTCGCTTTGACGGCAGCAGCATGGGTTTTCCAGAAGCCACTTCGAGTAAATGGTGTGACTGTCGTTCCGGGAATTGTTGATATCTGGAGCTGGGCTATGGAGCGAGCTTCCAATCTCGTTGGAAATGCACCGCCCCAGCTGACCGGGGTATCCGATACCACAATCGCCATTATCGCTGCTATCGTGCTCTTCATTATTCCGGCCGGGGTTCCGAAAAAGGAGGGGGCCGTCGTACGCCTGATGGATTGGCCTTCGGCGAATCGCCTGCCATGGGAAATGATTCTGCTGTTTGGAGGTGGATTTGCCCTTGCAGAAGGCTTTACGGCAACGGAGCTTTCTGCCTGGCTTCGTGATTCGCTTCAGGGCCCTCTCGAAGGCAGGCCCGCATGGGTTGTGATCGCGGCACTGTGTTTTATGCTCACGTTCCTGACGGAATTCACCAGCAATGTGGCAACCGTCAATACCCTTCTCCCCACGCTGATCCCGCTTGCTGAGCCTCTGGGAATCGATGTTCGGTTGTTGTTTATGCCTGTGACGTTGTCTGCGAGCTGTGCTTTCATGATGCCGATTGCAACTCCGCCAAACGCCATTGTCTTTGGTAGTGGGCGCGTGTCCATACGTCAAATGGCGATGTACGGTCTCTTGCTTAATGTCATTGGTGTTGCGGTCATGACAATCGGGACGTTCGCATTTATTGAGCCAATCCTGCGGCTGATTCAGACGGATTGACCAATCCCGCAGCTCCGGCGAATGGTGGCAAACTTTTTCTACGGGCAGCGAAACTGGACGAATCCCAGCGATTTACGTGTGGTTTCCCGTTGAAGAAGCCGTCAAACCTTGTAAAAATCCGCGGCTCGGGCATATCGATTTTAGTTCAATCGTTTGCTTCATGAGTCCGCGGAGAAGTCTCACTCGCCTGGGAAAATCCAGAGTTTATTGATGGTTCTGTTGATCTGCAGCCGACTTTTTCAGGTCGGATCACTCTCCGCCGATCGAAATACAAGCACTTTGACACGTTTTAGAGATGGTTTGGTGTGTTATGAAGAAGGACCGGCCCCGAATCGAGCGACAGCTTGAACTCGCAAAGAAAAGCCTTGCCGATTGCGAACAGGGACTCAAGGCAGCAGGAGTAGAAGGAAAACAATTGGCGAAAGACCCGAAGTGGCGGCATTTGAACGCCGATTACCGCCAGTTGCGTCGTCGACTGATCGCAGTTGCAGCAGTGGAAGAGCGTGAAGCTGCTGCGGCACAGAGGAAGGCCGAGAAACTAGCCGCTGCCTCCACGGAAGATTAGAGCACTATTGCGGATGTTCGTTGACTTTCCTGAAAATCAACTTCTTGACGCTTTTTCCTTCCCTGCGTAATCTGATGCAAGGGATTTTCGAATGGTCCTCCCATTTCAACCTGGCTGCAGCCGCAGGGTTAAGCCGGGCATGAGTTTCGGAAGAGGGGGTTTCTTTATCGAGTCATGAACTTCAGGAAAGTCGATAGGTGTAGCCATGCTGGTTTTGTCACGGAAGAAGAACGAAGTTGTCACAATTGGAGATAACATCCGGGTGCTGATCGTCGACATCCAGGGGGACCGAGTTCGAATTGGCATTCAGGCCCCAAAGGAAATACCTGTTCATCGCCAGGAAGTTCTCGAGGCGATTTTGCGAGAAAATCTGAAGATTTCCTCCTCGCCCACCGAAGAAAAAGCTGGCTAGTTTGTTATAAAACGCCCGCCGAAAGGCACTACCCGGCCCCATCGTCTAGTTAGGTCTAGGACATCGGATTTTCATTCCGGTAACGGGGGTTCAAATCCCCCTGGGGTCATAAACCTCGACCATTCCGGTCGAGGTTTTTTCTTGCGCCCGTAAGTTTCTGCTTCTTGAGTCGTTCCGGGCTGCTCCCTAGGCAGGACCAGGTTCTTTCGCAACGACCCGAAGTCACTTGCTGTATCCATAACGCTGCCCGTACATTACAGAGGCCTGCTTCGGTTCTGTTCCCCCCTTCGAAAAACTCTTCAGACCCTTCGTGTTCTGAAGTAGCGGAGTGAACATCGTTGGTTTCTCAGTCCCTGGCGAACCAGTATCTTTCTGATCCTGATGTTCAGTTGATGCTCAGAGTTGCGCACGAGGCCGATCAGAAGGCCTTCGAGCAGCTCGTCGTCCTGTATCAGGATCGCATGGTCGGCTTCTTCTTCCACATCCTGCACGATCGTGCCGCGGCTGAAGATCTGGCTCAGGAAGTGTTTCTGCGTGTGTATCGTTCGCGGGAACGGTATGAGGCCAAGGCCCGGTTTTCGACCTGGCTGTTCCGAATCGCTCACAATCTGGCCAGCAACCAAAAGAGAGGGGCAGCCCGACGGCGGGAAGTCTCGCTGCAATCGTCCGCCGATTCTCAGGGATTTCCTTCTCGTTCTGAAAATCTGGCAGAAAAATCGGCACTTATGCCGACCAGGCAGCTTGATTCCATTGAGATTCGCGACGTCGTGCGTCAGGCCCTTGATGAACTGGGGGAGCGACAGAAAACGGCTGTGCTGCTCCACAAGTTCGAAGGGATGAGCTACGAAGAAATCGGTGACATCATGGGCCTTGGCACAGTTGGCGTGAAATCGCTGCTCGCGCGAGCCAGAACCAAGCTCAAAGAGAGTCTTGAACGATACCTATAGGACTCGATCCAATGACAAAGCAGCCCGACGGAAACCTCGACGAACCGGAAGAACCGGTCAACAATGAACTCGCAGATCTCGTCGCTTACCTGGATGGCGAGCTGGAGATTTCGCGGGCTAATGGACTGGAACAAAGACTGGCAGAAGACGAGCCATTACGGAAACAAGCCGATCAATTGGACCGGGCATGGCAACTGCTGGATTCTCTCGAAGAAATCACTGCCAGCGGCCAGTTTACGAATCGAACACTGGAATCCATGCAGTCCATATCGCTGGCTGAGACAGAAACCGGGTTTGAACCGGATCTCTCAACGACAAGTCAGAATGAAGTGGTGCTTCGAAATACGCGGTCGACAGCATGGTCACACGTTCTTGCTCGAACGGCCATCAGCTTTTCCTTTTCGTTTGTGCTCTGTTTCGCTGTCATTGAAACCGTCGAATGGAACCGGCTTAGAAATCGGCCGCCGGATGATGTCGAATTGCTCCGGCATCGAGAAATGCTGGAGGGCCTTTTCCTGTACGACTTACCTCCCAACACGGAATTTCTGAAGGATCTACCAACACCAAAGCAGGTGGAGTCAACCGGTGGGTAATACTCGCGTTTCAAGTTTCCTTTTCAACCTGCTTAACCTGCTGGGCCTCATCGGTGGTTGCGCGACGGCTTTCGCCATCTTCGGACATTTACCCGAATCTGAATTGGATCTGCTGCGTAGTTCCTCGGACTACACAGCAATGCCGGTGACTGATCGTCAGGCTCTTCAGGAGGCCTTTGAAGCATTCAAGGGATTCTCGGCTGATCGCAGGCAGCGAGTCGAAACGACATTCAATGCTGTTAAACAGGATGGCGTTCTCGCAGCAAAGCTGACAATGCTGAATGAATGGTATCTTTCGCTTCCGCCTGTTGAGCAAACCGAATGGCGTACAAAAATTGTTGCCGCCGACGTCGCCGCTGTTGCTGAAAAGATTCAAGCCGATCTGGCATCTCGTGACCTGATCGTTGTGGATTTTTCGTTCGGGGCCAGATTTTCAAGAACCCAGCGCAGAACACAGAAGCGACCGGCGTCGGATTCGAATGCTCAGGTATCCCCGTTGACACTATCAATCAGCGACTATAGCAATATCATCGATACTGCTTTTCCGGACAGCGAACTGCCACACGACGAACGACTCCTGCTTGCACAGTTTGAATCCCCCTCCGAGCGTTTATTGTGCAAGACTCTGCTGGTCATAGACCGCCTGCGAAAACAGCATTTTGCGCAGGGTTCTCTGGCCTCGTTCTACGAAGTATTTGAGGCGCACATCGATTCCATTGATTCGTCCTGGAGGCACGAATGGGAATCACTCGTCAGGAAGTCCGAACGAAATCCAATGGCAAGTGGTTTCGTCAGAGTAATGATTCCAATGTCGATTCTCGATCAGGCCGTGATTGCCCTGAGTCAGCCGATTCGAGGCAGTATCTCCCCCGACTCCGAAAACCTGGTCGACGCGTTCGCAGAAATCCAGGATGAGAAAGTCCGACGAGACCTGATGAACACCGATCCTGAATCCGCCCGATTCGAAATTGAACAGATACTCCTGCTCAGTCAATATGACCAGAACTCCGCGAGACACCAATTGGCTCAAAGGCTGGTCAACTACGAACGCAGCCTGGACGCCATGGGGTTTCTGCGAGAAATTGGCGGGAGAGGACGTTTTCCAGTGCGCGAAGACGATCCTGGCAGATAGATGGTACGTTCAGTTGCTCAGTGTGCTGATTGTTCAGTGTGCTGATTGTTCAAGCCCGGTCATCGTTCCTGTAGATGAAGCGAAACTATCCACCTCGGCACCTGAGTGCTGCAGCACACTCACAAACAAGTTGGGCAGTGGGTAGTTGTTCCGACGATCAAACGCCAGATGCTGGCCGTGCCTAAACCGACCGCCGGCCAGTACCACTGGCATGTTACGGTTGTCGTGGCTGGATGCGTTGCCAAGATTGCTCGTCAACAGGACCGCGGTCTGATCGAGCAGTGATTTACCATCTTCCTGCACCGAACGCAGGTCGCGAAGAAATTCTCCCCACGCTGAAACGATCTCGGTTTCTACGAGTGTCAGTTGCTCCAGCTTCTCTTCGTCCATTCCATGGTGGCTCAACGAATGATAGCCCTCGTCAACTCCGCGCAAGGGCACCACGCCGCCGGAACCACCCAGATGGTAGGTGATAAATCGCGTGGAGTCAGTCTCGAGGGCGAGCTTCAATACTGAACTCATCAATCGTTGTCGCCCGATAAAATCATTGGGATTGCCAATGTCGACGGGGCGCGGCGCAGTCACCTTTGGCTTTGGCAGGTGTGCCCAGGACTCGGATTCTGCCAGTCGCAATTCAAGTTCCCGAACGCTGTCGAAGTAGTTATCAAGTCGTTCCCTGTCACCCTGCCCAAGTTGTCCGGCAAGTCTTCGTGCATCGTCACTGACCAAATCCATAATGCTTCGGCCCTCCCTGACTCTCTGTGCATAACGTTCACGATCTGCGGGAGACTCGTCGACAAATAATTTCTGAAACAGACGTGATGGGCTGTCTTCTGCCGGCACCATCGCACCGTTTTCGGTGTAAGACGGACTTGAGCTACCGCTGCTGCCAACGACCAGCGATGGAAAACGTGTTGCCGACCCATGGTACCTGGCCAGGTACTGATCGATGGACACTGTGTTCCTGGCACGTCCTGTACTTCCCACCGGATTCGCTGTCAGAATGCTGGCTTCTGCCCGGTGTCCGCCCGTAACTCCCGGGTGCGAACTGCCGGAAATGACTGTGAAGTGATTCCGGAGATCGTCAATTGGTTTCAGGTAGCGACTGGGCTCGTAGTTGCTACCGCCGGACGCTGGATTAAGATTGTCAGCAAGCAGCCCCAGCCCCAGTGTCATCGCAACGAAGCGGCGTGGAGATGTTGATGTGTTCTGAGAGAATGCGGGTTGCATAGCAGTCAGCCATGGCACTGACAGCGCGACACCAGCTCCTCGCAGCACTGAACGACGCGGGATATGCAGACCGCGGCTGAAAAAGATTCTCTTACTCATGTCCGACTTTCATGAATGCCTTTGGAACTTTGTATGCCGTTTTCCGGCTACAACCGGGCGTCTGACTGTGTTTTTAAATAATGATCCAGGGCAGCCAGTAGTGGATCAATTGTTTGCTCCTGGATTTGATGTGGAGGACTCCAGTCAAACCATTCATACCCGTCATGTTCGGTAAGTAAAATCTCAACCGGTCTCGTCAGCCTCCCAAGAAATATGCGAAGGATTTTCTCTGTGGTCCCCTTACCGCCGTATCGTTTCTGACTCACCATATATCGGTGCTCGAAAAGAAATTCCGGAGCAACCTCAATCGCGTCCGCTTCAATTCCTGTCTCTTCGGCCAGTTCGCGCAGTGCACACTGCAAATCTGTTTCGCCCGGGTCCACGTGTCCTTTGGGAAGGTCCCAGCGCTTGGGATGTTTCATCAGCAGAAATGACTGGATGGGTTGCCCCCTGACGACGAGGAAGCCACACGAAACAGGTTTCTTTCGGTCCATTTCCGTTATCCCGGGTGCAAAGTACAAATGAATTTGTAATCGCGCTTATTCGGCCAGAAGGGCTTCTGCTTCATCGCGAGGCAGAAAGTTCATGACAAGCGGCTGGCTGAGATCCTTCTGCGATTGCTGCCAGGTTGCATAGTAGCCCTCCGGTGCAGAAAGCACGTCGACGTATCGACTGCAGCCGGTTCCGTAAGGGCTGACAAACATTGGAGCGAGACGGGATAGACGAGTAAACGTCCCCGGATCATCATTGACAATGAATCCGGCTCCCCCGATTTCCTCACACGAATAGCCGCGGGGCCGCATGACGGCGGTCGCATGTTCGTCATGAGGTCGCAAACATTCCCCCCCACAATAGAACAAGAGACTCGTCGCGTGATCGGAGAAACGACCAACTCGCGGCAGTGGCAGGATGCATGTGCCTCGTGTCATTGCGACATCCCAGGTCGTCCCGCGCGGGATAACTCCAAAGTCCGTTTGCGGACTGGTAGCAGAATGACTGTGATTGAGCTGTAGGTCAGTGACGCAGGTGTTCGAACTGGACCAACTGTACGGATGACTGCAAAACCCCAGTCGTGTCTGTGATTTTCCGTGCCAGAAAAATGGATCCTTCACATGCAGATGTTCCGGATCGTTTGATCGAAGAAAAGGCACTGCACGGCAGCCTGTCAACGTATCAACAGAGCTGGCCTGAAGGACATCGATCGTCCATACCCCCGCGCCTGGCTTCAGGTAGCCTGAAAGTTCATCCGGATACGGGATACCGATCTTTTCTGTCGATACATAAAGTTCTGCGCCAGCATCGTGGAATCGAAGGCAACTCCCCTCAATCGACAGCACTTCCGCCTCAGCGGTGTTCAGCTCCGCCTTCCCCCAGGATGCAATCTTGTGAAAAGACTGACCCTGATCGGCGGACTTGAATATCGCCAGTTCGAGGCCGCGCGTTCCACTGGCAACACCTGTTCGCGAATCGCCCGCATTTCTGTAGCGCCCGACGACGAACAAATTTCCATCGCCATCGATCTCCATATTGCCGCCACCAAACCAGAAGCCCGAGGAGTTCTCCATAGGCAAGACAATCGGTTTAGCGGCTTCCTGATCGATCAGACGATGGCAGAACCTGCGAAGTACTTCTACTGGCGACACGATTGGAGGATCCTGAGCTTTGGTCCCTGGTCGCCGCGGCGACCGTTTATTTCGAATCACGATTTTTTGACGGCATCACTGCACCGGTCGCGATTCTCCACGCTGCCAACTTCTTCTGCAAGTCTGCTGCCAGATCGGGGCTTGTGGCTGAACAATCTGTTTCTTCGCCCGGGTCTTCTTGTAAGTTGTAGAGTTCAAGATGGCCATCTTCGTAGAACTCAATCAGCTTCCATTCTCCGGAACGAACACACCCGGACGGCGACCCACCCTGATTGCCGTAGTGAGGATAGTGCCAGAACATGTCGGCTCGTTCCCGGCGACCACCCTCAAGAAGCGAAACAAAGCTTTCGCCATCCAGATGGGCATTTGGGCGAGAGTCCAGTGATGCCAGATCCAGCATTGTTGGAAAAAAATCCGTACTGATCACAGGAGAATCGCAAACGGCGCCGGGTCGAGTGATTCCGGGGGCACGAACAATCATCGGCTCGCGAATCCCACCCTCATACATCCAGCCCTTCCCACCTTTCAACGGCAGGTTGGAAGTCGGGTGTCCCTCGGATGTCGAAAGCCCACCATTATCCGACATAAAAAAAACAACGGTGTTTTCGGATAGTCCGAGTTCATCAAGTGCGTTCAGAACCTTGCCCACGGCTGAATCCATCGCTTCCACCATTGCGGCATAGACTGCATGCTCCTGAACTAACCTTACTTCTCGCTCACCCAGCTTTCCCCATTTGGCCTCCAGTCCCATGGCCTCTTTTTTCCTCTGATACTTGAGTTTCAGATCCTCCCGGGAAATCAGCGGAGTGTGAACGGAATAGAAAGAGAGGTAGGCGAAGAAAGGCTCCGTCTTGTGATTGGCGATGAACTTGACCGTCTCAGAAGCAAGTCGATCGGGAAGGTGCTCGCCTTCAGGTCCATCAGGAAGACGGATATTTCCGTACGGGCTGAAGTACTTCTTGCCACCATACGGACCGCCGCGCTCCAGGCCACCAAGATTAAAGTCAAATCCCTGGTCCTCAGGAAAGTATCCCTCCGGACCCAGATGCCACTTACCGGCAAAGAATGTACCGTATCCCGCCTGCTTGAGTGCCTCAGCAATTGTAACTTCCTGAAGGTCCAGCCGATCACGATAAGGTGCTGGCAGCAACGGAGTCTGTCGCTTCCACTGTTCCGGCTGATTGGCGCCGTTGGGTGCGATGTAGTCCGTGATTCCAACCCGGACCGGGTACTTCCCAGTCATGATCGATGCACGCGTGGGCGAGCAAACCGGACAGGCAGCATAGGCATTCGTGAAACGCATCCCTGATGCCGCCAGTCGATCAATATTGGGCGTTTCATAGAAGCGACTTCCGAAGCATCCAAGATCTGTCCAACCGAGATCATCCACGAGGAAAAAGACGAAATTGGGTTTTCGAATTTCGGCAGAAGACTCCGTACCGATGGCCCGGCTGGCAAATGCCATCATCAAGCATACGAGAACAAAACGCATAGACAGTGTCCTACGATTCAAGTCGGCCGGGCCTGGTATGGGAGACAACGAATGGTGCCGCTTAGTTGCCAGACGGCGAAGGAGGAGTCCCTGAACCAGGAAATCCATTGCCGCTCCGCGGACCACCAGGCAATCCAGGGCCGCCGGGCAATCCCGGTCCGCCGGGAGGGCTGGGCAGTAGCTCCGGATGTTCATTAAGAATTGTGACCAAATCGCCGGGGACAGACACAGAGACGGTCAACACACTTTCAGAAGCACTGGCTTTCAAGCTTTGTACTGCAGAATCTGCTACAGGCTGAAGCAAGCCAGGCACTGCGCTGCGTCCCTGTGGCGTGACTGTATAAACCTGCTGCGCCATCTGAAGCAATGCGGTCAAGTGGGGGACAGCATCCGAAGCCGCCGCTGCTTCCGTCAGCAACACACTGATGTCGAGATCCAATGAATTCGAAAATCTGAAACCCAACGCAATCCCCTGCACCTTGCCCCGCAGAGCATTTGCAACGGCAGCGGCCGGTGGGGGAGAGCTTGGCGGCAACTGCGGAATGTTGCCTGACAGGCCGGCGAGAAGCGGCGTTGTAAACGCTAGTGAAGCCTGCGCGTTCTTTGGTGCAAAAGCGAACTGAGTCAGCGTACTTTCACCTTTGCCACGATCCAGGGCGGCCTTCAGTGCGTCCATGCTGCCTGTGAGCAGCGTTCGCGAATCGACCTGACAGATCGCTGTTTGAGGAAGGTCAATATTCATCCCCGCAGGAACTTCAGGCTTTGGCAACTGGTATCCGGTGAAATTTCCGTGTGTGAATTCTGCGTAACCCTTACTGGCCGCCAAAGCCTTCAGATCGAAATCCGACTTCATGTGAACGACATTGATCGCTGTCGGGTTGTTAGCGAACTGAGCCGCAGCAGCTGCCGGATTCCCTGCATTCATGAACATGCCCATGACCTTTGTCATGACATCGCCCATTCCTCCGGTAATCGACTCGACTTCCATCAACGGCAGCCCCTGCTGCTCCTCCAGTTTCTTCAGACCATCCTGGACATCCGGCCGGCTCAGAAGCGGCGAAACGAACGAACTGTTCAGAATGTCCGACATGCGAGCTGTGAAGAGCAATTCAGACTGGGGGGCCAGCCACGATGTGTCAACGGTTGTGGCGGCAATGGCCTGTGAAAATGGATTCGACGGTTTCTCTGGCAATTCTGCCGTTAGTCCTCCGGGATTAGTGGGACTACTGAATGGATTCCCTTTCGGAATCGGAGGCACGGTCGGTTTGGGTTCAGCCACGGGCGCAACAGGAGGTTCAATGACCGTTTTCGCCTCAGCTTCAGCCGCCTGTCGGAAGGCCTCCAGCGATGCCATTTCCTTTTCGGCAGCCAGAATCTGTTTTGCCGCTTCTTCTTCTCTTGCTCGCCTCGAGGTCTCCGCTGCGGCCATTAACTGTTCCCGCTGAGCAGCGTCTGCAACCTGCAGCTGCCGCTGAAAGTTTTGATATTCCGCGATGACCTGCCGTTGTTTCGTTTGCCGTGTCAGCAGTGAATCACCAGTGCTGACCTCAGTTTCTTCGATCATTCGACGGGCTTCACCCTGAACACCGGCCAGAACACGGTTGACGGACATCACCTGGTCGTAGCTGTTCTCCAGCGCGAGACCTTTGCGGAACGAATCCTTCGCCTCATCCGTCCGCCCTGATCGTACAAGTGCCACACCTCTCATGTAGTGAAATCTCGCATCGCTGCCATCCTTTTCGATGGCACGATCGAATGCCGCAAGTGCATCGGCAACATTCTGCTGGCTCAATGCTTCCATCGCATTTCGGTAATCAATCGCCGCGGCAGCACGATCAGGGTCTGCAGCAATGCTGATTTTTGCCGTTCGCCGCGCCGATTCGATGGCCGCCCGAACGTCCCCCTGTACGTGTTCGAGCAATGGATTGATCAGGCGAGTCGAACTTTGTGCCACTTCAAGTCTCGCGGCTCTCGCAAAATCTTCCGCGCCATCGGCCCCCATTTGCGTCGCCAGCACACCACGCAGATACCAAACGCGGGGATCGACTGACTTCGCGCTGGCTGCTTCTTCGACCAGAGACATGGCCGTCCCCAAATCACCTGCCTGCCAGGACTGAATTGCCTGTTGCAACTTCACATCCAGCGGGGCTGAACCGGCCGAAAGAGACGGACAAAACGAATAGAAAAACAATACCAGCGCCATGACGGTCAGCATAACAGACCGGTGAAGACGCACGTCGTCTCGCTGTGGATTCGCAACAAGGGCCATTCAATCAACTCCCGCGTAGAAAGCGTTTGCACTTCCGTCAACCTGCACGCTTCAGCTGGATATCCCGCCCCGCGCGCTTTGCAGAATTGTGATCGATCTCTGATGCAGAGCACAGGAAATCTGTGAAACAAAATCAAAACGTCGCGAGATCAGTCAACGACAATTGTTTGCCCGTTCTTTCCGGCAGAGATTCCGAAGACCAGATATTCGGAATCTGTTTCCCATTCGCTCGTCATCCGATGTATTTCACCGGGATCCACGATCACCGTGTCACCTGGTTCCATTAGAACCGATGTGTCCGCAACTGTCATACGAACCCGCCCACTCACCAGAACAAACGCTTCCTGCATATCCTGGTGATAATGTGGTCGGAAACACGCCCCGGCCGGAAGTCGGGCCCAGTTCAGCATCTGCACATGCCCTTGCTGAAACACGCTCCGAGTTGCAATCACACGTTTCAGCACTCCCGGCCTCTCCTGATCTTCGTGGGATGCAGGAACAAACGGAGCATTATCGGATGAAATGAATTGCATCAAATCTATCGATTGAAAAGGAAAGCCGGACTATTAATCAGAGCCCACATTAAATCCTCGGCGGCCTCACGCGGTGTCCCTACGGAATCAAAGTACGCCAATGACTTCTCCATCTCTGAATCTGCCGGCAGGCGGCAAAGCGTCGACAGGTAAATGGTCCTGACGAGTTCCTTGTTGTCTGCCCCCGATGCCATCGTCCGGGCGATGACGCCGTTGGGATGGATAATTGCATCACTGATGGTCGGTCCGTTAATCATGTTCAGTGTTTGCGAAAGACTGACATCGCTGTTGCGTTCGCATTCGCATGGCAGTTCTCGTGGAGGTCGACCAAACATGTCAAGAAATGCAACTTCGACCTGAGGGTCCGGCAACTGCGCTGCGCGAAATCCCGCGGGTACGCCTGGCAGGTTTCTTGGAGCTCCCGTGGCCTGCATAATGGCGTCATATAACTGCTCCGCAGTCAATCGTCTTGGTGATGAATGAGAGAAATTGGCGTTGTCATCTTCATTCCACTTGTTGGTTTCGAGACTTCGCTGATAAGCAGCCGAGTTACAAATCAGGCGGATGAGCCGTTTCAGGTCATATTGATGCTCAACGAAATCTTTCGTCAGTGCGTCCAGAAGCTCAGGGTTGGACGCCGGGTTACTTGCCCGGATGTCGTCAACAGGATCAATGATGCCACGACCGAAGAAGTAGCTCCAGTAGCGATTGACTGCACTGCGAGCGAAATAGGGATTCTCATCGGCTGTCAGCCACTGTGCCAGTTGCTTTCGCCGCGAACCATCCGATTCCACCTCCCCACTGTGCAAGAATGGAAACTGGGGAGAAGCTGGCTGATTAGTATCGGGGTTAATCACAGCTTCGGGCGTTGCCCGTGTATAAATGATTTCATCGCCATCTGCTGCCGGCTTACGGCCAACTTCCGCAAAGTAGGCGGCCAGCTCGTAGTATTGCCGCTGTGTCCACCGTTCAAATGGGTGATCATGACACTGGTTGCAATTGAATCGAGTGCCAAGGAACACCTGAGTCATGTTCTCCATGACCAGTTTTGGCTCACGGGCAATGCGATAATAGTTCCCCGCCGGATTCTCGATCGTGCTTCCCGACGCCAGGATCAATTCGGAAGCGAACTTGTCGTATGGAAGATTTGTGGCGACTGCGTTTCGGATCCAGTTTCGAAACGCCCAAACGCCGCGTTCTGTAATTGCCTTGCGGCGAGCCAGTAACAGGTCGCTCCATTTCAATGTCCAGTGATCCACATACCCCGGGTGATTCAGGAGTTCGTCGATTTTCTTTCGTCGCTTTTCGGTGCGTTCGGCTGGATCATTGATGAATGCGAGCGTCTGTTCCTGAGTCGGAGTAATCCCCGCGATATCAAGCGAAACGCGTCGGAGAAAGCTGGCGTCGTCGGCAAGTTCGGAAGGAAGGATTTTCATACGCTGCAGCTTGGCGTTGACAAAACCATCAACAAAATTCAGTTCTGCAGACTCGTTCCATTCGTAGCCGTCTCTGTTCCCGAGGATAGCGACCGGAGCTGCTGCGTAGTGTCCTTCATACCGCACAAGTGCTGCCGCTTCGCCCCGACGGACGGCCCTGACCAGGCCTGATTTTGAAACTGTCGCCACTTCAAAATTACTTGTTTCAAAAACAGCGTCACGCGTCACGTCTCTGCTGGTGCCATCGGCATAGGTTGCAATGACGCTCAATTGCTGTTCGTCGCCGCTCGACTGCAGAAGTGGCGTTGGTGGGTAGACGACAATTCCAGTCACTCGGGCAGCCTGCTCATTAAACTGACAGCCCTCGGCGATCCATTGCTCAATCAGCTTGTAATAACGGGATTGTTCATCGAACAGAAACCCGCCCTCATGAGGAACCCCCTGCGTGGGCTTCAGCAGCATCAGACTCTGGTTTGGCACGGACCGATTGAAACGGCGGCCGGAAATATCGTCCACAAGCGCTCGGTAATCGTATAAGGCATCGTAGCCACGCAAAGACAGCTTGAACCCATTCTTTCCACTCTGCGAACCGTGGCAGGTCCCCTGGTTGCATCCAGCCTTTCCAAGGACAGGATTGACTTCACGAATAAAATCAACCGCCACAGGCTCAGCTGAAGCGACTTTCACCGGCACCACCGCCTGAATCCCGGCGACTTCAACCACAATGCTTCCTTCACCTGCTGACGATGGATTGATGTATCCGTCCCCATCAAGCTGGCAGCAATCCCCTTCCACTCGAAACATCGACTTAAGAGTCAGGTCAATTCGCTGACCGTCCTCCGTCACTCCAGTGACCAGCAGACGTCTCGCATCACGGATAGAAGACAACTCCAGTCGTTCGGGGTAAACCTCGATCGATTTGAAAACACGCTCGGATTCCTCGCTGGCTTCCCCCCAAACGGTGGATGACTGCGTGAATACCGCTGCAATGATCAACGCTCTGACAAGAACTAATTGCATGAATAAGCCTCTCCGTGTTCGTATCATTGCCAAAAACTAACGCGAAGCCGTCGCGCTGACTTCGAGGATTGGGGCTGATGAAAAAGTCTTCTGCAGCGTACCCGATTCACTATCGAACAGTCTGATCTGACCATCAAATCCTGCCACTGCAACCTGTTTTTCATCCGGGCGAAATGAAACGGCAAACGCTGGACCGTTGATCTCCG
>JAGQQE010000105.1 GCA_020426345.1 Planctomycetaceae bacterium
GTGACCCTGATCCTGACAGACTGTTCGAGTCTTGGTGACAGGAACAGTGTGGCAAACAGTTCGTGTGCCAGTGCGGGCTTCAGTGTGAGGAACCATGACCGTGTACTCAGATGTCTGGTCTTCCCAAACAGTCTTGCAAACAGTTCGTGTGCCGCTTCGCTCTTCAGTGTGTGGAACCATCACTGTGTAAGACTGCTCAACGTCTTCACAAACGGTCTTGCAGACAGTTCGTGTGCCGCTTCGCTCTTCAGTGTGTGGAACCATCACTGTGTACTCAGATGTCTGGTCTTCCCAAACAGTCTTGCAAACAGTTCGAGTGCCGGTCTTCTGCTCCTGAACTGGCACCTTAACGGTGTAGTTCTGAGCAACTTCGTCGTAAACCGTCTTGCAAACGGTTCGTGTGCCCTGTCGCTCTTCCGTGACAGGAACATTGACAGTGACAGTTCGTGTTTCGGTAACGGTTTGAGGAACCATGACAGTTCGCTCAACTGTTTCCCATGTGCCGCATGCAGGTGCAGCACCACATGATGATACAGCACCGCAAGCGCTTGCTGATCCGCAGCTTGAACCACACGAGCTGGCGCCACATGGGCTGCAGCTTGATGCACAAGGGGCAGAGCAACATGAGCTGACTTTGCTGCCGCAACAGCTACCAGCCTGTGCAGAAGCTGTCATCAGAACAGCTGCTGCGAGTGACAAAAACAAACGCATACCTTTAAACTCCTCCAGTAAACCCAAGATCCTTACACAGGATTCTGCAGCTGACACGCCTCAGCCACTTACAAGTTGTTCTCAGCCATCGTGCAAAGGATAGATCCCTCGCACATTACCCAAGGTGCCTCAATTATGCGCAGAAACTAACCAGGTGCGTTGCCGGATGGAAACATAAACTGGAAAAAATAAACAGTTCCGATAATAAGATGCGTTTGGGGGCGATAGTGCGCCTGGTTGGAATTTGCCGAAGAAAGGCGTTCTTAGTAATTGAGCGCAGCGGGGCTATGCAAAACCAGGCTCGATTGCAGAAAATATGCAACCTGCGGGATTTTATTCGATCCGGTGGGAGATTCCAGCAGGGCGATTGTTGTTCGGAATATGGGAAATCACGATTCTTGTCCGACAATTTGACTCTTCTGAACAGTTGAGATTCTGGGGTGTTTGTGGAAATCGGGGCTCAGCGGTACCATCTGCCGCGACGAATACCATGAGAAATCCCCGAAATCCTCAGGTTGGTGCCGCAAACCACCGACGAGAATGTCTTCCCTGCGTCCAACCGAGCCCTGAATTGGCCACTGCTCCATGCGATTTTGCCTCGTCGACCGAATCCGAGAACTCAAGGCTGGTGAATCGATCAGCACTCTAAAGAACGTTTCGCTTGCGGAAGAGTATCTTCAGGATCACTTTCCGGGTTTCTCTATCCTGCCGGGCGTGATGATGGTGGAAGCCCTGGTTCAGTCGTGCGCCTGGCTGACCCGAGTCACGGACGATTTTTCGCACAGTGTTCTTCTGCTTCAACAGGCGAGAGCAGTCAAATTCAACAATTTTCTGAAGCCCGGTCAAACCCTTGAGGTTTCGGCGACTTTCAGGAAGAACGACGGGGAAAAGGCCGAGTTCATGGCCAGTGGGACCGTCAATGGCAACTCTGCTGTCAGTGCGAGAATCACGCTTTCCAAGGCAAACCTCGCAGATCGTAATCCGCAGTTGGTTGATAACGACCGTCGGGTGCTGGCCGCAATGCGCGATCTCTACGCACAGCTTCAGGGTTTTTCAGAGTAGTTTTTGCAAGGACTTTTATTGATGAGTATTCAGGGCAGAATTGCGCTTGTGACAGGTGGAAGCCGCGGAATTGGGCGAGCAATTGTCGAAAAGCTGGCTGAGAACGGTGCGAAGGTAGCGTTCGTATACAATTCCAATTCTGCCGCTGCGGAAGAGGTCGTTCAGGGTCTGGCCGGGAAGGGGCACGAGGCATGGGCGATTCAGGCGGACGTTCGATCGAAGGAAGCGGCTGACAAGGTCGTTGCGGATATCATCGAAAAGTGGGGAAAGCTTGAAATTCTTGTCAACAACGCAGGTATCATTCGTGATGGACTGTTGGCCACAATGGATGCGCAGCAATGGCAGGATGTGATCGATACGAACCTGACCAGCGTTTTTAACTTCTGTCAGGCAGCGACACGTCAAATGATGTCTCAGAGGTACGGCCGTATTATTAATATGTCCAGTGTCGCGGCTGACGTCTCAAACCCGGGTCAGGCGAACTATGCTGCCAGCAAGGGAGGTGTTGAGGGTTTCACCCGCTGCATTGCAACTGAGCTTGCCAGACGTGGGGTCACTGCAAACGCGGTCGCGCCCGGGTTTATTGAGACGGACATGACCGAAGCGGTGGTGAACGCTGCCGGTGCGGAAATAAAGAAGAAAATTCCCGTACGCCGACTGGGATTGCCGGACGACATTTCCAATGCCGTCCTTTTCTTTGCGGCTGATGAATCATCGTACGTGACGGGGCAAATCCTGAAAGTCGATGGCGGGCTGACTTTGGGGGGAATTTGATCGTTTTCGGGCCAGCCTTTCAGGTCCGCACAGATTTCCCGCCGGCTTTTGAATCGGTCTCTCTTCACGAGATATTCGTGTGGAGGGATCGAGACCGCTGGACCTGATCCCGGTCTCTGGCAACAATGTGGATGATTCGGGAATAGCCATTGGGGAAAATGGTTGCTTCCGACAAAATAAATGGGTCGCTGAATCGGGGACGGTCGCCAGTCCGAATCAGTACTGCTGGGTTTCTGGTGACCGCCGGAATCAATCCCAAGACGGATTGGTCGATGGAGAATTTACTCAATGCCTTCTGCTGACGAAATCTTTGACAAGGTCCGGGAAACACTGGTCGATGCTCTGGGAGTTGACGACGACGAAGTCACCGCTGGTGCGACGCTCATCGGAGACCTTGGAGCAGAATCGATCGACTTCCTTGATATCGTCTTCCGCCTCGAGAAGACATTCGATATCAAGATTCCGCGGGGTGAATTGTTCCCCGAAAATCTGGCATCTGCCGACTCAGGCTTCATTCTGGACGGCAAAGTCACTCCGGAAGGTATCGCTGCGTTGCGAGAAAAAATGCCTCATGCAGACGTGGACGCATTCGCTGCCGATCCACAGGTTGCAAAGATTCAGGATCTGTTTACCGTCGACATGATGTGCAAATTTGTCGCGGCACGTTTGTCCTAGGCTGTGAACGCGACGCAGGCCGATCGGTATCCTTCCGATCGGCCCGAGTCCCGGGTTGCGAAGGGCCGTCCTGCTTCCGGGTTGGCGGCTTTCTTCTTTTCAAACGGAGCAATTCGATCCGAAGCTGTTCCGTCAGGGTCCCTTGGCAAACCAGTGTCAAGCCGTCGGCGGGGAGTTCTTCATGCGGTGGTATTGGGTAGATCGATTCATCGAATTCGAATCCGGCAAGCGTGCGCGATCGGTCAAGAATATCTCTCTTTCCGAAGAGCACATGCACGACCACTTTCCGGGGTTCCCTGTCATGCCAGCGTCGCTGATGATTGAGGGAATGGCGCAAACAGGCGGAATTCTGCTCGGTGAGCATTTTCAGTTCGAACACAATGTTATTCTGGCGAAAGTTCCCAGGATGACGTTCCACAGCTGGGCCAGTCCGGGCGATCAGTTGATCTACGAGGCTCATTTGCAGGATGCAAGAGTCGAAGGCGGCAGCGTTACCGTCACTGCCACCGTTTCTGATCGCCTGATTGCAGAAGGCGAAATCGTCTTCGTGCATTTGTCGTCCGATGATCCGCAGCTGAGTCGAATTGATCAGAAGAATTTCGTCTTCCGTATGAACCTCCTTGATATCCTGACTGTTGGCAAAGCAGATTAGGTTGTAGACGATTTGATCGCGTTGGGATTCATGGATATCGCCTGGGGCCAACTTCAAACAAAGGCAGCGTGAAGCCGCTGCGGAGAACTTCGAATGAAACGTCGAGTTGTTGTCACCGGTATCGGATGTGTGACCCCGGTTGGGAACACAGTGGACGAGATGTGGCGGTCGTTGCGGGAATCGAAGAACGGCGTTGGCAAGATTACCCACTTTGATGCGTCGCACTTCCCCACAAAATTCGCCGCGGAGGTTCGCGGATTCGACTTTGACTCAATTGTTGACGACCCCGGACGGTTTGTGGACTGTGGTCGGAATATTCGGTTTGCCATTGGCGCGGCAACTCAGGCTGTAAACGACTCGGGAATTCAGGATTGCCAGAATCTGGACCCTGCTCGTTTCGGTATTTATCTTGGCGCTGGTGAGGGGCAGCAGGACTTCCTTCAGTTCCTGAGTCTCGTGGCCGATTCGCAGAAAGATGGAGTTGTTGATCCTCAACAATTCACAGCAGACTTCATGCGAACCATGAACCCTCGGTTTGAGCTGGAGCTGGAGCCCAACATGCCTTCGGCCCACCTGTCCAGCCTGTTCAACGCCCAGGGACCCAACCTCAATTGTCTGACGGCATGCGCTGCGTCCAGTCAGGCCATCGGCGAGGCAACGGAAATTATCCGGCGGAATGATGCTGATGTGATGTTGTCGGGGGGAGCCCACAGCATGATTCACCCATTCGGTTTGACTGGTTTCAATCTTCTGACCGCTCTGTCGGAGCGAAATGATTCGCCAGAAACAGCGTCCAGACCATTTGACTATACCAGGGATGGATTTGTACTCGGGGAGGGATCCGGAATGCTGATTCTGGAAGAACTCGAACATGCGAAGAAACGCGGCGCACGGATCTACGGCGAAATTCGCGGTTACGGCTCTTCTGCTGATGCGTACCGTATTACCGACATTCATCCTGAAGGTCGCGGTGCCATTAGCTGCATTCGGATGGCGCTGGCCGATGCGGAGATTAATCCTGAAGAAATCGGTTATGTGAATGCTCACGGGACAAGCACAAAAGTCAACGACCAGGTCGAAACGATGGCAATTAAGGGGGGGCTCGGCGACCATGCCTGGAAAACCCCAATTTCGAGTATTAAGAGCATGATGGGCCATTTGATTGCGGCGGCAGGCAGCGTTGAGGCGATAACGTGCCTGCTGGCTATCCGAGATGGTGTCTTGCCCCCTACAACCAACTATTCCACTCCTGATCCGGATTGTGATCTCGACTACATACCGAATTTCGCACGGGACGTGCGGATTAAAGCGGCTCTGTCGAACAGTTTTGGTTTCGGCGGTCAAAACGTCTCACTGATTATTGCTGGATTTGAAGGTTAGCGGCAAGAATTGCCCATCCTGACTATTCTGTCCTTGAGATTGTTCCTCGGTCGGGTGGCTTCGTGTCGATGAAGAATCGGTACATGCCTTCCGGGGAATGTTCCCGGGTAACCGGTTCTCACGTGGGGACCTGAGCAAATTCGGTAAGATTCTGGCGGAGTGTTCCGTTGATCTGGATACTGTTGATATCCGCTGCCGTTGTCATTCTTCTGGACTTCCTGCTGCGCAAGTACGCAAAGTTTCGGATCGCGGACATGTTCGAGAACGTTCCGCCATTCAATGTCACCACCGCGGCTGAAAACCCAAACGCTCGAAGGCTGAGCATTCATTCCGCCAGCGGCTTAACTCTGTCCGGTAGCCTGCTCTGGCCTCAGGATCATGCGCCTCACGGTCTGGTCATTTTCTTTCCGGAACTAAACGGCAATCACTGGATGGCTTCACGCTATTGCGAAGGGCTGCTCCAGAATGGTTTTGCTGTGCTTGGCTTTGACTTTCGCAATCAGGGTGAGAGTGACTGTGATCCGGCTTACAGCCCGATTCACTGGATCACTGATTACGAAATGCAGGACGTGGAAGCAGTTCTTGAATTCATCGAATCAGATCCGGAATTCAGCACGATGCCACTGCTCGCGTTCGGCGTGAGCCGAGGTGGTGTTGCCGCGTTGATTGCTGGTAGTCGCTACCCGAGAATTCGTGCAGTGATCGCCGACAGCGCGTTCGGTACACTGCCGATGATGCACCACTTTGTTAATCGCTTCGTGCGGTTAGTGATCCCCGGCTGGCTTTACGCTTTGTTGCCCTGGTGGCACATCCGAATCGCCCTTCGTCAGGGGATACAGGTCAGTCAAAAGAGGCGTCACTGTCGCTACCTTCATCTCGAAGATGAAGCGAGCGGACTCTCTGAAACCCCTGTGCTGCTGATCTCGGGGCAGCGTGACTCGTACGTCACACAAGAGGTTGCAGCGGCGTTGCACTCGACCGTTGGAGAGCACAGCGAATTGTGGACCGTCGAAAAGGCGAAACACAACATGGCCAGATCCGTCCAGCCGCAGGAGTACGACCGCAGGGTTGTCGAGCATGCATTCCGTGCTCTGGACATACGCCAGGACGAACCACAGGAAGTGTCTGCGCTGGGTGAATCGAACTAACGTTCAGCCGTCATCCGGTTCACGGGTGATCGCAGCCAAATCTGCCGCGACGCCTGGATTGTTTGATTTGCAGCACAAGCGGAAACTTCCTGAAGTCCCGATCCGGAGGTGACAAGGTTACTGGGGCAGGAATGGAAACAACTGCTTGATCTCCGCCGAGCTGGGTTGCCGGCCGTATTCACAGATCTCAAATGCTTCCGCGTATTTGATCGTTGAACCTTTCTCGTCGCCGTACCATTTCAGCAGGGCCTCGCGGAACCGATTTGCTTCATCTGACTGTCTTCGGTCCCATCGCTCTCGCAGCCATGCCCGGCGCAATTCCGGCTGCGAGGCAGGCGGTGCATTCACAGTCGATTCTTCTGATCCTAAAGCACCACCTTCGAAGGTCTGTGATTCCAGTGCCATCAATGCGTCGACCTTCTTTTCGAATACTTCATCCAGTGAAACGGCGATGTCAGCTTCGAAAGAGTAGGGCTTTTGAAAGCGGTCACTGCTGTAGAGAAATACGGGATTCTTCTTCAGCGGCGGGACGTCCGGACAGAAGAACGGCACCGTCACCATATAAGCGGCGTCCTGTACGAGCACGCCGACGTATCGATGATCGGGGTGATAATCCCATGGGCGATGCGCGATGACGATGTCCGCGTTCCACTCCCGGATTAATCGGGTAATCAGCCGCCGGTTTTCGAGTGTTGGTAGTAGTTCGCCGTCATGGATGTCCAGGACCTGAGAAGTAACACCCAGGCGTTTTGCAACCTCAGCTGATTCGGCTGTTCGCCTTTTGGCCAGTGGCCCACCTGCCATCTGCCAGTGTCCGATATCGCCGTTTGTCACAGAGACCAGTTTGACATGGTGTCCCATCGAAGCCCACAGAGCTGCCGTTCCACCGCTCTTGTACTCTGCGTCATCAGGGTGGGCTCCAAAGCAGATGATTCGCAACTTTCCATCTTCTTCTGCCCGGGCGAAATCAGTTGTGGCACCAATTAAGGTGAGAAGGACTGAGGTAATGACGAGGGTTCGCAGTCGGAAGAGTACAATTCTTTTCATAGCGTTACCTGAAATTAATTTGAATATCCTGCCCAAGTGACATGTGCGATCGATGCGCATGCGGGACTCGATGCGTTCCAAAACTCCCACCGGATGATCGTGATCAAAGACGCAGACTTCAATGGATACAGTTCAGCGGTCGCATTGGATATCGAAAACGCTGCCATCCAGTCCAAAGCCTGCGGGCAGACCCATACCTGAAATGCCGCCAGTGACTGGTACAGAAATCGGCGGCCCCAAGCGCATTCGACGTCGATCAATGATTGCCAATCTCCGTCAGCATCAGCGGAACCTGAGCGGCGGTCGCGATGGACCTGCGGGCCGGGTGAGCTGGCATCCTGAACTTCGCCTTCTGGCGGAGTTCGGTGACAGCTCCTCGACATGGGTTTCACGGGCTGATGCCGTTGTCAGCCCAATTCTCAGTTCGCGCTGCTTCGGCGATTCATGACAGTGGAGACGGCGTATTCCACGATCGATGCGATGAGAATGAGTCCACTTGCGGTAATCGCCCAGAGATCTGAAGTTACCTGAGCAAGTCGAGCGAATGTCGATCCAACCAGACACGTCATGGTGACAAGCATGATCGCGTTCCGGATAAACATCGCACGTTTTCCCAGCCAGATTGCTCGCAGCGACTTTCCATTCCTTGAAGCCTCCAGAGCAGCCTGCCGCAGAATTGCGAGATCTGCATCGGCATGCGATCTGGCATTCGTCAGAGCATCTCCACTGCCGCTGTGCGTGACAGCGTCGACGGGGCGACGGGGGTATTTCGCAAGGACCCGTTCGACATAACTGTCGTTATCTATCGGCCGCGGTTTCTTTTGTGGAGGCTTCAGGGCGGGCGGTGTTGCGACAGCAGTTGCGGAGGTGTCGGTGAGATTCATCGAAGTGAAGGTGTCCTCCGGGACGTCCGGTTCTTCTGCAACGAATGAAGAAATTGGCTGGTCAAGATCCGGTTCCCGGGTCCTGATTTTCTGCCGACCCTGAACAACTCCATCCGAATTTGTGTCTGAATTCAGATCAACGCACGTGATGGCTGCGATCTGATCACAGAATCTGGCCATCACGGTATCTTCATCTGACAGGTCAAGCTGCGGGATTTCTTCCACAACAATTTGATCGGAGTCAGGATCACGCTCCCATGGTTCCGCCAGATCACAGGACTCACTAACTAATCGTGCCCTCTCTTCACCGAGTTCAGTATTTGAAATCTCGTCCAGCTTTCGCCGCAATGCAGCAATCAGTTCATTGCGCTGTTGAATCTGCGCCTTGAGTTCGCCGATTGCCTCATTCTCGGGCCAGGACTCATCCAGGCGAATCTGCGACAGCCGCAGTTCTTCTGCAAGACGTTCATTCTCTCGGTGCAGGCAGTCCATTTGGTGCAGCAGCTTAAAGATTTCTCGATCCCTTTGTT
Organism: Planctomycetaceae bacterium; assembly: GCA_020426345.1. Taxonomy (GTDB): domain Bacteria; phylum Planctomycetota; class Planctomycetia; order Planctomycetales; family Planctomycetaceae; genus F1-80-MAGs062. The sequence goes on from JAGQQE010000105.1 coordinate 8,864, forward strand.
CCCGCTCTTTGGCGGCGTCGGTTCTTGCGTTCCGGAGTTCGTTTTGAAGTGCCTGGACCTGTAAAAGAATCTGCGATTCGTCCTCGCAGGAATCCATCCCTGCCACGACGGCAACGAGTTCTTCTGCACTCGATGAATCCGGAATACCAGACGCTTTTCTCCTGCCAGTGAACCAGCGTACGAGCGGCGATGGCCCTCCCTTTCGATCGCCGGAGAGCATGAAGACGAGAAAGATGAAGGATGCAACGGTCGTCAATACTGCGAACAAAGCCAGGGTCAAGAGCCTCGTCGGTGTGATGGAAAGCGACGATTCTGCCGGGGCTGAGATTGGCACGGTCGAATTTGTCGGCGAATTCCATGAAACCGACTGAAGAAAACGAACCTGCGCGCCACTGGCGTCCATGGCGCGAATCTGCAGTTCGCAGGCTGTGCTGCTGAATGCCGTCAGGGCGTTGGTATCGATCAATGTCAGCTCACCAGTTTCGGAGTCGAGTTCAAATCCACCTGCGGTTGGATCGTGAATCAATTCATAGGTAATGGTGTCGTCGCAGTCATTATCCATCACTGAAAGGCGATGCGACCATGGTCGCACTCCAGCATTCGAAGTGTCGACCAGTAATGTGCTGCTGGATGAAGCCAAAGGTGCTTCATTAATGTCAGTAACATCGATCGTCAGCCATGCCAACGCCGATAGCCCGGCAGAATCGCGGGCCTCGACCTGACATCGAAAAGTTGACTGGGATTCGAAATCCAGCTGGGAAGGATCGGAAATGAAGAGCTTACCGGATTCACCGAGTTCAAACGGCCAGACGACGGGAGTTTTCAGCAGTCGAAGATTCAGTGTGTCACGGGTATCTGTATCCCTGGCCTGAATCAGCCCGACCACAGTACCAGCGAAGCTGCCTTCCGGGACACGGAAATACTGGTCGGCGATCTCAGGCCGTTCGTTTTCGTCGTCGACCCGAATGTCAACGACGGACCTGATGCGCTGTCCAAGCTGAACAGCCAGTCGTTCGGTCGGAACTGATTCACCGACGGATGCGATGAATTGTTCTTCCAGGGAAGGCGGGGTGTTCTCTTTTGTTCCAGACGTCGGAATGGGGGATGCGGTCACAACAAGTCGCCAGTGTGGCGTCGACTCAAAATCGAGTCCTTCCTGTGCGACTGAAATGGCGCCGGAGGCTGCGTCAATCTGAAAGAGTCCCAGTTGGTTGCCTTCGATAATCCGATAGTCGGCGTATTTCTCCCCATGTTTCTCGGCCGTTGCGGGAAAACCAATCATGCTGCCGGCTTTGGTATTCTCCCGGATGTGCAGAGTTACCTGCAGATCGTTGGAATCTGAGGCACCGATGAGAGCGGATTGAAGAAGTAGCAGCAGCGAATACATTCTGCATGCCTGGTTTCTGAGGAAGGATGGAATGCGCGGGATCATGAACTCAACCAGACCCCTCCGTCAGAAGATAGCCCGCCGATTTGCCGTCATTTGATCATCTGTTGCAAAACAGCAGATGTGATCCGCAGCTACGAATCAATTCAGCTTCCATCGGGATCAAATCGAATACATGGATGCCAACGATCGTTCTGATTGTTCGGCTTATCCCGTCAGGTTGGACGGAATCCCCATGTTGTCTTCTGTCTCGAGCCATACCGACGAAACAAGTCCATCAAACGCCACGAACGTCGAGACCGGACCTTTCGGAACGACTGGGCACAGTTGTTGCCATTCCTTTCACGCCAACAGCTGTTAATTCTATTTCCACGCAACAATCCGTCGAATCTAGAGTGGACCCAAACCAGATTGGCGAATTCTTTCCACGAAGGATGTGGAAGGCAAAAAAGGTCTTCACGGATGGATCAATCTCTCATTCCAATTCCAAAACAGACTTGCTGCCCCCGGCTTCAGTTTACTGTGCTGTTGGTTTGTTTTCTGACGATCGTCGCAGGTTGTCGGTCAACCTCTTCATCACGAATTCGGGCACACCAACACGTCGCGGTTCCTGTGAGTCAGGCCGTCTCTGTTACGGAATCCAATCCCGAAACGCAACTCCCCGAGCTGGGTGCAACAAGCCTGCTGAACGAAAAAGCAGAACCCCAGCTCGCGCCGCCCACTTCGCCGTACGAGGTCGATCCCCCACCGGCTCCTTTCAGCAGTTCCGCTGAATCAGCAGACACTTCGCCGGATGCTCAGCTCCTGATCCCATTCGAATCGGCAAACGAAGGTAACCAGACGTTCCGATCCGAGGTGGAATACGTCGAGCATCTGCGAGAGTTGAAGGCCGTTGTTCAACTCAACAAACAGGGGTCGCCCGAAGTTGTGGACCTGTCATTGTCCGAAGTCGACGACCGTCAGCTGTCGGGCATTGGATTGCTTACCGGGCTGAAGAATCTTGATCTGACCGGAACGAGAATCACTGATGCGGGATTGCGAGAAGTCTGCAAATTAGCAACGATCGAATCGCTGAAACTAAAAGGCACATCAATCACTGCCAGGGGCATTTCTCTGCTGGATGAATTGCCAAACCTTCAGCTACTGGATCTTTCAAAGACCGAAACCAACGATGAGTGCGTCGTTCAACTGCTGAAACTGGAATCTCTTAAATTCCTGGCATTGAATTCGACGTCTGTTTCGGATGACTGCGTACCGTATTTGACGCGTGCCAGGACTCTGAAGGGCCTTAGCATCATCGATACCAGAATTACGGCCGCAGGTGTAAGACGGCTACGAGCGGACCTTCCAAATTGTGTGGTCGTTGACGGAGCGGGAGCGAGAAGACTGCCGGAAGCCATGCAAATGCAGGTTGCTCTCAGTACGAACGATCCGACGGCTGGTCAGAATGCGGAATTGAAGGAGGATCTTTTCGCTAAATCATCGACCGACTCTTCCCGGTCTTTCCTTCTGATGCAGGAACTGGCGTCGCGTCAGCCAGATCTTGCAATTCGACTTTCCGAGACCTTTTCGGATCGGGGCGAATGGAAGAGTGCCGCAGCAATTCTCGCCGCCGCCTCAACGACAGACCCATCCAATCGCGAGCTTCATTTGCGACTTGCAGAAGCGATCGCTCGTTCGGGTGATATTTTGGCGGCAGACCAGTATCTGCGTGCTACCGCCGGAGCGGCAACTGCTGACTACACGATGGGCGTCCTGCGGTACGAAGCAATGCTCCGCCAGTGCGAAAAGGACTTCATGAAAGCGCTCTCGCACGATCCAACCATGATCATGGCCCAGCAGAGGCTGGCTGAAGTGCGTCAGGAACTTTCAACGCTGCATTCGTCGCCCCAGTCCGATGCTGTGGCCGATGCCAGCCTTCGGATTGTGCCCAACGTCAAGGTTCCCGCCGCGACCCGACTGATGCTGCCACCATCCGGTATCGACCTGCCTGTATCGAACGAACCTCGCGCTGCGAACTTTCGCGAGAAATAGTCTGCTGCCTGAGTCGCTGCACTGGCCCTGCTTCGCCGCATTGGCAGCGTGCCGCAGCTACTTTCACTGGTTCGCCCTCCCTCCGGCGCGTAGTTGTAAGCGTTCGTCGGAGTGTGAGGATTCTCTGTGTCGGTGAGCCTGTCGTTGCGAAACCATGACACCGGCATGTTGCGTTTTGGCAACGCGGGGATGTTGGTCTTTTGAATCCTCCCCCATTTCCCCCCACGAAGTTGCATTCGTCGACCTATGCTTGTTGATGAATCAGCTCATTTCTTTGGGCGAGACGGGCCAAATGTCTCGGTTGTCGTTTCCGGCGGCACCAATTAATTCAGCGTTGTCCGGAGTCACAACTCTTTCCCGTAGAACAGGTTAGAGGCAGGGTTACTGCGCGGCTATGACGAATTCAACAAAGCAAAACGATCTTCCTCGGACTGATGCGACGAATCGTGTCGTCGAATGGAAACAACAGGTGGAATCCTTCTTTGAGGAGGATTGGTCGCGGCTGCGCACCCTGATTCTTCGTTTGGAAGAGCTGTCGTGGAATGAAGATGACGAAGTGGTGCCGTCAAACGACGCAGCACAGGAAAAGACAGAACGATCGTCACGAGCCCAACTGCACGACGAAGTTTTTGCGGACGTGGTTTCGGAACTGAGGGAGAAGCCACAGACGCGGCACTACGAAACCGCATCAACTGATGAAGTTCGGGCGGGCAACGAGACCATGAATGTCGTCGCTGCCTCTGAGTTGGTGGAAGTCGCGAATGACTCTGACTTCCTGGATGACTCTGAACCTATCGATGTGCATTCCATCGGCGTGCAGATTTCGGAGGAGTCAACAGAAGACTATTTCCGAGTGGCTTTCCATGCTCGTCGTGGCAAGGACAAGCAATCAAAGGAACAGAACGAAGGGACGGATCGCCTGTCAGAACTGGCCGATCAGCTCGAGAACCGTTTGAAGTCTGCCAAGGCATCCCGGAGGTAGCACGATGACCGTAGGTCTTCATAGTTCTTCCAGCGCTCTGCTGGCAGAAAACATTTCGTACTGCATTTTCCGCACCGGACTCACATGGCAGGCATTTCCTGCAGCTGATGTTCGCGAGGTCATGCCACGGCCGCAACTGGTATGTGTACCCCACTCGCCTCTCGCGTTTGCCGGATTGTGCCACGTTCGCAGTGAGTTCGTGCCCGTTGTCAATCTGAAACGCATGCTGAACGAATCAGACATGCAGGACGAACAAGTTTTGCTGATCCTTGAAGACACGGATGGTCCGTGGGGTGTACTCGTTGACGAGGTCATCGCCCTGCAGCGTCTGGAGGTTTCTGATGCTCCGGAAAGTTTTGAGGAAGATCACAGCAGCCTGGTTGTCGGATGGGGCATTCATGACGACGCAGTCATACAGATTCTGGATCATCGACGCTTGCGCAGGCTGGCTGAGGGGTACGCGGAGGCTGGCTGAAGAACTCGGTCAGAGGTTGATTGACGTCCAGAAGATATGGTTTCATTTCCATCGTACGGAATAGCAACATGAGTTACCGACTTCGCCTATGTGCGACACACCTGATGACTGCGGTAGTTGCCGGTTATTGCGCTGCCTGTGGATTTCAGGTCGATGGTGTCAGCAGAATTGCATTCATGACACTTCTTGTCGTTGCAATTCTTGGCCCGGCCGCTGCCGCATACTGGTGGCTGTTACGAGGACTGAAAGACGCAGAGAAATCGTTGTCTGATATCCACAGCGACTTTCTCTCAACCGGTTTGAATGAAATTGATGCAACAGTCCATCGCCTGCGGACCTCGCTGCGTCATCAGCGTACAATTCTGCAGGACGTCGATTCGTTGCTGACTTGTCTTGGTCATTCGCCCGCAGCACAGTCACCGAATGGGATGAATTCACCGGATCGCCATGAACTGATTGAGGCAATCAGCAAGCTGTCGCGGTCCTCTGCACGTGATATCGGAACCATACTCGCGCTCTGCAATGAAATTGCACGTAACGCGAGAGACACACAGGCAGGCTCACAGGAGCAAACTCGCACAATTGATTCTGCCATCCAGGCGGTTGCCGATCTCTCCGTTCGAATTGACGAAATCGGGAGCAATGCCGATGTTGCCACGCAGGCGTCCAGAGATGTCGGGGCTCGCGTTCAGCAGGGACTGGAGGTCATACAGCAGTTGATCCACGGGATGGAAGAGATCCGTACAACTGTGGCATTCAGCGAAAAGAAGGTTACGGGGCTTCGTCAGCAGTCGGAACAAATCAGCAGTATCGTGGAAACGATGGGCGATTTGTCGGCAAGAACTGACATGGTGGCCTTAAACGCTTCGATTGAAGCGGTAAGAGCCGGTCAGGAGGGCCGTGGATTTTCAATCGTTGCCGAAGAGGTTCGTCGTCTGGCCGAACGGACCGCGACAGCATCGCGCGAGATCGCGGCGCTGGTAGCGGCCATTCAAAGCGAAACCCAGGACACGATGTCCGCTATGAGCGAAGAGCAGCAGCAGGTCCAGCAGGAAATTCAACGCGTCTCCGCCGCCGGACGCATGCTGGAAGAAATCCGGAAAGTCGCCTCCTCTGCCGCTGATCGATCGAAGCATATTACAGATGCAACAACAGACCAGCTTCAACGCACGCACGAACTTGTCCGAGCGATGCAGCAGGTTTCTTCGATTGCTCGTCGAGTCGGAGAGCGAAGTGATTCGATTCGAAACAAGGCAACAGATCTGGTGGAATCGGCAGAGGGACTAGAGGAAGGTCTTTCGCCAATTAGTCAATTCGTCGAAGGAGACGCCGCCAATCTTCGTTCGTCATCGCTCCGGCGAGGCATTCGACGTTTGCGATCCGATGACTCGCCAGGCCCAGCAGATCTTCTGGATGCAGTCGCAGCCGGGGAGTTCGCCCAGTGATGTCTGATAAAGCCAACTTCTCCGTGACGACCATTTCAGAGCTGCGAAGCGAATTCGTTCAGATGGCAGATCTTGCTGCCATGCACGGAAATGCAGAACGTCTCACTGCAGCTGCATTGATGGCCGACTTGCTTTCGGTCGCTGAGCTTATGGAGTCAGCTGAAGGTCATGCCAACAGAGCTCGGGAAATTGCAGAATTCTGTCGTGACACGGTGTTGCCTGTGATCGCAGATGAAGCGACCTTTGACAGGGAAGGATTTGGAATCACTCAACAAGCAGATGAGCGCTGGGGAGAATGCCTCGCTTTGCTTGAAGCGGATGAACGCTACACACCGGGAAGGCAGATCAGCGATCATGAAGTGAGTGAGCCCGCAGACTCTGTGGGAGATGAATCATTATGCGGGGACACCCCAATGAATTCATCGGAACCTGAGACTCCGGTCCTGGATATGAGCAGAATTCTGGCGACTCTGAATGATCTTGATATCGAGATTGATTCTGCGGTGACTCCAGCTTCTGTCCAGAGACAGACGTACAAAGCATCCGCAGGGAATCCTCCGGCGGCACCAGAAACCGGCGATTCGATCGATGATCCCGAGATGGCGGCGGCATTCGCCGACGACGCTCAATTGTGCTTAAGTGAAATGGAAGGTGCCGTTCTGCGGATCGACGCCAACGAACCACTGGATGATGCCCTTCGCCATTTTTGCCGTCAGCTTCATACTCTGAAAGGGGCCTCAGGAACCGTCGGCCTGTCGAACCTCGCGCATTATCTGCACGAAGTCGAGAGCTGGATTGAATCAGGCAGCGGTGAGCAAATCAGCGTTGATCACCTGCTGGAATGCGTGGATGTTGTCAGAGAACAACTCCGACGAATTGGCATTTCGGATGGAGATATTGCTGCGGGTTCGCAAACGACAGCTCCGTGCGTAAAGAATGATGTTCCCAGGGCGTCTGGTCCGTCAGAGCTTCCGAATTCATCGCGGGATGTGGAGAAACGGGCAGAAGTGCCTGCAACCGTTCGACGAGAAATAACCACCAGTTCTGCGAATACTGATGGTGAAGCATTCGTCCGAGTCGAAGCTCGTCAGCTTGAGCGACTCATGGATCTGCTGGCCGAACTGGTGATGTTGCGCAACCACCGGGATTCTCACATAGAAGCATTGCGACAGGTCCATCATGAACTCAATTTGTGTGCCGTACGATCCCGATCCCTGACCGCCAGCGTCGATCTGCCTCAGGCAGGCGTTGCTGATGAGGGCGAACCGTCCGGGATTACCAACAGCACCGTTGGTATGTCCGGAATCGCCGCTCGCAAGCAGGCGGCACAGACACGATTACTAGTCCGTTCGTTGCACGAAATCTCTCGTGATACGACTGAACTCAGCCGTTCTTTACACGAAGCCTTCGATCCCCTGGCGCGAGATAACTCTGCCGTCTCACATCTGATCGGACAGTTTCGGCAACAACTGATGGAACTGCGTCGAGTGCCGGTGGGTGGTTTATTCCAGCGACTGCAGCGTTCCATACGTGATGCCGCCCGGGCAGAAGGAAAGCAGGTTGAGGTTCGAGTTGAGGGGCATGGTGCACGGGCGGAGCGGGAAATCCAGCAACGACTTTTCGAACCGCTTCTTCACCTGGTTCGCAACGGCGTCAGTCATGGCATTCAAACGCCGGATGAGCGAGTGGCGGCAGGAAAGTCCCCGACAGGGTGCATTACGTTATCGGCAACTGCTGACGCATCCGTTCTTTGTATCGAAGTTCGTGACGATGGATGCGGGCTGAATGATGATGCAATCGAATCTCGCGGGCGACAACTGGGCTTACTCGCACCCGGCGAACACGCCGATATTTCGAAAATTCGCCAGTTGATTTTTCATCCGGGCTTTTCGACCCGATCGTCTGTCAGTGAAATCGCCGGTCGCGGCGTTGGCATGGATGTGGTCGACAACTGGATCCGGCGGCTACGAGGTCGGATAGATGTTGAATCCACAGCAGGGAATGGAACGACCTTCCGATTGCAGATCCCTCTTCGGTCTGCTGTCGAACATGCGATGGTGGTTCGAGTTGCCGGACAGCTGTTCGCTCTTCCAATGCATGCAATCAGCGGAACCTCGGATTCTCGGAACTCGATGGGACAGATGCCTGTCGCAGAAGAATCGTGTGTTCCGGTTGCACTGGGAGAATTGCTGAAGCTGTCTGGTGAAGATTCCAGCCGAAGCTGTCTTGTCCGCCTGAGATCGACGCAGTTTCCTGACGGACTTGTTGTGAGCGTTGACGCGATTGTGGGTGTCGAAGAAGTCGTGGTTCGGTCACTGCCGTCGCTGCTGCAAAAGAATGGGCTCTTCGATGGTGTCACACTGTCGGGGCGTGCGGAGATTGTCCTGCTGCTGGACGTGAATCAATTGATCGAGCTGCATCGGGCAACAGTATCTGAACTGTCAAACGCCTCGTCGGGAGAATCAGACCAGGACGCACGGGCGAAGCGCATCGCCAAAGTCGCAATGCACGATCGTCAGAAGTTTGATGCAGAATCATGCCGTTCGGGCCAGAAAAAAGTTCTTCTCGTTGACGATTCTGTCGTCATCCGCCGTTCCCTGTCAAAGAAACTCAGCAGCGCGGGATTGAAGACACTGGAGGCAGAAAACGGGCTCGAAGCGCTCAGGCTTCTGAAGTCACACAGCGTTATGGCGATCGTCACAGATATTGATATGCCTGGTATGAACGGCGTCGAGCTGCTGCAGGAGATTCGGCGGCATCCCAGACTGAATCAGTTGCCAGCCCTTGTCCTGTCGAGCCGGGATGACGAATCCATGCCCGAAGAAATCAGCAAACTTAATCCAACGGCCGTGCTGAGCAAGCCGGTCACAGATGAAACAATTTCGTCCATCATCAAGATGTGCGCAGTCGCTAAGGGATAGTTCATATGACAACCCCAACAATTCTGGTTATTGATGACAGTGCCACGATACGAAAAATGGTTGACAGCCATTTGAGTCAGGAGGGCTACCGCGTTGTTATGGCTTCCA
>JAGQQE010000106.1 GCA_020426345.1 Planctomycetaceae bacterium
TCGATCGTGCGGTCGGGAGAATGCAGTGTTGAAATCTGGCTGACTCCCGAGAACCTGCAGCAGAAAGGACCGGCGAGGATTGTTTCGCTGTCGTCTGATCCTTCGCATCGGAATCTGACTGTTGGGCAGAATGGCGACACTTTCGAAGTTCGATTGCGAACGACAGGGACTTCTGAGAACGGTCTGCCTTCTTTCGCAACGGCGAGTGGAACGGTGACAACAACGCGTACCCATTTGGTGGTGACCCGCAGCCGTAACGGACAGGTCCGGATTTTCCTGAATGGCAAAGTCGCGTACTCCGGTCGTGTCGAAGGGGAGTTGTCAAACTGGGATTTGAACTATCCGCTGGTCGTTGCGAACGAAGCAACGGGTGATCGGCCCTGGATAGGTACGATTCATCTGATGGCCTTGTTCGATCGCGCGATCAGCGGCAGCGAAGTCCAATCGAATTTTGAGGCGGGTGTGATTGCCGGCCGAGAACTGATGACAAGGCTCCCTGTGCCCGCGAAGCAGGCGGTTAGTTTTGTACAGGACGTTCGCCCGATACTTCAAAAACACTGTTTCGAATGTCATGCCGCAGGCAACGAAGAAGGTGGACTTAATCTTTCTATGCGATCGCGAGCGATGGAGGGCGGTCGAAACGGGGCGAGTATGCGTCGCGGGCACAGTGCTCTGAGCCCGCTGATTCACCGTGTCGCTCGTCTCAGCGAAGCAACGGCAATGCCTCCGGAAGGTTCATTAACTCCGGAAGAGATTGGCGTTCTTCGCAGGTGGATTGACGACGGGGCCATTTGGCCGGAGTCCGCAGACATCGCGGATCCCCGGATTGAAAAAGCTCGAGAACACTGGGCCTTTCAGCCTCTGGCCAGTACCGTCCCGATTCCGCAGTTGAGCAAAGACCAAACGCCTTCCGGTAACCCGATTGATGCGTTTGTCATGGCGGCTCTCAGCAGGAAGGAGCTGGCGCTGAACCCTCCGGCGCCGGATGATGTACTTGTGAGACGCATGGCGATGGATGTTGTCGGGCTGCCCCCAACACCGGAAATGCATAAGGTTTATGCTGATGATCCTGGTTCGCTTGTCGAACACCTGCTGGCAGATTCCGGTTATGGCGAGCGATGGGGGCGTCACTGGCTGGATGCAGCACGTTACGCGGATAGTGATGGGCAGGAGGGCGATCGGGATCGTCCCGGCGCGTGGGTATACAGGGACTTTGTCATTCGAGCCATGAACGACGATATGCCGTTCGACCAGTTTGTAAGATGGCAGTTGGCTGGGGACGAGTTGTCCCCAGAGAATGTTCTGGCTGTCTCTGCAACCGGTTTTCTGGCCGCCGGGCCAAGCACCGTTCTGGAAGATTCATTCCTGGAAGAGGAGCGACTGCAGAATCGATACAACGAACTGGATGACATCGTTTCAACGACCGGGAGTGCACTGCTTGGGTTGACGATCGGGTGTGCAAGATGTCATGACCATAAATACGACGCCGTTTCGTCGCGGGAGTATTATCGACTGCTGAGTGCCTTCCACAGCGGCGATCGCAGGGAGGTCAAACTAGCCGGCCTTTCAGATCAGGCGATGATTTTTCAGGACTTTGGGGCCGAACCACGAACGACATGGTTATTTGAACGCGGTGATTTCTACGATCGCGATCAAATCGTTCAGCTTGGTTTTCTGAACGTCCTGACGAATCAAACGACTCCCGAAGCTTACATGGAGACTGCCCTGCAAACGGCATCAAAGCCAGACTCAACCCGTCAGAGGACTGCGCTGGCATGGTGGATGACGGATTCGCAGCGGGGGGCCGGTGCGCTCTTGGCTCGCGTGATCGTAAATCGTCTGTGGTATCACCATTTTGGTGAAGGCCTGGTTCGCAGCGTTGGCGATTTTGGTGTGCGAGGCGAACTCCCTTCTCACCCTGAGCTGTTAGAGTGGCTTGCCAGTGAGCTTGTGAATCACGGCTGGTCGCTGAAGCACATCCATCGGCTGATCCTGAACAGCAGGACGTGGCAGCAAAGCTCAGAGTTTCGTGAAAATGCGTCGACTGTAGATCCCGAGAATCAGCTTCTGTGGCGGTTCACACCGCGTCGGCTGGAGGCGGAAGTCCTTCGCGATTCGATGTTGTCCGTGGCAGGTCTGCTCAACCGACAGATGTATGGTCCTTCATTCAAACCACCGATTTCGACTGATGCCATGATTGCCCGCAATCTGAAAACGGCATACCCGAAAGACGTCGAAGAATCAGACGACACACGCCGCCGCACAGTGTACATGTTTCATAAACGAGTGATTCCTTATCCACTGCTGCAGGCGTTCGATCGGCCTGACAGTCTTCAGAGTTGTTCTCGCCGAAGCGTTACGACAGTGGCTCCCCAGGCACTTGCCATTCTGAACGATCCTTTCGTACGTGATTGTGCGAAGAACTTCGCCCGCCGGATTGCCAGTGAGTTTCCTGACAGTAATTCCGGTGAACGCACATCAGACCGCGTGCGTGCATGCATTGAATCAGCTTTGAGTCGTACTGCGACTTTGGGAGAAGTCGAACAGGGTGTGGCATTTGTTCGGTCGCAGGTGAACTTCAGGCAGGACAGAGGCGGCAATGAACCCGTCGACGTCGTATCGCTGGCTGATTTCTGTCAGGTACTGTTCGGACTCAATGAATTTGCCTGGATCGAATAATTGTTTGTCATGTCTGGAAATGGACCATTGGCAGGAATCGAACAACGCGAGCTTCCGGACCGGGTGCCTGGTCCGGAACGCGATTGTGTCAGTGAAGGTCCGTGAAGATTCAGCCACCTCGAACTCAGGGTACGGATGGATTTCAAAGCCATCGTCCTGCCTGCTAGAATGCGGGACGTATGACCGCCGGAAGTGTCGATCACGTGGGGCAGATCCGTTCCCTGGATTTGGACACAAGTTGTGGTGTATCGAAACGTCGTCTGATCGCAGCCATTTGGGCTTAATTTCTGGTCCTTTGTAGAAGTACATGCACGATGCCTGTCTATCTTGGAATTGATATCGGAACGAGTGGCACGAAGACTCTGGCCATGCGAGAGGATGGTCAGATTCTGGCAACGGCGACGGAAGAATATCCATTGAGCAGTCCGAAGCCCGGATGGAGTGAGCAAGACCCAATTGACTGGTGGAATGCCTCCGTCAAATCCGTTCGCCGCGTGATGAAAGCTGCCAAACTCAAGCCAGCGGATGTCGGAGGGATTGGACTGAGCGGTCAGATGCACGGTAGTGTATTTCTGGACAAGTCAGGCGAAGTCATCCGCCCTGCTCTGCTTTGGAATGATCAGAGAACGGCAGCGGAATGCGCTGAGATTGAATCACTGGCCGGAGGTCGATCGAAGCTGATTCAGATGGTGGCCAATCCCGCATTGACCGGTTTCACCGCCCCGAAAATTTTGTGGTTGCGGAATCGTGAAAAGAGAAACTTCCAGAAAACCGTTCAGGTCCTTCTTCCGAAAGACTATGTCCGGTATCGCATGACGGGCGAGTTTGCGACAGAAGTCAGTGATGCATCCGGAACGTTGTTGCTGGATGTTGTGAAGCGAGACTGGTCGAAGCCATTGCTCAGCAAGTTGCAGCTTGATGCGTCGCTGCTGCCCAAAGTTTATGAATCCGAAGAGGTTAGCGGTCAGCTGACCGAAATGGTCGCCAGAGAGATGGGGCTGTTACCCGGAACGCCGGTTGTCGGAGGTGGTGGGGATCAGGCTGCAAGTGCGATTGGCAACGGAATTGTGCGGAAAGGTGTCGTTTCTGCGACCATGGGGACAAGCGGCGTTGTGTTTGCGCACAGCGACGATGTGCAGGTCGATCCGGCGGGACGTCTCCATACATTCTGCCATGCGGTTCGCGGAAAATGGCACGTCATGGGATGTGTATTGTCAGCGGGCGGGAGTCTGCAGTGGTTTCGAAATCAGCTCTGTCAAAGCGAAATCGATCTTGCCAAAAAGCAGAAGGTTGACCCTTACGAGCTGATCACGCAGCAGGCTGCGGCAGCACCAGCAGGATCTGAGGGCCTGTTCTTTCTGCCGTATCTGACGGGCGAACGGACGCCCCATGCCGATCCGAATGCTCGTGCCTGCTGGATTGGCTTAAGTCTTCGGCATGGGAAAGGCCACATGGCCCGGGCCGTTATGGAAGGCGCTACCTATGCGATGCGCGACACACTGGAAATCATTCGGGAGATGACGATCCCGGTGAGCGAAATTCGACTCTCTGGCGGTGGGGCACGCAGCGAATTCTGGCGGCAAATGCAGGCGGACATCTACGGTCAGCCTGTTTGCACAATTAACGCGGAGGAAGGTCCGGCGTATGGAGTTGCTTTGTTGGCTGCTGCCGGAACCGGTGCCTACAGCGATGTTGTTGAAGCGTGTAACGCGACCATTCGTGTCGTTTCGAAGACCAGCCAGAAATCGAAAGCTGTGAAGAAGTACAATTCGGGGTACCCGATTTATCAAAAGTTGTACCGTTCACTTCGCGACGATTTTGCGGACATCCAGAATCTGGTGAACGGGTAGGTTGCTCTGCAACTTGAACGCCGCTGAATTGAGGCGGAAGGGCGGACGGCTTCGCAGCCTGTTGTAAGACGGGACTGGCTCGAGCAGGAGACCTTAATACACGACGGTTTCCAGTCGTCCTGCGTGCCTGTCCCGGATTTTCAACGGGATAGTTAATATCTCAATTCGGCGGCAATTGTCGGGCCCATAAAACCAATATTGGTGCCAATTCCCAGAGCGTCGTCTGAGAATGTGTTGTTCATCCAGTACTGGGTTTCCCAGGCTGTTCTCAACTGCAGGACGGACGAGTGACCGATGGTCCTGGTCCATGAGACGCCAAGCTGATTCTCAACGATCTGCATCACTTCATCCCGGATTGGGCCGGTGGGGATGTAGGTCAGCATTGATGCGTTATTGATCTGTCCGAACAGCAAAGAACCTCGCACGTTCGCGAAGATATCGATTCCGCGCGTTCCGACACCTCGCGTTGCCTCAACGGACACTGTTGGGCCCACACCTTCAAAAGACGCCTGTCCGATACCGAATGCTCCAATGACTGGCGAGTCATAGCGGAGTTTTGCATGACGGACACCGCTGGAGAACTCCAGATTCCACTGACGGAAACGCTGCAGGGAGATGATCTCCAGATCTGCAGCATGGGCGCCGACGTAGAGCGTGGAATTTGAAAACGGTGGATCGTAAGTGAATCCGTGACTATAAGACCAGTATCGGCCCCGGAGTCCAAGTCCACTTGCCGTACGGTAGCCCAGAGTGTAACGCATCCCTGACTCAAAGTGATGGTCGATTAACTGGCCGCCATTCGCAGAATTCAATGCGCCCATCGCCCCGCTCATTCGAGGGCGAAGAAATGTAAACTCAACGGACCCGAAGAGCTTGTCCTGATGATAATCAGGCGGAGATATAAAGCTCGGTGCGAGACGTGGTTGCCGCAGTGCCTGCAGATCTGCTTCCATACTGGCGATGCGCGATTCCAGATCCTGCATCGAAGAAGTGGAAACCAGAGTTTCTGCCATCAATGGCTCTGGTGAGTGGGACATCAGCGCAATTGCTTTGTCCGGGGAATCCCATTCAGGGGTAACGAGGGAATCAGCACGCGTAATCCGGAGTTGCGTCAACAGCAGCGCAAGGGCTGCCATGATAAGACGGGATGTATTCTTCCGCACACCAACTCCTCCTGAGTAGGCGAAACCATTCGGCCCAAAGTGATACTTCTTCAGACCATCGAAAGAATCAACGCGGCAACTTCAGTGATCGTCTGCCTGGTGGGGAAACTGTCACCGTCCCAATGACCCATATCCGACGATTCATTGATGCGACCGGCACAGACTGTCTAACCGGCGCACGGCTTCGTCGCACTGTAAGCACCTGGAAATGTCATCATGGTTCGCCTGTCGTTCCCGAACTGAACCAGGCCAGGTGCGTATTTTCGCAAAGGGGATAGCTTCACGGCGAAGATCGATGAGTCCCCAGTAACCTGGTTGGCCCCGTCAGAACGCGGATCTCGACCGGAATGTGAAAATGGAAACCGAATGCGGGGGATTACCCGGTGCCGGAATTCGAAACTCCAGTCGACCGGCCTGTGGCCATCCGGCTTCAATCCTCGGGTAGGGATGGTCTGTATTCGAGGGCAGGAATTCAATTGCCGGATTTGTCACGGTATTCAGGGGCCAGCAATCCCTCGCTGATGCGGCGGTTTCTTATCAATGCGGTGCTCGTCGAGACCCGGCTGTCAATGCCATGTGTTGGCAAGGCGTTATTCGTTTGCAGATGCCTTCAACAACGCATTCACAAATGGATTGATGTCGTCTTCATAGGTGAAGGCTTCTTCTTCTCCGTCACTAAAGAGTGAATCATCGAATCGCTTCGCCAGCTTTCCGTCCCTGCCGTAGACATAGACGGCAGGAATTGAAGCGAGATCCAGAGAGGCAAAAATTTCATCGGATTCCGTCGTACTCAGGATATTGGTGAAGGTCGCTGAGTTCTTCTTCAGAAACTTCTCTACCGGTGCACGGTATGTATCAACCGGTTTCGATTTGATTCCTATGTAATCGACATTGAAGCTGATGCATACGATCTCGGACGGGGACTGCTTTTGGAGTGCAACGAGCTTTGGGAACTCCTTCATGCATGGCAGGCAGGAGGTTGACCAGATATCCACGACGACAACTTTCCCCTGGTTTTTTCGAACAATCGCCTGAACATGCTCCCACGTTCCGTTCTGCAATGAAACAGCTGCGGCGTCCTGCCCCGACGTGCTGTCACCGAAAGAAATGGCTGAGATGGCCAGCAGTACGATTGATGAAAGCCTGCCAATGAAAGTGGAGTGATGTTTTGTAGAGCTCATTGGGGTACCTCGTTCCTGTCGCAAGAAAAACGTGTCGCTTTCATTGATTTTCAGGGTGTAACAATCGCTGAACATTCGCGAACAAGTCTTGATCTTCACTGAGCGAAACGTTGGACAGTTCCACATATCCAACGCGTAATTCGAATTGGGTTGGCTCCATTGCCTCAGTCTCCGACTCTTTGGAGGGGCTATCCGGCATGGAGAACAGCACGCCATCTTTTGTTGATAAGCGGCCTGGGTTGTGAATTTGCAGTACGCAAAGCCGTCCCAGTTGTAACTCCTTTTCCGGAAGGCCGCCAACGATCGTACCATCGGGCTGGAAACGAACGTCTCCGGAACTCGGCAATTCATTTTGAGTGGCGACTGCGGAAAAATAGCTTTGTCCCACCTGGAGGCCAATTTCGCCATTGGGCAGTATTCGCATGTCGCCTCGTCGTGTGAAGACTCTTTTACCACACGAGGAGTTGCCACACGGGACGTTGTTGTCTGACTGTTGGCAACACGCATGAAGGCAAATCCAGAGCGTTGGGTCGTCTGGCAAAGCGATATCCAGGGGGCGCCCGGTGAAGCAAAGTTTGCCAGGCTCGAAACGCGTGACCACCTCAAGGTGAAGCGAATTGGCAGGCGACTGTGGATCGTTTTGAGTTGAAATGAATGCGGTGGCAGCTCGATAGCCGGGAATATGTGCCCCAGCCAGGTTCATGCGAAGGCGTTGCATTGCTGCTTCTGAGAATGAATCGGCCGTGTTGGGCTGCGTTTTCTGGGGATCGAGGAGTTCGTCGACAGAGTGGTCCAGGAATTTCAGGGAGGATAAGCCGGCGTGCGATCGCATTTGGTTCCTTTGTTCCAGCAGGAACCTGGCGTCATCAAGATTCACGCCGGTCAGCTCCTCCTCCCAAACCGTTCCTTCCGCGCCTTCGACCCGGAATTCATCAATGAGCTGCCGAAGTTCCGCGGTGTCCTCGGTTGTCATTGGGGTCGGATGTACACGCGAGTGAGAAGCCATCCGGACGGAACCGGAGTTCTCCATCTGGTTTGGAGGCTTCCCTGCTGTCGCGTCCCAACCGCTGTCCCCGAACATCGGTGGGTCAGCGATTGTGCTGGGGATGCTGGTTGGTGGTGGGGATGCTGGACCCTGACTGGAATCCGGGGTGAAGAGATTTCGACCCAGAATGGTGCCGCCCAGGCATGCAATACAGGCAAACAGCAACAAACGCGGCGCGATTTCCACAACGGCACCCTCCATGGAATCTGAACTGTGGTCACCTTCCTGTGAGCATCAAGACCCGCGGAATGTAATGAAATTTCCCGGTCCTGTCTGCTGGTTGCCAGCGTTTCATCCGATGAAATGCGGGTAAACAGCACAGAAACCCCCTGCTATTGCTCCGGTCATGGTAATCCGCGGGGAAAAAATCAGGCACGTTTGTGTCAAGGCTGCGTATTGGATAAACTCCCCGGTTTCGAAAAACGCGGGGGTTGCACGCGCAGGGGATTGATTCCGGCCCGTGCATCATGACGACTGTGAATGCGAGCGTTCAATTTCACTCCCGAAATTTAGTATCAGGGATTTCAGACAGTGCCAACAGCGACCGCAGTGAATGTGAAAGCCATCTTCGAATCCGAAGGCCCAATGACTCAGGACATGCTGACGCAATTGGAGTCGGCGATCAGCGGTTCACAATTAACTGATGTTCGTCAATGCGTAGGGGATCTGTGTCGTCATATTGATGGCGGCCGCAATTCAGAAGGGGCGATTGCCCGTGCTGGTGTTGGCAGTTACCTGCTGGCAAAGCAGGAGCAGGCGGATCGTCTTCTGTCCGGCGTGCAGAAAGATGGTTTGGCCTTGTTCGTACATGGCCAGTGTTTGTTGGCACTTGGTCGTGCTCAGGATTCAGGCGACCGTTTTGAAGCTGCCGCGAAGGCTGGTTTCGATCCTGTCGGGTGTACGCTTCGCCGGGCCGGTGCAATTCGTTCGGCGGGTTTGATCGACGAAGCCGAAAAACTGCTCCGTAGTGTCGCTGCGTCTGCGGCAAGTCGCGCGGAATACTCATTTCAGATGGGGTGCATTTGGGCTGATCGTGGAGATGCTCTGACGGCAGTGGAGTATTTCGAGCGGGCTGTGGACATGGACCCGCATCATTCTCGGGCTTTGTTTTGGCTGGCGGCTGAGAATTCTCTGCGAGGGAACGATGATGAGGCGATTCGCTACTACGAGCGTTCGTTGTCTCGTCCCCCGTTTTACATCGGCGCTCTGCTGAATCTTGGGTTGATGTATGAGGATCGCGAGAACTATCAGGCGGCGGCTTTCTGTTTCCGTCGAATTCGGGAATTTGACCCCAACAACGCCCATGCGGAACTTTACCTGAAGGACATCGAAGCAACTCAGGGGATGTACTACGACGAAGATTCGGCTCGTCAGGAAGCCCGCATGAAGCAACTGCTGAGTCGGCCTGTCACCGATTTTGAGTTGTCAGTGCGAAGTCGAAATTGCCTCCAGGCGATGGACATCAACAGCCTCGGTGATTTGACTGAAATCAGCGAGCAGGAATTGCTGTCCGGTAAGAATTTTGGCGAAACGTCACTGCACGAAATTCGCGAGTTGCTGTCCGCACACGGACTGCGAATCGGGCAGCATCTGCATCGAATCCACTCACGCGAACACGTGGTCGATCAGAACCTGTCTCCTGAAGAGCAGGCGATGATGAATCGTGTCATTGGTGACCTGAATCTTTCGGTTCGGTCTCGTAAATGTATGAATCGATTGAATATTCAGACGATCGGGCAACTCGTACAGCGTACTGCCGATGAACTCCTGGCCAGCAGGAACTTTGGCGTGACATCACTGAATGAAATTCGCCAGAAGCTGACCGAAATGGGGATGCGACTGCGAAACGACTGATTGTCGAACTTCTGGTGGAGAACCGTCCGCCGGAATGCCGTGTCTGCATCTTGCCGAACAAAGCAACTACCACTAAAATTGCAGACACAACCCGATGGTGTAATGGTAACACAACAGATTTTGGTTCTGTCGTTCCAGGTTCGAGTCCTGGTCGGGTTAATTCTTTCGAGCCAAAATCTCGAACGTAAACCACACAACCGCAAAGACTTGAAGCAATCACTGCTTCAGGTCTTTTTTTATGGAAATCTGAATCAGTGACAAATCAATGACACCTGTTGAATCCGAATTGGTTTCGTAGTGTCACTGTATTGGTTCCGAGCATTTCGCGTTGCGAGTCCGTCGGATGTCCATGGCTGGTTGAGGCACTCCCGGTGTTTTCAACAGACAGGGAGATTCAACGTGGCATCAATTCAACAGGGTCCAGGCGGCAACTATCAATTCTGTTTTCTCTTCAGGGATCAATGATTCCAACGGTCAGTTCGAAGCCAACGAGACTTCTCTCATTCGTTGAGCAAAGTTCACGCCACGACTGCCTGCGTGCAATGTGTGCGTTGGCGGCGTTCACCGGGGCACGGCAGTGAGATTTGTCGCGCACTGGTTTCAGATATTGATCTGATTGCCTCAACAGTCACGATTCGCGAACGACAGCAACACTCTTCCTTTCCGATGTACAGCGAGCGAGCAAATGGGAATCGATCCGGGGCTGGCACGTATTCCGCCACAGTTCTATGAGCGATTGTGCTTCAAGGGGAGGCGACCAACGGTTCATCGATCAATGATTGGGAGACCAGACAGATGAGCAGCGAAGGCGATACCGGCACTTGTTCCCCGACTCTCAAGAAGAGGCGATTAATTCCGTTTTCAAGTGACGGAACGTCGTTCCAATTCGTAATGCCCAACAAGCCCAGATAACCGGAGGTCTTCGGTTACTTTCCGAAACAGGTTAACGCGAACGTCTTGGCAGGATCGACATGTCGGAGCGGTGTAGCGTGGCTCGCCAGACGGTTGGTGAGTCATATCACGCTCGCATGAGTTGCCTGAATGCGGGCTATTGCATTCTGGAGTGTCAATCGCTCCGGCAGGTGCGTGAAGTGATGATTATCGTCATTTCGACGTCGTTGCCTGGTAACAGTTCGGGCTGTTGTTGGTCAGATTGTCGAATGCTTGGAATAGTCGGATCAAAGTGGATTGGTTGTTTTTCCCGGGCTGAGTAAGCTGGTCACAGAAACCGATCATCCCGGAGCACCTGCCCATGTCCGAAGTCACCCACATTCTGTCGCAAGTTGAATCCGGCGATGCAGTGGCGGCGGAAAAGTTGTTGCCGCTGGTCTACGAAGAATTGCGACGCCTCGCGAAGACGCGAATGGCTAATGAACGGTCGGACCACACACTGCAGCCGACGGCCCTGGTTCATGAGGCGTATCTACGTTTAGTGGACGTCAAGCAGGCTCAGCACTGGGATAGTCGTGGGCATTTCTTTTCGGCAGCGGCCGAAGCGATGAGGCGAATCCTGATCGAATCGGCTCGCCGGAAGGATTCGTTGAAACGAGGTGGTGACCGTCAGCGGGTTGAGATTGACGTGGATCTCGAGCAGACCATGGCTGTCGGCCCCGTGCACTTAATCGAAGTGAGTGAGGCTCTGGACCAGCTGTTGGCAGAAGAACCGGAAGCTGGGGAACTGGTCAAGCTGCGTCTGTTTGCCGGACTGTCGGTCACCGAGTCCGGAAGAATGCTGGGGCTCGGCCGCACAAAGGCGTACGAAACCTGGGAGTTCGCCGAAGCCTGGTTCGCTGCATGGCTCGCCCCCTCAGATTAAAAAGCCCCCATTCAGGCAGGCAATCCGAGCAAATACCGGTGGCCAACGAGTATGGAGCCCGTACGAGTAACAGTGTGCGGGCTTCGGGCGCTTGCTGATCATCCGGAACGACATTTGTGTTCGTTCGCAGTGCCGATCAGTTGTTGTTGCCAGACGTGCCGGGACGTTGTGCTGAATTATTGGAACTCATAAGTCACTTGCTTGAGAGGAGTTGCATCTCTGCAAAACCTGATTTCGGAAAGAGCCTCTGATAGTTCCGGAAAACTCTCCGTCGATTTCGCATTGTTTCATGACGGGCTTGATTGCGAGCCTCTTCATGTGACACCGGGCCGGTGAGACTCGCCCCAGACTCAGGAACCATGTCATGACCAACTCACGCAGATTCTCCCGCAAGCAAAAGATGAATCGTCGAAACAAATCACGTCGTGCAGACCACAGCCTTGTCCAGCTGGAATCGCTGGAGACTCGACAGATGCTGACGGTACTACTGGCCGACAGCTTTGAAGTTGGCGAGTGGAATGGGAACTGGGTCGAAGACAGTCAGAACGACTGGGCTCGTACCAGTCAGCGTGCCGCCGACGGGTCGTACGCCGCCGAAGTCGATGGCTCGGCTTCGAATGCCACTTTGAGCCTGGCCAACCCACTGGACCTGGCCAGCTATGGCAGTGCCGAACTCACTTTTTCGTGGTACATCGAAAGCAGCTTTGATAGTGGCGAATACATCGCGCTGGATCTGTACGACGGCAACAGCTGGAACGAAGTTGCATCGCTACGGGGAAATGTGGATCAGGAAAATACCTGGCACAACGAAACTGTCACTATCGACGGCAGCTACCTTGTCTCCGATTTTCAATTGCGGTATCGCGCCAAGGTCAGCGACAGCCGAGAAGACGGTTTCGTTGACAATGTGAAGATCGAAGGCACGCTGGCGGATTCGCAAATTGCAATCAGCGACGCCCAGGTTCTTGAGGGAGATGGCGGTCACACCAACCTTGTCTACACGGTCTCACGGTCGGGCAACATCTCCGAGGCGACCACCGTTGATTTCGCGACAGTCGCGGGAACGGCGACGGAAGGCGTTGACTATGTCGGATCAAGTGGCATGTTGACTTTTCCCGCAGGCGACAGCAGTCCCCAAACGATTACCGTGCAGGTGAATGGCGAGACCGCCGTCGAACCGGACGAGAACCTCTTCGTGAATTTGTCAAACGCCACTGGCGGAACCATCGCTGACACGCAGGGGACCGGAACGATTCTGGACGACGACGCGGTGGCAACGATTTCGTATTCCGACTTTAGCGATCCAACCGGTTTGAATCTGGTCCGTCACGCGACGGCTCCTGCTGGAACGAGCAATGCGCTTCGTTTGACTCCGCAATTGACCAGCCAGCAGGGTGCTGCGTGGTTCGCCTCACCTCAACTATTGTCGGTCGGCTTTGAGACTGAGTTTGAGTTCCAGACGGCTGGTGACGGTTCGGATGGTTTTGCATTCGTTGTTCAGAATAGTCAGGATGATGCACTGGGTGGCGTCGGCGGTGGTCTGGGCTACAAGAGTATTGCCAACAGTTTGGCGATCGAGTTTGACACATTTCAAAACAGCGAAACCAACGATCCCAATAACAACCATGTCGGTGTGCATACGATGGGCGCCGCACCAAACAGCAACCACGAGTCGGCTTCGCTGGGAACAGTGACTCCAGCCTTTGACATTAATGATGGAAACATTCATCAGGTGAAGGTGGTTTACCAGCCTGGAACGATGGCCATCTTTCTGGACGACTTTGTCAGTCCGGCGCTGACCGTCGCCGTCGACCTTGCTGAGACGCTGGATCTGGATGTCGGTAAGGCGTGGGTTGGATTCACGGGAGTATCCGGAGGAGACGCCCAAAGCCACGATATTCTGAGTTGGGAATACAGCGTGCTGGCCGATGTCACCACGACGATTGGCGTTGCCGATGCTCAGGCGATCGAAGGTGATAATGGTGTCACGAACCTGGTGTTCACCGTCACGCGTGATGGCGACACGTCGGGCACGGCGATTGTCAGCGGCGTGATTGCCGAAGGCACGGCGACGTTCGCCGATGGTGACTACGGCACTCTGAATTCGACCACACTGACTTTTGCTGCAGGACAGACGGCGGCCACATTTGTTTTGCCAATCAATGGCGACCAGACGCCCGAAGAAGATGAAACACTGACGCTGCACCTGACGCTCGATTCCGGAACGGCCACTTTGGTCGACGCGGTTGCCGTCGGGACAATCCTGAACGACGACACCAGCGTCGTCATTAGCGATGCAACCGCGTTGGAGGCTGGATCCACGTGGGAATTTGCGGACACCATTGCTCTCGGCGGGGGATTCAGCGGGTGGCCGTGGGGCGTTGCTAAGGGAACCAATGGGGATTTGTTTATTGCATTCAGTCAGATCAATGGAGTTGGAGGCGAGGACGCTGGAATTGAGAAGATCGACGGTCTCACCGGCGAAATCGATCACGACTTCGTACCGATCGGAACCGCGGGGCTATTCAATGCAAAAGAAATCGAGGTTCATGACGGTTGGATCTATGTGTCCAATAAGGGTACCAACGAAATTCTGCGTTTCGACGAAACCACGGGAACTCCTGATCCAGCGGGAGCATTCATTTCGTCCGGAGCCGCCGGTCTGTCCAACCCACGAGGGATCGTCTTCGACGCCGCTGGCAACCTGATCGTCAGCAGCAAAGACACTGATCAGATCCTGAAGTTCAGCGGTGCGGACGGAACATTTCTGGGAGTCTTCGCGGCAAGTGTTACCGATGGAGGGACCGGGCCAAAGGATCTTGCCGTCGATGCCGCCGGCGATATCTATGTGAACGGGAATGATCGTGTTTACAAGTTCAGCGGCGTGGATGGAACACCGCTCGGTCTGTTTGTGCAAGACGGACTGGTCAATTCCTCTGCTCTTGAATTTGGACCTGACGGCGATCTCTACGTTGGCGACAATGGCGCATCACAAGTGTTCCAGTTCAATGGGCAAACCGGCGATCTCGTTGCTACCATCGACATTAATGCCGTTTATGGTAAGCCGGTTGGACTGGCCTTCGACAATGCTGGCACGCTTTACATTGGTGCCAATCTTACGACCGGCGAATTACTTCGCTATGCACCCGAATCATCGGCTGTGTTCACGGTCAGTCTTTCGTCATCCTCTGGAGACACGGTGACGGTCGACTACTTGACGAACAACGTGACTGCGATTGATGGAAGCGACTATGCCGGGGCCAGCGGTACCCTGGTGTTTGAATCAGGTGTCACGAGTCGAGCCATCATCATCCCAACCGTTGATGATTTGAACCTTGAGGTTGATGAAACCTTCACGATCACGCTCGGCAATCCCCTGGGCACCACGATCGCAGACGGCACAGGGCTTGGCACGATCATTGACAATGAAGTTGCCAATGTCGCCCCCTCGGCCGATGCCGGTGCTGACCAAACTGTAATTGACGGTGCGGCCGTGACGCTTAACGGTAGTGGCTCTGACAGCGATGGCACGATCGTCAGCTATCAGTGGACCGAAGGGGCCACCGTTCTTGGAACCACAGCCAGTATCTCACCAGTCCTGAGTCTGGGGGCTCACACGCTCACTCTGACCGTCACCGACAACGGTGGTGCAACGGCCAGCGACACGGTCGTTGTGACCGTCAACCCGGTAGCTGCGTCGGGGACGAAGTTTTATGTGGTCGATGATTCATTGGACGATATGTTCGAGTACGAAGCAGATGGCACGGTCGTCGAAAACTACAATCTCGGTTCAGGCAATAATTCTCCGCGAGGCGCAGCGGCCGACATCACGGGCAACACCGTGTGGGTGATTGACAACGACGACTACGTCTATGTCCATGACAACGCCGGCAACCTGCTGCGTTCGTGGCGAGCTTCCGGCCTGAGTCGCCCCGAAGGCATTGCCACCGACGGGACGGATGTTTGGATCGTTGATCGCGGCAACGACCGAGTGCATTATTTCGCCGACGGAGCAACGCGTATCAGTAACACGGGCACCACGTCCAGCTTCTCATTGGTGGCCGGAGATTCTCGCGGCATCACTACGGATGGAACTTATCTGTGGGTTGTCGATGCCGGCACGGACAACGTCTACAAGTATACAGTCGGCGGCGCATTGCTCGGAAGCTGGGCTTTGGACAGCCGCAACACGTCGCCGCAGGGAATCACGATCGATCCCGCTAATGTGAACGATATCTGGGTGGTCGATAGTGGCGATGACGCGGTCTATCAGTATTCAGGAGCAGCCAGTCGTACGTCCGGCAGCCAGAGTGCGAACGAGGTCTTCGCTCTGGCCAGCGGCAACACGAATCCGAGAGGTATTGCTGATCCTCCATCGCCGAGCCCACAGTTGGTGGCAACTGAAGTGACGTTGGCTGGTGAGGATAATTGGTCCACGCCGGTTTCGGCATCGACCCGGACTGCTGCGAAATCGCTGTTTGATCCACAAGAAGAGTCACCTTCACAACATCGGATCGCGTCGTCACTGTCTGTTGAAGAGGGGGGCCGTATGAAGAATCAGGATTCCGAAGATGCAGGGACACCGGATGTCTCGCCGACCGACATCTCACCGCGTCGGGTCTGGAAACCTGAAGTCAATATTCGGATAGACCCACAGCGCAGCGATTTTGACGGCTGGTTGGACGTGATTGCCGAAGACCTGTTGAAAATACTGAGTTAGTCTCGGCGTTGGTCACCATTGCAAGCCAGTGAGTCTTCGCCCCGAGCCGCCCGTATTCGGCTCGGGGAATACCGGGCTCACGGGTAACAATCGCTGGCGCGTCGTGCGTGTATTTTGAATACGACGAAACAAGGATCACACGTCATGAATGAGCATACCTTCGTTCCGAAAGTGAATCCCCTACGTTCAATCAGAGATATTTTCCTCGCGGCTCGTGCACTGCCAGCCGGTGAGGAACGCGATCGGTATCTGAAGACTGCGGTCGGTGATGATCCGGGACTGCGTCAACGAGTCGAACGGATGCTGGCGTCGCTGCAGGATGCGGAACCTAATCCACTGGTTCAGGCGATGGAGAATCTGAACATGGACGCCCCTGGTGAGACGGAATGCTTGGCCATCGACGTCAGTCAGCACCCGACCATTGGCCCGTATAAGTTGCTCGAACGTCTGGGGACTGGCGGGATGGGGGAGGTGTTTGTCGCGGAGCAACGGCAACCCGTGCGGAGAAACGTCGCTCTGAAGCTGATCAAACGGGGGATGGATTCCAGGGAAGTTGTGGCGAGGTTTGAGGCCGAACGCCAGGCACTGGCGATGATGAGTCATCCGAATATTGCCAGTGTCCTGGATGCGGGGCAGACGGAAGAAGGGCGTCCCTATTTCGTGATGGATTTGGTGCGCGGCATTCGCATTACCCACTACTGTGATCAACACAAGTTAGACCTGCGTCAACGACTGGAACTTATGGTGACGGTGTGCCAGGCCGTGCAACATGCTCATCACAAGGGCATTATTCATCGCGACCTGAAACCCGGCAATATTCTGGTGGAGCTCGACGACGTTCGCCACGTTCCCAAAGTGATCGACTTCGGCGTAGCCAAGGCGACCAACCAGCGGCTCACAGAACGGACGTTATTTACACAGTTCTCGCAGATGATTGGCACGCCGCTGTACATGAGTCCCGAGCAGGCTCAGATGACCAGCATGGATGTCGATACGCGGAGCGATGTGTATTCGCTGGGCGTTGTGCTGTACGAACTGCTTACGGGCAGCACTCCCTTTGATCGTGCAACTCTGAACAAAGCAGGGTACGACGAAATGCGCCGCATCATTCAGGAAGACGAACCTCCGCGTCCCAGTCAACGCATTAGTACTCTCAAGGCGGAACGCCTCTCAACGCTGACCGAGCAACAACAGAAAGCAACGCCGCAACTTGAACGACAGGTGGAACGGGAACTGGACT
>JAGQQE010000107.1 GCA_020426345.1 Planctomycetaceae bacterium
ACTCGCATAGCACTTCGTCTTTGCGCCTTGGCGACTCTGCGTGCCCCGTTCTTCGGCCCCTCGCTCACGCTTCGGGTTTCCTTTTGGGCCGTCTGACTTAGAATGTCTATCTTGCGTGGGAATTCACGCAGTCTGGAAGAAGTAATTCGGGATACAAATGATCGCATCAACGTGTGAGCGAGTGAATTCTCGCTAAGACGCAAAGGCAGGCCAGCAATTCTTCGGGAATTCAATGGTCTGGCCCAGCCGGATACATGGAGCCCGCAGCTATTCTCGCTGCGTGTCGTCTTCGCGTCTTGGCGACTCTGCGTGCCCCGATCTTCGGTCCCTCGCTCATGCTTCGGGTTTCCTTTCATTTGCTTCTATCACGGACTGTGAAGTCAGAACTCCATGAGCAAACTCCCCCCGCCTTGACGAATTAAGGAGTGACTGGGAAGCCGATTCCATCGATTTCGACTTGCCCAAAGAAGGACGGAGCAAACGTGTCAAACAATGTCTGTTCGACAGCGTTTGATGTGGTGTTGCCGGTGCCCGACAGGATCACCTTGTCGGCAATGCCGAAACTTCCAAAGCGGTAACCAATGGTTCCGGTGCTTCCCTGTGCAAAGATGGCCTGGTTGTTATTCAGTGTGGCAAAACCGCCATTGCCATATTCCAGGGTGACAAGGCCGAAGACATCGTTGGCGTTCGTACTGAAGATCATATTTTCCAGTGTGATGGTGCCGCTTCCGGAGTCATGTTTAAAGACGGCCTGTTGTCCAGAATTGATTCCGGAGATTTCTCCGTCACTTACTGTCAGACGACCATCAAACAATGACATCGTAATGCCGTTCGCTCCGGGATCGGTAACGATCAGATTGCTGAAGTTGATGTTGCCGGTACCCTGAGTCAGGATCAATCCGTTTGCACCGGGCGATGTCACTGTGGTGGTTCCGGATGCGGTCAGATTCTTGTTTCCGGCGAACACGCTGATCCCGTTGGTGCCGGGCGAGTTGATCGTTATGTCGGCAAACGTCATGTCGCCGGTTCCGCCTTCGACCTGCAGGCCGATGTTGGCTCCTGTGAAGTTGGTGTTGCCCGTGACCGTGAAGTCTCCGGCATGGTTCACGAGGGCCACGTTATTCGTCCAGTTGCCGGTGGTCGTGAGGTTGCTGAAGCTGTAGTCGCCTCTTGAGTTGCCCTGAGAAAGGAACGACGTTCCTCCAGCGCCGGTGAATGTGGCGTCGTTGGTGACAACGAAATTGCCGGTGTGCCCATTCAGCGAAACTCCACTTGCCCAGTTCGTATTGACGTCCAGATTGTTGAACTGAAGATTGCCGGACGAGGCACCGTCAGAAAGAATGGCGGAGGCCCCTGTGTTGCTAAAGCTCGCATTCCCGGTGACGTTTACATTCGATCTGCTGTTATACAACGACAGGCCGTTGCCGGTCATGTTTTCGATGGTCAGGTCATTAAAGTTGAGATCGCTCCATGAGTTGGTGACGGCGATCCCCTGGTGTGAGTTACTGATATTCGTTGTACCGGTGACCGTGAAGCTGCTGTTGTTATTCGTGATTCCGACACCTGTGGAGGTTGCCCCATTGATGTCCAGATTCTCGACCGAAGTGTTTCCACCAATATTGTTGAGGTAGATGCCGAAGGTGCCGCTGTTGTCCATGTCGACATCGCCAAGAGTCAGATCGCCGCTGATGTTTTGAGCGAACAAACCGTTCTGCGACGTTGTCTCAACTGTCAGATTACCGAACTCAACGGCCCCGGTGACGTTTGTGATACTCGCACCGTTCAGGCCGGTGTTCGTGAACGTTGCGTCCCCATCGATCAGCACACTTCCATTGTTACGTGTAACAAACAGGCCGGTGCCGAAGCCGCCAGTCCCTGTCACATCGACATCTCCAATTCGAATGTCGCCCGTGTTATCCAGTGCCTGAACACCGTTGATGAAGCCAGTGGAGGACAGGCCACCGTTTGCGGTTGTGCCGGCGATTGTCAGGCCGGACTGGTTGAAGCGGTAGTCGAGCCCCAGGGCTCCGTTCCCGTCCATGACCAGTGATCCAAAGTTAACGGCGCCGCTTGTGCCGCTGACCTGCACTGCCTTATCAACATACCATCCCTGCCCAACGTTGGAGGCAATGAAGTCGTTCGTTACGTTCAGATTGCCGTTGATGTTTTGAAAGACACCTCCGATGTATCGGTTGTTGCTTGTTGTCAGAGATCCAAAGCTGACATCGCCCGTCCGGTTGTTCACCTGGACTCCGAAATTTCCTCCATCAATCGTCGCACCATTCTGTACCAGAACGCTGCCCGTTCCGCCTTCAACATTGAGTCCCACGTAACTTGCTCCGGTTACGTTGAGTGAACCAAATCTCACGTCTCCGTTGGTCCACGGGCCCACCTGCACACCATACCCGCCAACATTGGTCAGGTTCGCAGCGCCGTCGACGATGAAGTCTCCCGTATGACTATTGAGTGCTACCGCGTACTGAGCTGTGTTGCTGGTGGACAACGACCCGAAGTGAATGTTGGAATTACTGTTGTTTGACAACATGCCATACTGCCAGGGATCAGTAAAGTTCACAGCACCATCAACAGTGAAATCCCCCGTATGATGATCGAGTGCCACACCGAAGATGGACGTTCCGATGACATCGAGTGATCCAAACTGAAATGTCGTGTTTGAGTTGCGGGACTGAATGCCCCACTGACCTGTCGAGTTGAAGTCTGCGTCACCGACCACTGTAAATGTTCCGTTGTGGCCTTCCAGTGCCACTCCATAACCCTGCATCGGAACGTGGCTGACAGCCAGCGAGCCAAAGCTGATGTCGGAGTTGCCAGCGGCAACTAATAGTCCACCGCCACGATTGTTACTGAGATTGGCATCCGCATGGACGATAAAATTGCCGTTATTACCCGACAGAGCGATCGCGATACCGTTACCATTGGAGACATTCAGCGAGCCAAGATCGAACTCAGTGGCCCCTCCCTGCACCTGAAAACCAAATGCAGCATAGTCGTCAACGCTGGTAGCACCCGAGACATTGAACTCCCCGGTGTGATTAATCAATGCAACTGCGGTGCCACCACCATTGGTAACGGAGAGAGAGCCCAGGTTGAAATTCGTCGTTGAACCTTCGGACTGAATTCCAAGGATACCGTAGTCATCGATGCTGGTCTGACCGTCCACGGTGAAATTTCCACTGTGGTTGATCAGAGCCAGGGCGGTTCCTGCATGATGGATATCCAGCGAACCGAACGAGAAATCTGTGGACGAATTGTTGCTCAAAATGCCCAGTGCAACCGGCAGTGTTTGTGAGCTCTCGATGACAGCGTCACCGGTCACCTTGAACGAACCGGTATGGTTTTCAAGAGACACGGCGTAACCGTTATGGTTGTCGATCGTCAGGTTGCCAAAGGAAAGGTTGCTGGTGTTGCCGACACCTGCAGCAGAAGGCTGAATAATGCCTGTTGAGACCTGTTTGTTGAATACGGCATCGCCCGTCACCGTAAAGTCACCGTTGAATCCATCAAGGAACAGGCCGTTGCCCCCACCATTGATGGTCAGGTTCTCGAACTGGAAGGTCGAATCGTTATTCGTTAGATAAATTCCGTTAAAGCCAGGATTGTTAATTACGGTGTTGCCTGTGCCGACGAATGTTCCGGTGTAGTTCGTCCGGATAGCATTCATGCCAACGTTATTGAAGGTGACGTTATCCAGCAGGACATCGACGTCCCCGAGCGCTTCGATACCGTCGCCCGTGACATTCTGAATGAGTCCGCCATTGGTCCCCGCCAGAAACTGGAAGGTGCCAAATGAATTCACAATGTGAATTCCGTCGTCGACCGAACCATTGACGTTCACACTGTCAACAACGATCGTCTGGCTGGCAGCAAGTCCGTCGACGTAGATGGGAATAAGCGAAGCCGAGGAAATATCAAACCCACTGGCACGACCGTAGGTATTAAACAGAATCTGGCCATCGATCGTTGATCGTCCTCCCAGTCCACCCTGAGTGAGAATTACGTTGCCGGGCAGCGTTGTGGTGGCGAATCCGGAAGCATCCGGCGACCCGATCAACTGTTGGCCAGGTGCGTCAATGACAAACGAGTCTGTGAATGTGCCACCAGAGTTAATAAGGAATGCGACGTCACCGGCTTTGAAATTCGGGTCGCTTGACAACGCTCCCAAACTGCCGGGATCAGCCAGTGTTCCGCTGCCGGATGCTCCCTGCTGCACGAAGAATGCGTTGTATCCGGTGTTACTCGTGACGGTGTGCTCGGTCACGGCCACATTCTGAGATCGGTGGACTCGCTCCGTCATGCGATTGTAGACCGACTGACGGTAACCGGGATCGTGAATGTCTCTCCCTGGTAGTGTGAACGTCGCACCAAACATCGCGGTGGTGCCGAATATGGAATCATTCTGAACGCTCAGATTTAGAGCCGCAGATGACCCTATTGCCAGTTCACCGCGGCCACGGAGGCCGAAGGCTCCGTTAACTCCTGTGCCGTCGTAATAGTAGGTACCTCCAAAGGCTTTCAGTGTTCTGTTATTTCCTGACAGCAATGCGCCGCCGTACTCCAGATCCCAGCCTTTCAGGGCTGACTGGAGGTGGCGAGTGGCAAAAATATCTGTCCCCACGACAAATCCGTTCGCGAGGCCAATCTGCTGGTCTTCACGACCGACGGGAACATAACCGTTCAACCGAGCTTCCCAGCCATCTCCCAGCAACTCAGCACCAAGACCAATCTGATTAAATGCATTCTGACCGAGGTTCCAGCGATCGTAGAACAGGTTCCCTCCAATCACAACGTTGGATCCCGCCCGAAATTGTCGGTACCCCAATCCCAGGTTTCCACCGGGAAGTGTGTAGTCGTTGAGCAGTAATCGGTTATCGAAAAAGAAGACCTCGTTTCCGCTGTCCTCAAAAAGTCCTCCGCGCCCTTCAAGGCTCATGTATCCATTGTTGATCCCTGTGTTCCTGCCTCCGTAGGTTCCGATCTGCCCCGAGAAAAATCCCTTATCAGTCATCCTTGCTCCGTTAAGAACGACGGGACCTCCAGACTCTGCAGAGTCCAGCACCGTCGTAGCGGACGCATGCTCCCCTGGCACAGCATCTGTTAACTGAGAGGATAGATCAGCGTTTGAACGGCCTGAAGACGTCGCCAGGACGGCGATGGAAAATCCGACTCGAAGAATCCCTTCACGAAACGTCATATCCAACCCCTCACAGGAAACCGGCTGTTGCTTATCACGGCTGTTGGTCTGTTAGAAGCCGGAATCGAGTGGCTGAACGGCGTTGGAATTTGATCATCCCGAACGTCGGTCGCGTGCTCATTCCATTCTTCAACAAACGACCAGGCGTTGCGAATCCTCGTGTACAGCATCCATTGCAAAGTACTCATGTTATTCGCAGGTCGAAGAACCAAATCGTCGAGAGCGCATTTCTTTGGTTATCCTGAATGTAGGGTGCAAATCGATATTACGTATATCCAGTAGTTCCGGATATCCGTTAGTGGAAATGGGAAGACTTTGCGTTCACAAGCGATCGTTTACACTTGTGTTTTACGCTGATATCCAATTGTCCGCTGAGAAATGGGGACAGGCACGCTGGACGGCTGCAAGCGGCCGTGTTTTCAGGTCTCCTGCTCGGGCCAGTCCCGTTTTCAACAGGCTCCTCAGACTTGCGCGTCACAATGATTGATTAAGAAATTCAGCGGTCGGGTAGGGAGAATACTGACGGGGATAAGACGGATATGATTCTATGCAAGTCGTGCAACGCCTCAGTTTCGAAGAAGCTGAATCTATATATCCGGGGTAGGGGAAAGTACTGACTCCGGCAGGCATGCCAGGATTCATGGTATTGCCCCGCCTAAAGATCTGCCGATGGTTCCATCATTTGCATCACTGTTATCAACCCGTTGAAAAGGACTTCGGCGCATCAGTGAAAATCCATGGACCGTGAACGCCTGTCAAACGACTCTCGGTAACACATTGAGTTGCCTTCGGGGTGTTCTCTCAGCGGGTGGAGATGATTTCAAACCCGGAACGGGGATTTACTACCAGGGTGGGTCATGGAATCGTTCTCCATTTTCAATGGGCGCCAGAACCGGATTTGAAAGCAGTATTCGCTGTGTCCCGCGCGGAATTGACTGCCGGAGTGCTCATCGACGATAGAGAAACTGATCGAGACAGATCCTATGGATTCCTGGGCCTATTTTCGTTTCACCTCACTGAGCGTGATGCTTGGCTGTGCGACATTCTTTTTCAGTTATGCCGCGTGGGTGTGGCAACGTCGACAGAAGAATGCAGACTCAACCACACCTGAAATCCCTCTGATGTCCAGATTGTCCAGAGCGGTGTTCCTCGGCGGCATTCTGTTGGCAGCAGTTGGCTACATCATCGCAGAGATGGTCCCAATCCGGGGTGTCATGCGGCTCAGGCAGTCATTTGCAGCGCGCGCAAGGCCTGACACTGAGATTGGCCACGTCGCTCCTCTGGGCATCATCAGCAAGGGTGAGGCACTGACTGAATTTACACCAGGAAATTTTCAGTCAGAAATCTGCGTGTTGCAGGCGAAGCAGGACAAGCTTGCTGCGGAACTGAATGTCATGAGTTCGAAGCCTCTGGAAATCGATGAGGAACTGACACGCAAACACCAGAATGCCCTCGCGAAGATAGAACTCGCTCAGGCGACACTGAACAACCTGGAGCCGCTGCTGAAAGAGACGATCCGGGTGGGGCTCGAAAAACACCTCGAGAGAGAAGACAAAGTTGTCGCAATCGATCGCTATATCATTGATTATGCGGCAACACGAAATCAGTCCCGTTCTGAATTCGATCTGCGGCTCAAAGACTATGAACGGACGGCGACGCTGCTGGCCAAAGGAGCGCTCACCGCAAAAGAGCACCAGTTTTCTCGACACCAGGCGATTTCGAGTAGTGAACAACTGCAGAAACTTGATAAGACAATTGAGCAGTTCAAGGCAGAGATTGAACATCTGAATTCGAACGGAGAACGGTTTGATAAATTGATTGCTCAGCAGGTGGCTTCTCTTGAACGCGACATTAGTGCAGCTTCTTCAACGATGAGCGTTGCCAGGTCGGAGTTGAAATCTGTAGAGACCTCGATCCAGCAGGACTACTTTCGAGCACAGCGGCAACGTGACGCCGAAATCGAAATGATTCGTGCTGAAATCAACGAAGTTGTAGCGGGTATTCGCAGTATGCAGGAAGCAAATACCATCCTCGCTCCCTGCGATGGCGTTGTGGTCTACCGTTCGGCCGCCCCAAATTCCGTTGAAGAACATGGAGTCGTGGCGGTGATGGCCGAAAGGGATTCCGCTGAAGTGCAGTTTACGATTCCCAGGCACTTTGCCGAAATGCTGAACCAATCGGGAGGCCTTGATGTATGGGTTGAACATTCGGTTCTTACATCTCATCTGAAGGGCGTAATTACCGGCTCAGAAGTTTCACCGTATCATTCCGATCACGCGATTGTTTCCGCAACCTGTCAAACTCCGATGGATCTTTTTCCACTGCTTGCAAATGAAGAGCTTGTTCCCGTTCAGTTGACCTGGCAGCCGCCACTCCTGTCGGTTCCTTTGTTTCAGTTCGCTCTGCTGCTGCTGGCCGCAGGCAGCGTCGGTATTGTTGTCACCCGAAGGTCGCGTTTACATGCAGCAGCATCGGACGCAGAAACGACAGACCAGGGCCCTTTTGTGAACAGTCAGAAGACGCACGTTACACAACAGCAGCAGCAACTGCGGCTGGATCATGGCGATTCCGGGGTTCTTCTGCAGTC
Source organism: Planctomycetaceae bacterium (assembly GCA_020426345.1). Taxonomy (GTDB): domain Bacteria; phylum Planctomycetota; class Planctomycetia; order Planctomycetales; family Planctomycetaceae; genus F1-80-MAGs062. Next base: position 7,800 of record JAGQQE010000107.1, read on the forward strand.
GCTGGGTAACCGTTTACGCGAATCAATCCTCGCACGTAAAGTCGATGCCGATCTTCTGGCCAGTGCGGGCTGGGCGATTAATCGATACCAGGGCAAGGGAATCAGGATGATTCGACAGGGGTTTGCGGGAAACCTGGCAGAAGGTGAAGATCCGACCGGAGAGTTAGAGCACGCGCTCAGGGATCTTGGTCAAACTGAGGGCCCGGAAAGTTCACTTCATGAAGATCTGACTGAATTGCTGAGAACCCTGCAGGTCAACCGATCCTTCAGGACGCGTGAATCCGAATCCCGGACGCGATGAAACGGTTCACGAAAGCCAGAGCATTCAGCAGCGATCATTGACTCCTGAGCAGGACTTCAACAATCTCTTACCGAGCGAACAGGGATCAATGAGCCCCGTCATCAATGACAGCGTTAGCATCCTGACGGCATCGGATCCGCGGGCCGTAGCTGGTGCCCCCAAAGAATGGCGCAGGAGCCATTCTTCGATCGTCCAGGTCACGATCATTTATCTTCTGACCGTATTATTTACGGCGACCGCATACACATTGTGGTACACACGTTTCGCAGAATGGCTGGGCATTCATTCACAGAACTTTTCCCCCTTCATGCGCTACATGGTGATCATCGTTTCCGTTTGCTGGGCAGTCATGCTGTCTCGCTGGGCGTTCCTGTTGACGATGTCTTATCTTCAGTTGCTGCAGGATTCGCGAACTCCTGCCAATTCAATTCATCACTGGCCTCATGTCTCGATCCTCATTCCGGCCTTTAACGAAGAGCCGACCATCACCGCAGCTCTGGCCTCATTGCGGCAACTTGATTATCCCAACTTCGACGTCGTGGTGATCGATGACGGCTCAAAGGATCTGACGTATCAGCTGGCGAAACAGTTTGCACTGGCCAACCCGACCTTAAACATCAGGGTTTTCCGTAAACCGAACGGTGGCAAATGGTCGGCTCATAACTTCGGCCTGCAACGCACCCTGGGCGAATTAGTGCTCTGTCTTGATGCGGACAGCCGACTGCGATCAGAGTCACTGAAACTCATGGTGGCTCGACTCGTCGACCCAAACGTCGCTGCAGTTGCCGGACAGGTAAGCGTGAGGAACCGCACCAACCTGCTTACTTATTTGCAGTCTCTCGAGTACCTTATGGCGAACGGGGCTTTACGACTCGCGCAAAGCTTTTTTGGCCAGGTGCTGGTTGTTCCCGGCCCCATCGGACTGTTTCGCAGGGACGTCATGGAAGAGGTCCACATGTTGTTTGCGAAGCCCCCGGGTGAAATCAAAGAGGGAGAGTGCTCTGGCCCCTTTGAAGGAGACACTTTTGCCGAAGATTTCGATCTCTCTGTCTCCATACTTTCGCTCGGATACCGCATCGTCTACGAACCGATGGCGGTGTCAGATACCAAGGCGCCAGATAGTCTTTTGGTACTTCTCAACCAGCGTTACCGCTGGTCTCGCGGTTCATTGCAGGTCATCCGCAAGTTCGTGAATCGACTCCGAAAGCGACAGATCGCCTGGCACACAGGATTGTTCTTCTGGCTGTGTTTCTGTTACCTCCTGGAAATCGCAATCTTCCCGTTCATGTATGGAATGGGTTTGGTCTGCATGACACCTTTCATGATGTATCCCGGCACTTTCGCCCTCATCGTATCGGGCGTGATTCTGATGTGGGGGCTTAATGCATCGATATCGTCGCTGTACATCGCTGTGCATCGCGATCAGTGGAGGCTACTATCCGCAGTGCCTCTGCTCGATTCGTATTTTGGTCTGTGCCTGTCCGCCGGCCTGTTTTTCTCCCTGCTCGACGAAGCACGATGCAAGAAAATGAAATGGTAGTTTAAAAGAGGTTCTCGAGTGCTGCGCAGCCGAGGCCTTCGGTCCCCGTCCTGTTTCTTTACGCTACCAGAAGAATGTCAGAGGCTCACGTTTTCCAGTCAAGAGTTCGGACGCCGTGCCTCACGGCACGCTCACTTCGCCAGTGATCATCGCCCGGACAACTTCGTGTGACCAGGATGAGTCGGTTGCCGCGAGTGATCTTATCGTTGTGTGAGCAGACCGTTGGCAGCCCGTTCGCACCGTCTTGATCGCATTCCTGGCACACTAAAAAACGACGGGCACTACTCTCTCTTCCGAAGCGAAAAAAGAATGAGAGCACCGGCGACCGTGACACTCGAAAACAATACGGCAAGGAATACCCCACGGTTTCGCGACGGGTCCGACATACTAGTCCAGAACTGAAACAGCCAGAATACTCGAGCGGTCATGAATATTCCGATGAGAATTAGTGACCAACCAAACAACCGCATGCGGATCTCACCCCCATTCATAAATCCGAAACGAGTCCGCACTCGGCTCGACAGAAAAAGCGGACGGGATGCCCCATGACCACACCGTGATTCCTGCAGGGCGGACTTCAAAGGTGGCTTTTCCTGAAATGGATCATTCAGCGTCTGTTTTGGTCACCCAGGCTGGTGTTTTGGAATCGTCTACAAAGTTCTCGAGGATCTGATAGGGTGGGAAACGGTTCTTGTAGTTCATCGAACCGCAGTCCCGGATATAGTAGCCCATGTACAGATGAGCCTTTTTGAGTTGCCTGCCAGCCTCCAGCTCTTTGAGGACAGAAAACGTACCGAGCGACAAGCTGCGAAGTTCGGGAGCGTAGAAAAAATAGATGCTGGACATCGCGGATTGCGTGATATCGACGATCCCTAATCCCACCAGTTTGCCATTCAGGCGGTAGATGAACTCGCGGCTGAAACCGAAATTCCCTTCGACAAACGATTCATGATACTGATCGGCGGTGATTTCCCGGCTTGGCCAATTGCGGCGACGGTTCATGTCGGCGTGGTATCGGTCGTAAAGATCCAGGTATTCCTGCGTGACCCGAGGCGACTGAATTGTCAGGTTGATCTCCTGATTTCTGGCGAGTATTCGCCGCTGACTTTTCGACGGCTGAAACTCGTTGATGCAGATTCTGAGAGGCTGACATTCACGGCAGCCGCCGCAAATCGGCCGAAACAGAGAGCGTCCGAATCTGCGCCAGCCGCGTTCGAGCAGGGCAGAATAGCGTTGCTCCGGCAGCTCCAGCGCATAACGGAAGGTCATTTGCGCAGTGCGTCCGCTGAGATACGCGCAATCATGCTGGTCACCCACGATTTCCAATTCACGTGCCATGAATATTTCCTGCGTTCGCTGCTCAGTTGGACAGCGACATGCTACATTCGCGACTCAAGTTGTCTGCCCCCCTGCGGGACGGGCTCATTTTACCGCCATCTTAATCTGGAGAGCGTCTATGTCAGAAGGTCAGCAGGTACCGGGTGGAGTTTCCCCGGCTCGAAAAATGGTCTCGACAGTGTTTCTGGTCATCGCACTGATTGTGCTGGCCATTGAACTGCGAGCGGGTCTCGGTCAACGTTTCTCGGGCGAATCGCTGGCGAAGATTTCGACCGATGGCGTTTTCGAAAGCGGAACTTCCGTCGAAACAGCACAACAGCAGCTTTCCATGTCTCCGTCCGTTACGATCGTCCGTGACAACGAAATGGAAACGGTTTATCACTATCAGTGGCTGAGCCTGTTGAGAACTGTGGTTGGTCAACCGCCCGCCGAACTGTTTCTGGTTGCGACGAAGACTGATCCCCCTCAGGCGCTGGGCTACTACACGGACCCGGACGATGCGAACGTCGGGTTCTACGGCGACAGCCTGCCATCCGAAGATCCAATGGGTGAGTCTGATGCTGCGGCCGGCATGTCAGACATGTCTGGCGGTGGTTATGGAGGTGGTGGTGGAGGCGCAGAAGGCGGGCCTGCCGGAGGCGGCGGTGGGGCAGAACCGGCCGCTTCGATTGATGCACCTCCATCAGCGGATGCTCCTGCCACCGATGAGCCAAAGTCCGAAGGCGATGCGGCAGAAGGCGATGCGAAGGAAGGCGACAAGACCGAAGCAAACGCACCAGCGGCTGATGAGCCAGCAGCGGATGCCTCGGCATCAGAAACACCAGCGGCTAACACCCCTGGCGAAGAAACTTCGGCGGGCGCATAGTGGCAATTGCATTGCCGCAGCAGGCCCGGCAACTTGATGTCGAAGCGCTGACATCAGGCCCGGCGCAGGCAGAAGCCCGGATCGGCGTCGCCGACGCAAAGTGGTGGAAGGGACAAGGGCAAGCGTCCCTTGACCCGTATTGATCGTATCGCAGGAGGACACGAGGGCACTGAATCCACGCCGGACTCAGTGCCTTCCCAAACCTTCACCCCACGAATCAACGCGTAGACGCACTCCATCGGCGAGGCGAATTCACTGAGGAGCGATCATCGACGCCGGGCCACATTCTCACCGGTCGGTGCGTTCAGCGAAGGGAGCCCCATCGACAGCGACGTCGCGAAGGACCCATTCAGAGAATCACTGCAGCACAATACCGGCTGAATGCACAGTCATAGCGCATCGCACCAGATTTCGAACTGCGAGTGGTAAAGAATTGCGGCCGCGAAGGTCTTAGTAAGTCGCGAGAGGATCGACGGGCAGCATGGCTGTCTGAGCATATGGGTGGTAAGCCGTTGTTGGCTGAGCATAGGCCGTTGCAGGACCTGCTCCGTAAATGCCGGCAGAAGGATAGCCGCCGGGAGCATAAGCGCCGCAGGCCCCGGTTGAACAACCACCGCAGCCACCGCCGTAGCCGCCACCATAGTATCCGGGGTAGCCGCCGCCCATGCCATGCAGCAGGCAACATCCGCTCATTGAACAGGCGAGAAACAGGCCACAACAAAACATGGCGATTCGAGACATCAGAGAACCTCCGAGGAGTGAGCGGAAAACCGTCACAGTGCGGGAAGGGTGAATGAGGGCAATCGCGGGCGTCAGCAGAAGAGACTGGTGCCAGAGAAGGCGAACCACATTCGTGAGGAGAGATTGAGAAGGGAGATGACGCCTGCGAAGAGCACGCAGACGGATCGAGGCGGAAATTATGGGAACCGGCAAAACACGTCAAGACCTCTTTCGACTCGGCAAAAACCGATTCATTTGACGCATTCTCGCCTGGAATTTCATGTGGGGGTAGAGATTCTTTCACTTTCGACTCACGTCATCGCACAGGGATGATCCTTCAGTATCGCGACTGCTGTCGCCTTCTGAAACGCGGTTCCGAGCTGAGGGGCGGATCGGTTCCGGTTTCTGCCCAAACTTGTGTCGTCTCTGTATTTCTGCCGAAAGCGTCGAAAAGCCGGGTTTTGCGGCACTCGAACGGCTCATCCTGGAGTCACCAACAATTCGCTGTACGCTTCAAACCGTTAATGTTGGCAGGAAGTGGGTTGAGGAGTTTCCTGAGCAGTCTACAATCATCGACCCTGCCATAAGGAATTCAGGCGGGTGAATTCGGTGAACTGTGGGACTGTTCAGCAGGGATGGTTCAGCCGCAGCGACTGAAAACAGCCGACGTTGAATTGTCAGTGCCCAGTCACATTTCCGCTTGATGTTGAATTTTGAATCACTCAGGAGCTTGCTCAATGCCGTACTCACTTCCTCAACTGCCCTATGCTTACGACGCTCTGGAGCCTCACTTCGATGCTCGTACGATGGAGATCCACCACACCAAGCATCATCAGGCGTACATCAACAACGTCAATGCAGCTCTGGAAGGTTCTCCGCTGGCGGACAAGCCAATCGACGATCTCGTTCGCGATTTGGCGTCGGTCCCTGAAGCCATCCAGGGAGCAGTCCGCAACAATGGTGGCGGTCACGCCAACCATTCACTGTTCTGGACCGTATTGTCACCCAACGGGGGCGGTGCTCCGACTGGCGATCTGGCGAAGGCCATTGACGCTGCGTTCGGCAGTCTGGAAAAGATGCAGGAACAGTTCAACAAGGCGGCTGCCACTCGATTCGGCAGTGGCTGGGCCTGGTTGTGCGTCGGTGGAGACGGCAGTCTGATCGTGGAAAGCACGGCGAATCAGGATTCTCCTCTTTCAATCGGACACACTCCAATCCTTGGCCTGGACGTCTGGGAACATGCGTACTACCTGCACTACCAGAATCGACGACCAGACTATGTAAAGGCGTTCTGGAATATCGTGAACTGGGCCGAAGTTGCTCGCCGATTCGCAACAGCCAAAGGCTAATCGCCACGTCTCAGCTTGACATTGGCATATGTCACGGGTGACTTCGAAGGTTTGCCCTGTGATGTCACATTTGTCACCTGATGCCAATCGGTGTCGGTAACAACGCTTTGCAGAGCCCGGCCTTCTCTATCCAGAGGGAGCCGGGCTCTTCGCGTGAGAATCGTTATCCATTTCATTGCCAGGTGATTGGCAACAGATGGGGATCTCTATAAGTTTCCTTTGCCTCTTTGTGCGGCAGACCGCCGGAAGCGCAATTGGCGTGTGGGGACCCATGGCGAATCAGAAGATATGAAGACGAAAGGTGCAGAAAGATGAAGGCTCCGATTCGAGTAGCAGTAACGGGTGCAGCCGGTCAGATTGGTTACGCTCTGATATTTCGACTGGCTTCAGGAGAAGTCTTCGGACCGGATCAGCCAGTCATTCTTCATCTGGTAGAAGTACCACCCGTTATGGGCGCGCTGGATGGCGTTGAAATGGAACTGGCAGACTGCGCGTTCCCCACACTTGCTGGCGTTGTCAAAGCCAGCAGCGATCAGCTTGAAGTTGGATTTGGAGATTGTAACTGGGTTTTGTGCGTGGGCAGCGTTCCGAGAAAAGCCGGGATGGAACGGGGTGATCTGATCCGCATCAATGGCCCTATCTTCACCAGTACCGGTCGTGCGATCAATGCGGCCGCAGCGAAAGATGTGCGCGTCGTTGTGGTGGGAAATCCCTGCAACACGAACTGCCTGATCGCAATGAACAGTGCACCAGATGTGCCTCGCGACCGGTGGTTTGCCATGACGATGCTGGACCAGAATCGCGCGGTATCACAGTTGGCGGCACGGGCGGGCGTTGGCGTTGCCGATGTCAGCAATGTTGGCATTTGGGGGAACCACAGTGCCACACAGTTCCCGGACTTTTTCCACGCAAAGATTGGCGGCAAGCCCGCCACCGAAGTCATTGGTGACGATGCATGGCTGCAGGGTGATTTTATCTCAACAGTCCAGAAACGTGGTGCCGCCGTCATCGCAGCCCGAGGAGCTTCCAGTGCTGCATCGGCAGCGAACGCAGTTCTCGATACCGTGAAAGGCATCATCCGTCCAACACCAGCCGGGTCGTGCTTCAGTGCAGCCATCTGCAGCGACGGTAGCTACGGTGTTGAGGCAGGTTTGATCAGCGGATTCCCTCTGGTCAGTGACGGATCCAGGGTCTCCATTGTTCAGGGACAGACACATTCTGAGTTCGCTCAGGAAAAGATCGACGTCACCGTAAACGAGCTGAAGTCGGAACGCGACACAGTCAAAGACCTTCTGTCGTAATTCGCACGTCTCTTTCTGAAGCAGATCCAGGGACGGATGGGCTCTGGATCTGCTCCACAGAATTTGCAGGACAATCACGATGCGAGAAGCGGGGGCCTTTTGTAATGCCCGTCTCGCTAACCAGCGTCTGAATCGTAAGCATGAATGATCATCATGGCCTCATTTCTCCGGACAACTCGGCGAGTCGAGTTTTGTGAAACGGACATGGCGGGCATCGTCCACTTCTCGAACTTCTACAAATGGATGGAGCAGGCGGAACACGATTTTTTTCGAATGCTCGGCCTGACGATTGTCAATCATCAGTCAGATGGATCGACAATCGGGTGGCCACGCGTTTCGGCAAGCTGCCGATTCGAATCGCCCGCACACTACGACGATGTACTTGACGTGTTTCTGTCAGTGCAGCGGATCGGGGTGAAATCACTGACGTACAATGTCGAGTTTTCGTGTGGTGGTCGTCCGGTGGCTCGTGGATCGATGAAATCTGTCAGCTGCACAGTACGTCCGGGTCAGCCGCTGCAGTCAGTGGAGATTCCCGAGGAGTATCTTGCTAAGATCCATGAATATTCCCCGGAAGACGAGCAATCTTCCTGACTGATCCGCGATCCCGGGTTCGTAATCCCCTGCTCAATGACCATCAGAAAAACGAATGTGAACACCAATGACGATCGTTCTTCAGATGAACAAGGTCTCACGAACCTTCAACGAGGCGGGACGCTCCCTGAAGATTCTCACCGACATTAACATGACGGTTTCGGCAGGCAGTGCAACTGCTATTCGCGGCCCCAGTGGTTGTGGCAAAACAACGCTGCTCCATATCGCCGGCACTCTGGATCAGCCAACAACAGGTACCGTCGAAATCCTCGGCGAGAATCCCTGGGGCATGCGCCAATCTCGGCTCGCAGGCTTTCGCAATCAACACATTGGATTTATCTTTCAGGAGCACCAATTGCTGCCGCAATGCAGCGTCCTCGAAAACGTGCTCCTGCCGACGCTGGCGGGGTTTGACAGCGGGCTGAACCCCAAACAAAGGGCGTTGGAACTACTGGAACGCGTCGGTCTGAAAGATCGCCTTGATCATCGGCCTGCGAAGCTGTCGGGGGGAGAGCGACAGAGGGTGGCCGTGTGTCGCGCTTTAATTAACCAGCCGTCTCTGCTTCTGGCAGATGAACCGACGGGAAATCTGGACCCGGAAACAGCGTCGCATATTGGCCGATTGTTACTACAGGTAGCCGCTGAGCAGAAGGCGGCCCTGCTGTGCGTAACCCACAGCGATGAATTAGCAGGCCATTTTCCTTCGACCGTGCTGCTGAAGCATGGACAAGTTGTTGACTCATCCGACTAACACAACCGGTGAGCCGAAACCTGCCTGATTTCCCTTGTCCAGGCAAACTCGTCGCCCCGCAGCGATATCGATCCCCGGTCGGCGTAAAAAAAGCCCGACTCAATTGTCGGGCTGCCTGATCGGATAACTCTCGAACGGATATTACTTGCGCGGGATCGGTCACATTCGTACGGATCAGTTGTCAAGATCCCGGGTACGGACTTCCAGTTGATCCCTGCGGCGGAAAGTGTCTCTCATTCGTTCTTTCGAATACATGCGGATTACAGTGCCCTTGTATCGCATCCGGCCATCGGAATCCTGATCGATGTGTTGTGAGATTTCAGCATTGGCTCGGTCGGCGTAGATGGCAGCAAACGTTTCCGGATCGACACCACGTCCTTCTTCCAGATCACGCAGCGCATCAATTCCTCCAACACTGATCGCAAAGAAATTGGTGCCTTCGACAGCCGTTGTCGTCACGCCTTCTCCCCGAAGGCTGTCCGACAAGTCGTTGCTGGCTTTCTGAAATTTCTGATAGGCCGTCAGCGATTCGTTGGTGATCGCACTGACGGGTTTCCTGTCTTCCTGCGCTTCCAGTGGTTGTGGTCCCGCTGACTGGAACGTGCCAAAGATGTATCCCGCTCCAAACAAAGCAGCGCAAGCGATCAGTTTTCCGGGGTGAGCCATTGAGAGATCTCTCATTACGCGATGACACGGTGAATTCAGAATTGCCGACGAATTGTGGTCGGTCCGACGGCGCAAAACAATCGAAATCCGGTCTTTCCAGTCATCCGAACGTATCTGGCACCACAAACACGAGCCGCTTGATCAGGCTGCCCGGCGTTCTTCGCTGGTTTGGTTCTTGCTGGATTCGGGAGAAATCCGACCTGCTGTTCGAAGTCGGTCGGTTCGCTGTTTCTGCCCAGCGGGACCAAAATGGAAACTGG
>JAGQQE010000108.1 GCA_020426345.1 Planctomycetaceae bacterium
CTCTGAGACAGACATTCCGATTGTCACTGCAGTTGTGGCTGACCGCCATCCTCAGCATGACTGTGATTCTACTGGTACTGACGGCCGTTCTGAAGCTTTCAGATGGAGCAGTGGCTGATCCGTTTCTGACAAACCTTCAGGCATCGGCTTCGATGTATGCGTCATGGATAACCGCCGGACTCCTCGCAGCGTATCCGGTGATCTGGGCGGTTTGTGCTTTCCTGATGTCGACGGTTGTCTTCGATCGCCGGAATATCGTGGCCACCGTGATCCTGACATCTGCTGTCGGGATCGCGAGCCTGATTTTTCTGACCGAATTCTGTGGACCGATCGGCCGGAAGATCGCAGCAGGCGGCGGAGTGCTGCTGATGATTGGCGTTCTGACAACGACCATCGTGTTGTATTGGAAAGCTGTGCGGAAGAACCTGCTGCCAACTTATGTGTTGCCGGCAGCAATCGGAATGCTGGTTGTCCTCTCAGCAGCGACCCTGATGGGTCCGGGGAAGAATCCGGCTGCCGGACTGTACCTGACCATTGCTACCCTGCTGCTGTTGCCTCTGCCGGCTTTGCCTCTGGCCATTGTCGATAGTCGTCACCGATAGTTCCATATTCCTTCGCGGGAAGCCGCCTCATTGTCCACTCCCGTCTTCACAGGGATACCCGGGAGCACCACCGCGGCGGGCGAACACAATTCCATGTTGTTCAAGAATTGCAAACGCCTGCAGCAAAGTTGCATTTCCGGGCCACGCAAAGGCCACCGGCTTCGGAATGCCGTACTAAGCACAGCGTTCGTCGATTGCGGTCAGCTGTTCTATCAGCTTCAGCACAATCGTATCGCTGATGCCCCGCCGATGCTGATGACGCCAGACGGATTTGTTCAAGACGGCGAACGAATTCATCACCCGGACGTTCATAGTGCTGCAGCGGCATTCTGGTTCGGCAGCACTGGTATGTGTGAGACGGAATCGTGAAACAGGCGTCACATTCTTGGCCACGATACGGCTGTTGATCGCTTCCCGACATGACTTCGACGATCACAACAGGAGCATCCTGGAAAGTCTGATCCTGTGGATTCTGATTGCAGACAAACGGACTGCGAATCCAGAGCAGAGAGGAGAGAAGCATCAGCGATGCCTCGGAATCGGACATCAGCTCATCAACAACCTCGGTGCTGATCTCTTCATGGCTTACAGCAGGAGCACCGTTATCGAACTGCGTCTCATACCATTGCCCGGCTGTGGCACGATACAAATCGATCGGTGAATCGTAACCTGAAAGACCAACCCCAGTCGCATCATTGATGCCGATCTGTGATCTGTGCCGTCGATCCCTGGCCTCAAGCCACCATCAATCTGCAGAACATGAGACACGCAGAAGGCCGTGCCGAATCTCCCGAACAGAGGGCGACGGTCCAACTGGCAGCTCGTTAAGAAAAGCATTCGTCGCTTCAGCGAGGGATTGCTGTCCCCTGAAGGCCTGGGAAGATGTCTCTCGCGTGCACGCGTCAAATGGTCTTTCGGATCGTCTTGAACGACCAGCGATTGTGCAGGACTACGTACTGGGACGAATTCCCGGGTTGCTGAATAAGTCTGCCAGCTTAACGCGGGGAGCTATCCATTTCAGGGCGACACGTTCTGTGACCCAGAGGCGTTTGTAACCCGGGCAAACGTTGCTTTCGCAGGAGAAAGCTGTTCCAATGGCCGCCTGGCGGGCCTGCCACAAATGCCTGGAGAGTTTGCAATGCGCCGCAGTCGACGCAAGAGGATCACCGTAGAACAACTGGAAGTGCGTTGTTTGCTGACGGCATTCGATCCGACGCAGGTAACGACGTTGTCTCCTGAACTCAGTCCGGAGCAGGAGGGCAGCGATTTTGGAATGGCGACAGCCATCGAGGGAAACGTTGCTGTCGTTGGAGCCATGTATGCCGTGTCAGGCACGGACACCGACGTCCGCGGCGGAGCGGCCTTTGTCTACGTCAGGGACGACGCTGGGACTGTGGATCCGCAGGACGATGAATGGCTTTATGCGGCAACGCTTTCCGCTTCGAACCCTGACTCCATCAGCTTTTTTGGGAGTGAAGTTGCAATCAGTGGCGACACCATCGTGGTTGGGGCGTCACAACATCTGAAGTGGGAGGATCAGACCGGAACCATTTTTGTGTTCGACAAGCCCGATGGTGGCTGGTCAGGTGACATCCATGAGAACGCGGTTCTGAAGTGTTCTATCGAAGATACACGTTTTCTTGGCACATCGCTGGCGATCTCGGGCAGCACAGTCGTTTCGACGGTCGAAGTTTGGGAGCAGGCTGCCGATGGACTCCAAACCATCGAATCCGTCGGGGTGATTTTCGAGAAGCCTCCGAATGGCTGGAAAGGTCAGATTTACGAAACGGCGGTACTGCGGCAGGATCCGACCGAAGAAGTGCTGAACTGGACTTCTGTGGATATTGAAGGCGACACCGTCATTATTGGTGGCTTCGATATTCAGCAATCGCCGCAACCTTACGGTGTCAACGTCTTTCGGAAGCCGGAAAGCGGCTGGGGAGGAACAGTCTCTCCATCCGCATTGCTCACTTCCACGATTGCAAATCCTGCCACACCATTTCGCAGCGATGGCTGGCAAAAGAACCTGGTTGCCATTGATGGATCGACGATCGTACTGGGACTTCCGGGTTACTCCGGATCTCATCAGAACGAAGGAGCAGCTCTGGTATTCGTGAGGTCCGGGGACCAATGGCAATCGACGAATACCCATGACAGTCTGTTGCTCAGTTCGGTACCGCAACAGGACAGTTTCCTGGCAGGCGACGTCCAAATTGACGGTAACATCATCCTTCTCACGTCGACGAACTGGTGGAAACGCCCGATTGTTGATCAGGTACGAACAAGCGTGTTTAAAATGCCTGCGAGCGGATGGGTTGGCGAATTAACGGAATCCACCACGCTTGCACCACCAATGGCCTCTGCGTCGGGCGTTTGGCATGTGGCCGTGAGTATCGACAGCGGAACCATTCTGGCTGGAACCGCTGGGACGGACGTGTCCGTCACGGAGAGTGGTTCCGCGTCCATTTATCGCCTCGATGACGTCACACAGCCATCCGCCATTCCGTGGACGCAGGTGTTAACTCCACCTTCAAACGGACGGATGATTGAAGATGTACGCCTTTGGTTCGGCCAGAGCATCGCCATCGAAGGTGACATTGCTGTTGCTGGAACGGGCAACTGGGCCTCAGGCAGATTTAAGAAGGAAGGCGTCGTCTGGGTCTATCAAAAGATCGAGAACGTTTGGACGCGCGTTGCAGAATTGAGGTCTTCACATCCTTTGCCGTTTGGCAGATTTGGTCAAACCGTCGCCATCAGCGGCTCAACCATTGTCGTCGGTGAACCGGCCGACGAACGTCCTGGTGCCGTCTACGTGTTCGAAAGACCAGCCACCGGCTGGAGTGGCACCATCGCTCCAACAGCTCGCCTTAGCGCGGAGGGTCCTGCGATCAGCCGAGCCGGGATGAACGTTGCTGTGGATGGAAACACGGTGGTGGTGGCTGGTTTTCCCGCTGGAGATTCCACGCCGCCTGTGCTGGTGTTCGAACGACCTTCCACAGGCTGGCTGTCCACAACCGCTCCTTCTGCAGTCCTGATGCGTTCGGGAACTCGGTCCCACAGCGGTTTTGGACACAGCATTGCAATCGAGGGAAATACGATTGCCATTTTAAACACCCGAGATTCGTGGGGTTACAACGTCCAGGAACCGTATGATTCTGTGTTCGTCTATGTTCGCCCGAACAATGGATGGACAGGAACCATTCTCGAATCAGCACGACTGGACCCGCCGGAGAACCTTCGCGAAACACTTCGAACGGGATACGACGGCTGGTCAACATCGCGAGTACAAATCAGCGGCAGTCAGATTGTTCTGGGCGTTCCCGCTTCGCCAATTCGGACAGGGACTCAAACATCGGACTACGTCGCCGGGCTGCTATTTGAACGCCCCGCATCAGGATGGCCGGGCTCAGGGGTACCGGCCAGGATGCTGCTGGCGACAAGACCCTCAGGAACTGGAATTGCCGGACCGGTTGTCGCGATGAACGACGACAAAGTATTCATCACGTCATTCGACGATCATACGGTTTCATTCTTTCAAACCAGTCTGGTTTCAGCAGACGGGGAAATCCATGAAGCCGAACAACTGGCAACTCCCTTTGAAACGTCCGCCTGGAATCTTGATACGGATGGCAATTCCCTGCTGATCTCTTATCCGGCCGAATCCGGGAAAGCCTCGCTCACAGGAATCGCTCAGATCACCGGCCTTGTGCGCCAGATGGATTTTGGCGATGCCCCGGATTCCTATCGGACACGATCCGCAGCTAACGGCGCCAGGCATACCGCAACCGGACCATTGCTGGGACGACTTCGCGATGGTGAACCAGACGCGGCTGAAGTTCTGGATGGTTCCTCAGACGACTCCGTTTCGCTGTCTTCCAGCGCGATCGACGATGAAGACGGTGTGAATATCAGATATGTGCACCGGGGTCAGCGCATGGCTGTTCCCTACACAACATCCGGACAGGCCGGTCGGCTGTACGCATGGATCGACTTCAACCAGGATGGTGATTTCGATGACGAAGGCGAACAGATCGCGTTTGGTGATTCGCTGATTGAACCCGGCGAACACGCATTGTTCATTGACGTTCCGGAAGATGTGGTAACAGGCCCTGGTTTTGCCAGGTTTCGAATCTCAACAGACGCTGGACTGGGTGTAGATGGCGCTGCGAATGACGGGGAAGTCGAAGATTACCCCATCACGATTGTCGATGGCGTGCCAGTTGTACTTGAGCCAGGCTCGAATCAGTCGGACAACCGTCCGTTGATGCGCTGGACACAGCCGAATGGATTAACGCATTACGAACTGTGGATGACAAAGCTCTCCACAAACACGCCGGTTTTTCAGAACCTGTTTGTTGAAGGAACGTCCTTTCAACCCGCGACCCCGCTGGCGGTGGGTCGTTACGCGCTCTGGGTCCGATCAGTCAGCAGCGAAGGAAATCGTTCCCCCTGGAGCGAACCGAAAGTTTTTCGGATCGACACGGCTCCCATCGTGAAAGTGCCGGGCCCTGTCGTGGGGCTCCGGCCGCAAATTCAATGGCAGCCGCTTTCCGGCGCAGTCACCTATGAAATCTGGATCGACAACCTGACGATGGGACGCCGTCAACTCTATGCGACCAGCGTGTCCGGGTCAGCAATCTCGTTTATCCCAGATGCACCTCTGCCGGCAGGGACCTATCGGTACTGGGTACGTGCTATTGATGCGGGCAACCAGGCGACTCAGTGGTCAGCCCCGCAGCAGTTCACCATTCGAGTTCCGTTTTACGCACCGCAAATTGATACGCTTGCCGATCGCCCGGAGATCACGTGGGTTGACACCGCCGCTGACGAATATGAAGTGTATTTTCAGGAACAGGGCCAACCGTTTCAGATATACCGCGTGCAAAGTCATCGATGGGTTCCCGGACACGATCTGGCGCCAGGGCGGCACTTTATCTGGGTCCGACCGGTGGATGCGCTGGCCAGGCGGTCGTTCGCCTGGAGTCAGCCTTTGATCGTGTCGACCAATGGCAGACCACGTCTGAAGAGCCCCGCGGGCATCACCGGTTCCTCGACGCCTCAGTTCTCCTGGTATCCTGTTGAGGGAGCCGTTCGTTATTCGATCCAGATCCGGAATGCTCGCACGGACACGCCGGTGTGGACTGCAGACGATGTCACACAGACGAACCATTCACCACCGATGATTTTTGAAGACGGCGACTATCAGTTCTGGGTGCAGGCAATCGCAGCTGATGGCCGCAGGGGTTGGTGGAGCCCGACCGGCAATTTCTCTGTCACAGCCGCCAGCGTTGAACTTCCCGTCAACAACATCCGGGTTTCATTGCAACAATCAGGCCAGCCTCTGCTAACGTGGACAAAAGCCCCGAACATGTTGCTGTTCGATGTCTTCCTCACAGACGGTTTTCGAGTCATGACCCGAAACTCCCTGCCCTCATCGAGCTTCGCTCCGGACGAAACCCTTGACACGGGAACATGGACGTTCTGGGTTCGAGCGATGTCGACGGATGGCCGACGCGGAGCGTGGTCGCAGCCTTTTCGATTTACGGCAGACGACTATACGGTCCTGGAGCAGACGAACACCGTTGGCAGCGTCCCTCAACTCTCGTGGCTGCCGATCATCAATGCGGTCAGGTATGAAGTTTTCATCCAGCACATGGAAACGCTTACGGTGACGAAGATGAGCGTCTACACGAGCACGACCAGTGTTCCATCCGTCCTTGGGTCGGGACGTTATCGGGTTTGGGTGCGTTCGATCAGCCTGTCGGGCGATTACGGCTTGTGGAGCCAGCCAGTGACAGTCGACGTGATTTAGCGTGAATTTTTAACGGCCTCACCACCACTGCATTGCGTACTCGCGAAAGCGTTGACGTTTTAATGCGAGTTCTGAGGGTGAATTTCCAAGTTCAAGAAGGTCCGGTACGGCGGACTTCAGTGCCTGAATGGCCCTTTCACGCCCCAGTTGCGTTGAGGTCCAGTGCCGGTCATTCGGCTCTTCAGCGATCAGACGGTTCAGCCGTTCGGCAAGCAGACTTTGTACGCCTTCACGAATGAGCGTATCCTCACATTCCAGCAGTGGCAGCAACTGAGGCAGCGCGTCGACACTCATGGGGTGTTCGCTGATCTGCACACTTGGCGCCAGGGAACCGTTCATTATACGTGTGACGTTATAGCGGTGGGCCAGCAGATCCACCGGCATCAGAGCCATCAGATAGACAGCAAAACCGGGCACCCAGAGTTGCCGCCGAATCAACCAGGCAAAGTTCTTCTGTCTGCGAATCTTGATCAGCACCAGAACAAAGCCGACGACGACAGCGCTGATTCCCAGGAGGCCGACGACGCGCATGCGGGTCATTCCATTGAAGCCCACATAAATCCACAGGCGATTGTAGACGGATGCGGCGAGAAGAAGATTCAGCGCCGACCATATCCAGGCGAGCCTTCGAAGCTGACCAATGCGAGTATCGCTTAACATGGCTCCCCGAAAAATCAAAGAAAGCATGACTGTTGCCAGAGCCAGTGCTACGGTCAGCCAGGCGGCTCCCTCGTGAGCGTAGCCCGAATAATGAAACCCTTCCGGGAAGACTCGAAACCAGAGTGTCCGAAATTCAAAGCTCAGGTAACCGGCGAACATAACAATCAGAGTGATCAGGGTATTCCGAAAGGCACTGAACAGTGGATGCGGTGATGGCTGATCAACGTCATCCCCGGTTGAAGGTTGTTCCTCCGTTGCAGATCCGACAAGCGGGCGCAGCAGACCCGCGGTCAGCCAGATCACCAGCCCCCAAAACAGAATCTCAGCGAAGGAAAACTTCCAGAGGAAACGACCTGCGGCCTCAAGAAAATCGGCCAGGTGTCTGGAAACGTTACCAATGAGATCAGGGTTCGCAAGAAGGAAGACGATCCCGAATATGAACGCGCTGATTACGGGCAGAGCGACCGTCAGACTTTGGCCGGGTTGTCTGCGATCAACCGGGGCCAGCACTTTCTCTCGCCAGGTCTGCTCAATGCCATTCAGCATGTCGTATCCAGCGGGAATCACACCTGCGATGAAAACGAATGACTCTAACAGAAATGGAATAGACCCCTGTGCCAGCATCAAAGCGGCGTTCATCAGCCAGAAGGCAATCAACAACTGCACCGGACCGCCACTCCACAGCATGCTCAGGCAAAGCGCCAATAACATGACCAGGATAAGACACAAGGCTGCTGAGACCTGCAAAGGTTTGTCGCGGCTTGACTTGTGAGCCAGCAGAAGCGCGATCGTGGCAATGGGAAAGAAGGTCGCGGGTCCGGCAAATCCATGGCTGCGATAAAGAAGCACATCCGCCAGAGCTGTGACGCCGGCTACGACAATCCAGAGGAACGGATGGTAGACGTCCTGCGTCTTCGATTTGGGGAATTGCGTGGTCATCGAAGCTCCTGACACAGATGGCAGACCACTGGAAGTCCGTGGCTCGCCGGGATGACTTGCATACGAAAGGAGACCGAAGGGATACCAGCAGAATCTCCCTGATAGTGAAATTTGTCTAACAATTCTGTGAGAAGTGACGACGCCTGGATTGGTCAACTTCTGCAGCAAGCGCAAGATAATCGCGACGGCAGGCGACACGACCCGGCGGGCTGGTGGGATGCAGGGTCGATATTCGATGACCGCACATTGAATGAAACGCAAATGGAAACGGTAGTACAGGATTCAAAAATGACAGCTCGCAGCACACTCACACTGGCGGCGATATTCGGTTTTCTGGCGGTACTGCTGGGCGCGTTTGGTGCTCACGGTTTGAAGGATTCAGGATTCCTCGAAAAGAAGTACCAGGACGTTGAAGCGAAGAACTACGCGGGCCTCATGATTCCGGCCAGCCACAAATACATGCTCGATTTTGAAACCGGTGTGCGCTATCACATGTGGCATGCACTCGCGCTTGGGCTCACGGGATTTCTGATGCGATTTCGTACTGGCCGCGGGGGATCCTTAAATGTGGCGGCGGGTGCGTTTACAGCAGGGGTCATTCTGTTCTCCGGATCCCTGTATGTGCTGGTGATCGGTGGTCCGAAATTTCTGGGAATCCCGTGGGGTAAGGTCGCGCCGATTGGTGGGACGTTGTTGCTCGTGGGCTGGCTGAGTCTCGCGTGGGCAGCATGTTGTTGTCCACAGGTCGACCGGGGAGACGGGCAACCCAATGGCGGCCCGGCATGCGGCTTCTGACGGTCCGGACAAGAGAAATCGGCATCCCGCTCACACACCGACAGGCCTGAACTGGTCGAAACAAGCGGTTTTTGGGCTGTTTTTGCGGCTTGAAGTTCATCTTCGCTGCACAGAAACGGTATAAGCCTCTTCTCTCCTGTTCCATTGCCATCCCATGAACCTTCCTGTGAAACGGTAAATCCATGAGCGACTCAGGTCCGCAGTCTGGTGCTTCGGAAACGAAGCAGGCGAGCAAGTTTTCACAATACATGACGCTGCTTGCGGCCCTTCTGGGCTGGTTGTTCGACGGCTTCGAGATGGGACTGTTCCCCCTGATTGGAACCCCTGCCCTGAAGGATCTGCTTGGATCAGGCTCACCCGAATCGGACGCGGCCAGTTGGTTCGGTGCCATCATCGCCGTTTTTCTTGTGGGTGCCGCCAGTGGTGGTGTTCTGTTTGGATGGCTGGGAGACAAGATTGGACGTGTCCGAGCCATGTCGCTGAGCATTTTCACATACGCGATTTTCACCGGGCTTTGCGGCTTTGCGACGGAAGCATGGCATATTGCTGTTCTGCGGTTCGTCGCATCATTGGGCATGGGTGGCGAATGGTCTCTGGGCGTCGCGCTGGTCAACGAAATCTGGCCGGGTAAATCCCGGGCCTTCATCGCAGGCCTGATCGGTGCTGCAGCGAATGTCGGGTTTCTTGCAGTGGCATTGCTCAGCATGGGGCTCACGGGTTTCATCGAGAGCATTCATACACTCTTGCTGAACATCGGACTGTCTGAAGAGGCGACTGCAAGTCTGCTGCAGAACTCTGCCTGGCGATTCCTGATGATTTGCGGCGCATTTCCGGCATTGCTGATCTTCCTGATCCGACTGTTTGTTCCTGAATCCTCCCGATGGGAAGAAGAACATGCGAAGGGTACAACATCGAACTGGCAGAACGCGGATCTTGGTGGCGTGCTGATTGGCTGCCTTGCCGCGATCGGCATCATCGCTGCATGGTCCCCCATGGGTGCCAATCTGAGTGTCGCTCTGAAGATTGTGATCACGCTTGGTGGCCTGGCGATTGCGTTAGTGGGCTATCTTTACCCCGTGCGAAAATACCTTGAGCGATCGATTGCTGGTGGTTCGCTCGGGTCCGAGCAAAAGAAGCGAGTTCTCGGTCGCATGATGCTTGGAGCGGGCCTGGCGGGCGTTTCTTTGCTGGGCACGTGGGGTTCAATTCAATGGGCACCGCGATGGGCCGCTCAGTTGCAGCCAAACACAGAAACCGTCAAGTACTACGCCAAGGAGTACACACAGATCGCGACAGCCATTGGAGCAATCGTCGCCACCATTGTTGCACCCGTGGCGGCCGGGATGTACGGACGTCGGATCACCTACACCACGATGTGTCTGGCTTCGATCGCTGCGGCTCTTTACTTTTATAATGGCGTCAATGTTTTTGGAACGCATTTTCTGGTCGCCGCCTTCTTTGCGGGCGGGATCACGGCCTCGTTTTATGGGTTCTTTCCGCTGTATTTCCCCGAACTGTTTCCCACGGCAGTCCGGGCAACGGGCCAGGGATTTTCTTTCAATTTCGGGCGAATTGTGGCGGCTGTAGGAGGATTGCAAACCGCAAACCTGATTAAAGCCTTCGATGGCAACTTCCCGAAAGCCGGTTCGGTGATGGCGGTCATCTACCTGGTTGGCGCTGTGATTATCTGGTTCGGCCCGGAAACTGGCGGACTCGACCACAACGACTAAGTGGCTGCCCGGGTGTTGGGAAAAGTCTGCAGCAGAAGGTGAGTTTGTCAGGCTGGTTGTTAGACTACCCGGGGATTCTGCGTGAATCTTCATCAGAAGTTCTGACCGGATGAGCGTCGGAGCCAGCTTCGTCTTTCCTCAACTCTATTCGACATCTGTTTGATATGGCGTCTACTCCGACAAGGATTGATGGGCCGGTAGCGGTCATCGGTGATGTCCACGGCCAAACTGACAAGCTGCGTCGAATCATCGCGCAGCTCGCCAGGCTGCCGGATATTCAGAACCGATGGATCGTCTTCATTGGCGATCTGGTGGATCGAGGCCCGGATCCGGCAGGGACAGTTCAGCTTTACTGCGATCTTGCCGCGCAGCACAAGAAGGTCACCTGGGTCTGCGGAAATCACGAACTGGCGATGGCCGGATCGCTCGGCCTGTTCGAGGTGCCGGAGTTTGTGGATTTTCGGGGTCGCTGGATTGCCCACTATGATTCGCACACGACCTTCGAATCCTACGGAGCAAAGCCGGGCAGCCTGACGGATTTGCGAAACTGCATGCCTGACGAACACAAGACCCTGATGGCAGATTTGCCATGGAGTGTCGAGCATTCGGATTATTTCTTTGTGCATGCAGGATTGGATCGCAATCTACCGTTTGACGTGCAAATTCGCATCCTGCGCGAACGTGACTACACTCTCTCCCATCCTCCCTGGCTGTATTCAAAGGACTTTATTACCATCGGTCCCCCGATGGATTCTCCGGTCACGGTCGTTCTGGGACATGTTCCCGTGCCATCGGTCCGGTTCGGCAATGGAATGATTGCCACCGATACAACTGGTGGTGTAGGGGGTGATCTCAGCTGCGTGCTGCTGCCGGAGAATGTCGTTCTGACATCTGCTCAAACGCCCCAGAAGATGGCGGCCCCGCAGGGGCCACACGGACCTCGTCGAAAGAAAAGCTGGTGGAAACCCTGGTAGAAGCCGACGGTACATCGCCTGCGTTTCATCAAAACTCGGTAGGATTGACAAGCACCCGCTTGATGCAATTGTTTTCCGAGCAGGAGCCTCTGCGTCTTGCCTGTGGCGCGCAACTCGGACCCATTACAGTTGCATACGAAACCTACGGCAGCCTGAATGCTGATGCCTCCAATGCCATTTTCGTTTGCCACGCGCTGACAGGCGACGCTCACGCGGCCGGATATCATTCCAGCGAAGATCGCAAGCCAGGCTGGTGGGATGGATTTATCGGCCCGGGCAAAGGAATCGACACCAACAGGTACTACGTCATCTGTGCCAATGTTCTCGGCGGCTGTCAGGGAACAACTGGTCCGGGTTCTTTGAATCCTGCGACTGGAAAGCGGTTCTGCCTGGACTTTCCGTTCCTGACAGTTGCAGACATTGTCTCTGTACATTCGAAGCTGGTGGAATCGCTGGGGATTAGACAGCTTCTGGCCGTTGTTGGCGGCAGTCTTGGTGGCATGCAGGTATTGCAATGGACGGTTCAGTTCCCGAATCAGGTCAAGTCGGCTGTTGTGCTGGCATCAGCACCCAAACTGGCGGCTCAGGGGATCGCTTTCAACGCCGTCGGGCGTCGAGCAATATACGCTGACACAGGTTTTTGTAATGGCGACTATTACGATTCCGAAGGACCGCGTTACGGCCTGGCCCTGGCACGCATGGTGGCTCACATCACCTATCTGTCCGAAGATTCGATCGAACTGAAGTTTGGACGAAGGCTTCAGGACAGCGACCGATTTGCGTTCAGTATGCAGAAGGAAACGGAGTTTCAGATTGAAAGCTATCTGCATTATCAGGGCAAACGGTTTGTCCAGCGGTTTGACGCAAACAGCTACCTGTATTTGACCCGTGCGATGGACTATTTTGATCTGTCGGACGGACATGCGACTCTGGCGGACGCCCTGCGGAATGTGAAAGCCCGATTTCTGGTGGCTTCCTATGATACGGACTGGCTTTTTCCAACCGGACAAAGCCGCGACCTGGTGACATCGCTGCTGGAAGTTGGCAAACACGTTTCGTTTGTCGAACTGTTGTGCCCCTTCGGGCATGATTCCTTCCTGATTGACATCGATCCTCTGGCACAATTGGTGTCACCATTTCTTCAACAGACCATGAAGGCATCGCAGGTCGATTAATGTCAGGACCCGCTCGCTACCAAATGCCCGACGCATCCGTTCAATTGACGGATGAACTGATCATGCAGCACATTGATCAGGGAAGCCGCGTCATCGACCTTGGCTGCGGCGATGGCCGCCTGATGCAGCGCCTGCGTGACGAGATGGGTTGCGTGGTTCAGGGCGTGGATGTCGAACACTCGAATATCATTTCCGTTATCGGACGAGGCCTGCCAGCGATCGAGGCAGATCTGAACGAAGGCCTGATCGACGTCCCGGATTCCTGCTTCGACTTCGCGGTACTCAGCCAGACGCTGCAGCAGGTGCAAAAACCAAAGCTGCTGCTGATTGAAATGCTGCGAGTCGCACGTCGCGCGCTGATTGTCGTACCGAACTTTGGACACTGGCGGGTTCGTTTTGAAGTGCTGCTTCGCGGGCGAACCCCTGTCACAAGAACTTTACCCTACGAATGGCACGAGACACCAAACCTGCATTTCATGTCGATGCGGGACTTTCGAGAATTGATGGCAAGTATTGGGCTTCGAATTGTTAAAGAAACACCGATAGTGAATGGCCAGGCTCGAGATCAGTTACCAGCTGCCAATTTGAGAGCTGACAGCGTTTTCTATCTGCTGGAACGACAGCTTCCCCGTGCCCGGAAAGACAGCCACACCCAAGAAACGGATGGTTCGCTCGGCTGAAATGGAGTACTGTCCGACGTATGCGTTTGCCATCAAATACAAATCAGCGATCACCTTTGCGTTTCAATATCACGCCGCTGATTGACGTGGTGTTCCTGCTGATCATTTTTTTCCTGGTGGCCAGCCACTTTGTTCGAAACGAACAATCGGAGCCTGTCCATTTGCCTGCAGCAGGACAGGCAGAAAACGATGCAGAACCCGTCCGGTTTCGACTAACAATTACCATCGACCGGACGGGATTGTTTTTTGTGGCAGGCGAACAACAGGAAGCAGCCGACGTCCTGCGGCAGATTGAAGACCTGAAACGGAACGCCACGGAAGAAGGTGAAGTCCCAGAGGTTCGTATCCGAACAGATCGTGAGTCTGAATATCGTCACGTGCGAATGCTGCTGGAACAATGCGCATCTCTTGGTATTCGAACCGTACGATTTGCCGTCACTGTCGAGGCATAACCTGAACGAAGCAGCAGTCGATGAGAGTCCCTTTTCACAGCAACCGACGCAGTTCACTGGATGGTGAAGCGATGACGCCAATGATTGACGTTGTCTTTTTGCTTCTGGTGTTCTTCGTCTGCGCATCGATCGGTCAACGACCGGACCAGCTGTTACCGGCGGCCCTGAACTCCGGCACGACAGAATCTGACACAGAAATACCAGATACTGTCGAACCAACACCGTGGGATCACCAGCAGGTACGCATTCATCTTGCTATCGATCCGGCTCGCGCAACTTCTGCCGTGGTACGGTTAAACGAACAGCCCATTGAAGGCATGAACGAACTAAGCGAGCGGCTTCGGCGATTGGCACAGATCGATCCGAAATCGCCTGTTATCCTGGATGTCGACGATGATGTTCAGATTCAGAACTTCATCAGCATCTATGACCTCTGCCAGTCGCTGGATTTTGAAACCATTAACTTTGCGACGCGCATCAAGGTCGACTGAAAACGAAACCCATCTATCATCGAGGGCTTGATGCCCCTGAAACACGCCGCGGTGATGCGTGCCGTTGCCTGCAGTCTGGTTCCTCAGCGGACGGACTGCATCCCAGGAGACTGCCACCCAACGCAGCCCTCAACCAGTCACATTGTCCTGCGGTAGTTGAATGGCATCTGCAATTGCCCGCAGCTCATCCAGGATTTCGGGTATCGGTTCCGGGTTCTCTTTTTCAGCAGCAATCTGCAGAAGCCTGGAGGGTTCGGTAAATGCGGGGAATCCAACGGTTCCTCCGGTACCCTTCAGACGGTGCGCCTGTTCTCGCAGTGTGCTGTAATCCCGATCGTCCCAGGCGGCCTGCATGGCAGGAAGTGTGGTTTCCAGGCTGACAACGAACTGTTCAATAATCTCCCGAAACTCGGGAACATCCCAGGGCAATTGCGAAATCAGAGGTGTCCGTTCGACGACCCTGGCTTTTGGCTTCTGTTGCCCTGCACCGCCCTCTGAGCTGCAGTCTGTGTCAGCAGAACTGTCTCCATTGCCGAGACTTGTTCTTTGAACAGACTTTGCGGTGATGGCCCTGATGACAGACTCAATCGGATCATGTTCTGCCGACTCCGCAACAGGCTCCGGCGGAGCTTCTGCGGTAGGCAACCACTGGGCGATCGTTTCCAGCAGCTTCTCGATGTTGATGGGTTTCGTCAGAAATCCGGAACATCCCGCATCAATACATCGTTGCCGATCCTGCTCCATCACGTTCGCCGTGAATGAAATGATCGGGATGGTGAGTCCAGCGCGGCGAAGCGTTTCCATTGCGGTAAAGCCATCCATGACGGGCATCTGCACGTCCATCAGGATCAGGTCGTATTGCTCCTTTGTGGCCTTCTCGACAGCGATCGCCCCGTTTTCTGCTTCATCAACGATCAGTCCGGCTTTGCTGAGCACAACTTTGACAAGCTGCCGATTGCTTGCGCCGTCGTCAGTCACAAGAACGCGCGCCGGCTTGAACCAGGTCGTCAGCCCGGTCTGACGGGACAGTGCCTGAGAACGATAGTGCTCCTGCAGCGTGCGAAGATCAGCCCGTTCGACACCGGTGAGATCACCTGGCTGAATGCTGAATGAAAACGTACTGCCCCGACCGTATTCGCTGGTGACATGGATCGTTCCGCCGAGCGCTTCAGTAAGTCGTTTGCTGATGGCAAGACCCAGACCCGTACCACCGAATCGGCGCGTCACTGAATTGTCCGCCTGCATGAACTCCTGAAACAGTCGACTGATTTGTTCCTGCGTGATGCCGATTCCGGTATCGGAAACAGCGAACTGCAGCAGTGCCGCTGGACCCGAGTCAACAAGTTCGGCGACCACTCTGACCTCACCCTCGCTCGTAAACTTGATCGCATTGCTGACGAGGTTCATCAGAATCTGGCGAAGTCGGGTCGCATCCGTCCGAATTGTTCGTGGGATTTCCCCGTTCAGTTCCAGGACAAGTTTGATTCCCTGTTCTTCCGCTTTGCCGCTCAGAACAGAAATAACTTCCTGCATGAGCTGGAAGGGATTGCAGGGCCGGATTTCCAGTTCCAGCCGACCAGCTTCGATTTTGGAAAAGTCGAGAATGTCATTGATCAGTTCAACCAGATGCGTGCCACTGGCATGAATGGTATTCAGATAATTCAGACGGGCTTCTTCTGAATCTGACAGACCCATTCGGAGGATTTCGGCAAATCCAACAATCGCATTCATTGGGTTACGAATTTCGTGGCTCATGTTGGCAAGAAAGTCGCTCTTTGCCTTGTTCGCCGCGTCGGCTTCGTCCTTCGCAATCTGCAGATCACGCTTGTTTTGTTCGAGCTGTGTGACATCGTCGAGCGAGACCATGACACCCCGCAGAGTGCTGTCGTCGCCCAGAAGAGGCGAACAGTTGATCTTCAGCGTGTGAGTCTGATTCCCTTTTTTCAACTCCGTGATCACGCCTGAAACAGGCTGTCGCGTCGAAAGACTATGTTGCCACGGATACTGCCTGCTGCCTTCGGGTACAGAAAGCCCAAGCTCGCCGGCCTTACGTCCGATCAACGCTTCAGCGGACAGTCCAACCGCTTCGGCAAGGGCAGAATTTGCGAGCAGGATGCGGTCATCCCTGCCAACAATCATGAGACCTTCTGTCAGAATATCCAGGGCCTCGCGAACACGGCGCGGTACCGCACGTGACGGATCCAGATTCTTCAGCACCGTCTTCAGATAAATCCGGAATCCAATGAAACCCATGATACCGGCGAAGATCAGTAATTGAATGAGCGAACTTTCCAGTACAGAAGCAACGCCGCTACCTGCAACAGGAGCAAAGACGAATTCGACCGCTGCCCGACGTCCACCGCGATCAGCCACCGTCACTTGCAGAAACTGCTCCGTATTTTCTGTCTGCCCGTCAGGCCACCGTTCTTTGTGGTCTTCGGACGCTGCCAGCACAGCACCATCCGAACGTCGAATCCCAAGCGAAAGAAGACCCGGACTGGTCGTCGAGACGACATTCACATATTGCTGCAACTGCCTGGTGTCGTCGCCTGACAACAGCATTGAAGACGACAGCGAAACGGCTTCCGCGAGCCTGGTTCGCTCGCGTATCATTTGCGCATAGCGATCCGGAAGAAGGCCAAGCATATTAGCCCCAAGCAGAATGCCAAGCATCGAGCAAACCAGGCCAATCGTGATTCTGGACGCGGCAGATAGTCGTCTCATAACTGTGACTCCGTTACATCATTCCGTTTACTTTGCTCGCTGATCAGTGCCTCCTGATCTCTGATGATGGACTGCAGCGAGTCGTTATCGTCTTCTGTTTCGCTGTTTTCAAAGACCATCAGTGGGTCAATCAGCCTCCAGGTAGGCATCTGAGCCAGCAGGCCCGTCAGCACCATGCCACCGCGCAGAGCCCAGATGACGTAGCCGACAGACAGCCCCGAGGCGACAACCTGGACTGTGCCCGAAATTGCCCCCACAAATGCCGAATCGCTGCTTAGATCCTTTTCCAGCTGCTGTGAAACAGACGTTGAATACGTCGTCAGCTTCATCAGGTTGAAAAAGTCGACGTGAACACCAACCTCAACGCGATTGAATTCGACGCTGTTCG
>JAGQQE010000109.1 GCA_020426345.1 Planctomycetaceae bacterium
AGTCTGTACTTCTACGGTGCAGAGGTGGGACAGGCCGTGGCTGCATCGGGCGTAGAGTTCGAGATTGAAGTTGGCGGCGAGGAGGTCAGTTTAGAGGTGAAAGCATCGCCTCTTGAAGGAGAAACTGAAGAATCCGCGTCGCGATACGTCGTATCGGGGACAACTCTTCCCAAAGAAATCACTTCAGAGGAACAGCTGGACGGCCACCTCCATGTGACAATTGGTGGTCAGGAGTACGCTCCATCGTTCCACGCTCATTCTCATGACGAGC
The DNA here is from genome assembly GCA_020426345.1 of Planctomycetaceae bacterium. Taxonomy (GTDB): domain Bacteria; phylum Planctomycetota; class Planctomycetia; order Planctomycetales; family Planctomycetaceae; genus F1-80-MAGs062. The sequence continues at coordinate 272 of JAGQQE010000109.1, forward strand.
ATGATCACGACGGCCACGACCATGATCACGACGAGCATGACCACAAAGAAGGCGAAGCGGCTCATGGGGACGACCATGACCACGACCATGGTGATGACAAGAAGTAGTCGCGATAAACGTGAGTTACCGACTTCAGCTGGTGGCAGTTTTGTCTCGCCAGCAAACGTGTTTGTTTCAGGGAAGAAACATATGCCCGCCGCTGTTCTTCTGGTCGTTGCTACAGCGGCAGGCTTCGTTTTCCTGCAACCTCTCCCTTCGCCCCACGCTGCGCAATCTGTCCCTACGGTGCGTCCAGGCGTTGTGAAGTCGTTCCCGCACGACTCTCAGTCATTTTGTCAGGGACTGGTCTTTTACGATGGGAAGCTGATTGAAGGTACCGGCCAGTACAAACATTCGCGTTTGCGGTCCGTCTCCGTTGAAAGTGGAATTGCCGATATCGACGTGGCAATGGAGAACGAGATTTTCGGTGAAGGGGTGACCGTCTGGCAGGATAAGGTCATTCAACTGACATGGCAAAACGGGTACCTGCTGCTGTATGACGCTAAAACGCTCGAACGCAAGGCCTATCTCAAGTACTCCGATATCGACCCAACTCTACGCGAAGGCTGGGGAATCACTCAGGATGGCAGGCACCTGATTATCAGTGATGGCAGTGCAGAATTGAGGTTTGTCGATCCTGTCACCTTCAGGATGACCCGAAAAATTACGGTCAGAAATGGTCGGCGATCAGTCAGGAACCTGAACGAACTGGAGTTTGTCGACGGTCAGATCTTTGCCAATATCTGGTATCAGGATCAGATCGCCCGGATTGATCCTCAGAGTGGCAATGTCGTTGGTTGGCTGGACCTGTCCGGGTTCAAGCCGAAGTCGATTCGCTTTAACCGGGAAGCCGTATTGAACGGCATTGCCTGGGATTCGAATGCCCGCCGCCTGTTCATCACCGGCAAACACTGGCCAACCCTGTACGAGATCTCTGTGCCTGGTTTGAATAAGTAAACCCGGTCACGTTACTACGCCTGTCCGAGATCCGTAGCCTGTCCTGCAGGCGTTATCAATACCGCAAACCGATGGTCAGCGTCGGCAAGTTGTCAAAACGGCAGGTGGAAGGGTTATTCTCAGGGCTGGCGTTGCAATCACGCAAATGTGCATCGCCGTAACTTCCTTGCTGGAATCGATTTACGCGGTAATTGAGTATTGTGGCACGTAATTAGCTACCCGCGGTCCGCTGTGGTTCTAACTCTGCAAAGTTGGCTGATATGCGTTTTTCGGACGCAGCCGACGGTTTGAAACAAACTTTTCAGTTGTTGTACAGGTCAGGAGAAAATCATGGCGAAGAAGGCTTCTTCAGGCGGCACCCGCATCGTGCCTTTAGGTGACCGCGTGGTGCTGAAGCGAGCCGAGGCGGAAGCAAAGACCGCTGGCGGGATCGTCCTGCCGGATTCTGCTCAGGGTAAACCTCAGCGTGGTGAAGTCGTTGCTGTCGGCGATGGTCATGTGAACGACAAGGGTGAACGTGTCGCTTTGGCCGTCAAAGAAGGCGATCGCGTTATCTTTAGTTCCTACGCCGGAGACGAAATCATTCTCGGCGACCAGACGTTTCTCCTGATGCGCGAAAGCGACATTCTGGCGACTATCTGAACACTCACATAAACATTTGAATCTGCATTTGAATTCGGATTTCTGGAGACAACGAATATGGCAAAGATGATTGCCTTTGATCAGGAAGCTCAGGAAGCCATGCGTCGTGGTGTCAGCAAGCTGGCCCGCGCTGTCAAGGTTACACTCGGCCCTCGTGGACGAAACGTCATTATCGAAAAGAGCTTTGGTTCACCGACGGTCACCAAGGACGGCGTAACTGTTGCTCGTGAAGTCGAACTTGCTGACAAGTTCGAAGATATGGGCGCTCGAATGGTTCGCGAAGTTGCGAGCAAGACCAGCGATGTTGCGGGTGACGGAACGACAACCGCGACCGTGATGGCTGAAGCGATCTACAACGAAGGTCTGAAAGCGGTTGTTGCAGGCGTCAGTCCGCTGGAAATGAAGCGGGGAATGGAAAAAGCTGTCAGCGACATTATCGATCAGCTTCGTGGTATGGCTGTGGAATGCCGAAGCCCGAAGTCGATCGCTCAGGTTGGGACTGTGGCAGCCAACGGCGACTCTGAAATCGGCCAGATCCTTTCAGATGCGATGGCACAGGTTGGCAAAGACGGTGTTATCACCGTTGAAGAAGGTAAGAGCCTGCACACAACCTTCGAGGTTGTCGAAGGTTTGCAATTCGATCGCGGTTACCTGTCACCTTACTTCGTGACAGACTCCGAAGGTATGGAATGCGTCCTGGAAGATGCCTACGTACTGATCCACGAGAAGAAGGTTTCCAACATTAAAGACCTTGTTCCAGTGCTGGAAAAGGTCGTTAATTCCGGCAAGCCTCTGCTGATCATCGCTGAGGACGTCGAAGGGGAAGCTCTCGCGACTCTTGTTATCAACAAGTTGCGAGGGACGTTCAAGATCGCCGCCGTGAAGGCACCGGGCTATGGCGACCGTCGCAAAGCCATGTTGCAGGACATCGCGATCATGGTCGGCGGAACGGCGATCTTCGAAGACCTTGGCGTGAAGCTCGAGAACATCGAACTGACCGACCTCGGAACAGCTCGCAAGATCGTAGTGGACAAAGACAACACCACGATCATCGAAGGTGGCGGCAAGAAGGCTGACATCAAGGCTCGTATTGAGCAGATCCGACGAGAACTGGAAAACAGCACCAGTGACTACGATCGCGAAAAGCTGGAAGAGCGAATCGCGAAGCTGGCTGGTGGTGTGGCTCAGGTCAATGTCGGTGCCGCCACGGAAAGCGAAATGAAGGAAAAGAAGGCTCGCGTTGAAGATGCATTGCATGCGACTCGTGCTGCTGTGGAAGAAGGAATTCTTCCGGGCGGCGGAGTAGCAATTCTGCGTGCCTCAACTGCAGTCAAGCCAGGAAAGCTCAGCCATGATGAAAAGGTTGGCTATGACATTATCCTGCGAGCCTGCCGAGCACCGCTGACCCAGATTGCAAACAACGCTGGCGTTGACGGTGGAGTGATTTGTGAGAAGGTTGCCAACGGCGAAGGCAATTTCGGCTATAACGCAGCAACGGACAAGTTCGAAGACATGGTCAAGGCTGGGGTCATTGACCCAACCAAGGTCACGCGAACGGCCCTGCAGAACGCTGCGAGTGTTTCGACCCTGCTGCTGACCAGCGATGCTCTGATTGCTGAAAAGCCAAAGGATGACAAGAAGAAGTCCGCAGTGGCCGATGACATGTACTAATCGGTACGACCGATAACAGCGGATCTGCTGCATCACTGGAAGCCTCGGCGTCGAGAAACGTCGAGGCTTTCTTTTTTGGGCCACATGTGGGCAAAAACGGGACAACTTGCCTGTATTTCGGAGGCAAACCGTTCCTTCCTGGTTTGGGGCGTCATCAATACATGACTTTCCCCGGTCATGCTGAACCGCGGGGATAGTCCGGTTCTCGGGTTGTTTGCGAATCGTCGGGCCATTCTGTGCCAACAATGCGCATCGGCATCTTCTGCCGATTTGAGTCTGAATCTGATTTGACGGGCCGTCGATAACTATCGCAGCCGCTTGTTTCTTTAGCAGATTACTCAATCAGGCCGATTTTTCATGACACAAACGACTCGAAAGAAACGCAGCAGTTCGCGACTACAGACGCCACTGGAGACATATCTCCGCGAAATCAACGAAACCGCATTACTAACTGCTGACGACGAGAAAGAACTCTCGAATCGCATTTCAGCGGGTGACGCGGCGGCACGTGATCGAATGGTTCGGGCCAACCTTCGACTCGTCGTGAACATTGCTCGTGGTTATGCCGGTAAAGGGTTACCTCTGCAGGATCTGATCGAAGAGGGCAACCTTGGATTGCTGCGTGCTGTTGAGGGCTTTGACCCCAACATGAACACACGTTTCAGTACGTACGCCAGCTACTGGATTAAACAATCCATCAAACGCGCGCTGGTCAACTCGGCCAAGACGATCCGCATTCCGGCCTATATGGTCGAATTGCTGTCGAAGTGGCGTCGCGCATCGGCCAAGCTGGCTGAAGAAATGAACCGTACACCGACAGCAGAAGACATCGCCCGTGAAATGGGGATTCCGAAAAAGAAGCTGCGAATTGTCAAGAAGGCAATTACCCTGTACAACGCTTCTCCACAGTCGGAGCAGGATGAAGGTGGACTGTCTCTGGGTGAAATCGTCCCGGACGATCGCGTTCGCGGTCCCGAAGATGAACTCATCAATTCAGACAATCTCATTCATGTCTTTCGACTACTGGACGAAATGGATCCCCGCGAAGCGACGATTCTGCGGATGCGATTTGGTCTGGATGACAGTGAGCCTCGAACGCTGAAGGAAATTGGCGAATCACTGGGACTGACGCGAGAACGAGTTCGTCAGATCGAAAGTGAAGCTCTTCGCAAGCTTTATCGAAGCCTGAGCGGCGAAATGTAAAATCGCCGGCAAAACTGGTTTCCTGCAGTCCTCTGCAGCGATGATCTCAGCCCGGCCCAATACGGTCGGGCTTTTTCACGCGCCGGATGGCGTACGATCGTTGCCTGTCGGTCACGTTATCTGCCGGTAATCAGAGTTGCGAAGTCGAGATCACTCATGAAAGACGAAACTCCGAATGGACCAGTAGAAGAATCTGTTCCAGGTGAACAGCCTTCTGTTGCCATCGTGACCGGAGCCGCTCGCCGCGTGGGGCGGGAAATTGCACTGGCCATGGCCAACCGCGGTCTCGGAGTGGTGGTTCACCATGGCACTTCGAAGGTTGAAGCGGATTCTCTGGTCAATCGCATCAAGAATGATGGTGGACAGGCAATCGCCGTCGCCGCCGATTTGCGTGAGCCACGAAAGGCGGCAATCGCCGTGATGGAAGCCGCGGACAAACTTGGACCTGCGTCGGTACTCATTAACAGTGCCGCCGTCTTTCAGGATCGTGCTCTGCCTTGGCTTGATGTGTATCACTGTAACCTTCACGTGAACGTCAACATGCTCGCACCGGTGTTTCTGATCCAGCAGTTCATGAAGCATCTGGGTGAAGGCGAAACCGGCCACATCATCAACATTCTGGACTGGAGAGCATTGAGGCCGGAGCAGAGTCACCTGATCTATACTGCCACCAAAGCTGCCATGGTGAGTATTACAAAATCTCTGGCGCTTCAGCTGGCACCGCGTGTATATGTGAATGCGATCGCTCCCGGTGCCATTCTTCCGCCAGAGGATCGCACGAATTGGCACCAACAGCGCGCGATCGGCTCAATTCCACTCCGGAAGACCGGTTCTCCGGGCGACCTTTGTGCCGCAATCAACTTCCTGCTGGATTCGCAATTCATTACCGGCGAAATCCTTCACGTGTCTGGCGGCGAAGAACTCTGACAATTCCGCCGGATCGAACAGCCTGTTCACCGCAAACCGGCAATGAGATGAGAATGCCGACGACGGACAGCCATAACGGCGACATGATTGATCTGTGGGCTCAGCCACCAAATCTCCGTAAACCCATTTGGATGTCAGCAGCGATGGACGGGCCTCTTTGCCCTCCTCACCAGGCATTGAAGCGTGTGCAGTGTTGCAATTCACGATGATCTGGTCACCATTCGAAGTCTCATGCGCTGAGTCCGTCGCTATCGTTGACGACTCTGATGGCTGTTTGTTCGTTTCCTGAATCGAGAACCAACAATGAAATCTCTTGCGATAGCAGGCGTCGTCCTCCTGAATGTGGCCACAGCTCTTCACGCTGCGGAACCGGCTGCGGCGGTCCGTATGGGGGCGGGTGACATGACTTTCGACACAGTCCCGGGATGGGGGCTTGATGAAAATGGAAAGTCTCAGATCGGCCCAACTCACGGTAGTGTCGTTATCGACAAAGCGAGCAACATCTACACCAGTTCACAACTGGGAGTCTTCGTATTTTCACCGGATGGGCAGTTAGTTCGACGGTTCGTGGGGAACGAGTATTCCAATATCCACGACATGGAAATTCGAGCTGAGGAAGACGGGGAATTCATCTACGGAGCCCGTAACGCAAACGCTGAAGGGATCAAGTTCAGTGCAGAAACCGGCGACATTGTTCTGAAACTACCGTTTCCCGAAGAATCTGGTTTGAATCTTAAAAAATTCAATCCGACTGCAATCACGGTTGCACCGAATGGTGACATTTTTCTTTCGGACGGTTACGCAAGTAACCATGTGTTCAAGTTTGATAAGTCAGGAAAATACCTGATGCACTTCGGTGAAAAAGGTAATGATCTGAAGCAGTTTAATACGGCACACGGCATGACACTGGACACACGTTATGAACCAGCACGGCTCCTGATATGCGACCGAAATCATCAGCCAAAAGGTCGATTGCTCCACTATGATCTTGACGGCAACTATATCGAAGAGGTGATCACCGGTCTTGGAATGCCGACTTCTGTGGCAATTCAGGGCGAATTTGTTTCAGTCCCCGACCTGCATGGACGTGTTGTAATCCTGAATGGCAGGAACACCATCATTGCCGTACTTGGCCACAATCCCGATGCAAAGCTGGGGGGAAGTTTTAACGTACCACAGGACCAGTGGATTGAAGGAATCTTCAGTGGAACTCATGGTTCGTTCTGGGACAAAGATGGCAATTTGTACGTTCAGGACTGGAACGTGTCGGGCCGAATTATGAAGCTGGTTCGGGTGCATCGTTAAGCACGGGCTCAGTGAACGTTCTCAGTCAGACCTTTATCGCATGGATCACGGGTGCAGGATGGCAATGGATAGTCCAGAACAACATCGCATCAGGCCAGGACAGAAAGTCGACCTGAAAAAAACAGAGACGGACGGCAAAGATGTTTGCGATGATCGTGAAACATGCGAGCAGGAGTTTGAGGTTTTGCGTGAGGAGTTTGTGGAGTTGCAGGAGCGACTCTACGCTGAATCCAGACAAAAACTGCTGATTGTTTTTCAGGCTATGGATGCAGGAGGCAAGGACGGCACCATCCGCGCGGTAACGCGCGGGGTGAATCCGCAGGGTGTCGTGGTGACTTCGTTTAAGAAACCGACCGACGAAGAATTGTCACGCGATTTTCTGTGGCGGGTTCACAAGGCAGTTCCGTCCAGGGGACATATCGGGATCTTCAATCGGTCTCACTACGAAGATGTTCTCGTCGTTCGGGTTCATGATATTGTGCCCGAATCCGTATGGGAACCGCGGTATGAGATCATCAATCAGTTCGAAAAACACCTGAATGACACCGGGACGAGAGTCATCAAGTTCTTCCTGCACATTGCAAAGAAGGAACAGAAGCAGCGATTTCAGGAGCGGCTGGACGATCCTGGAAAAAACTGGAAATTCGACCGCGAAGATCTGGCTAAGCGGGCACACTGGGATGACTACCGGAAAGCATTCGAAGACATGCTTGAAAAATGCTCAACGGAGAAATCTCCGTGGTATGTTATTCCCGCCGATCAGAACTGGTATAGAAACTGGGCGGTGACAAAGATCATTGTCGACACGCTGCGAGACATGAATCCGCAATATCCGATCGCTGAAGACTTAAGTGATGTCCGAATCGACGACTAGACCGGGTTGGCTGAGAGTGCTCGGCGGACATCAGGTTTTTTTGGTCTGGCTGTTGTTCGTTTTCTGTTCACTGGCCCAGTCATTTATCCCCGGCGTCAATGAACCTCACTATCTTTGCAAGGCAAGATCCTTCGCCGATCCTTCATGGTGCGAACGCGATTTCTTTCTGGCATCCCACAACAGTCACTTTTGTTTTTACGTGATCGTTGGGCCTCTGACCAAAGTGATGCCGTTCTGGCTGGTGGCCTTGTTCGGCCGTTTCGTCTCTCTTGCATTGGTTGCATGGGGATGGTGCAGACTGGCTCAAACACTTCGCCTGCGAGCTGCGTTCGTGTTTGGATCCAGCGCTCTTTATGCGGTTGTTGCGAGCCTGGGCAGTTTTTCCGGTGAATGGATACTCGGCGGATTTGAATCCAAAGTCCCGGCATGGGGACTATTTCTTCTGGCAGCAGCGCGATGGATGACGTGCCTTCAGAAAGGCAGTTACCGGGATGCAGTCTTTGCCGGAATCTATGCAGGGCTGGCGACCGCTTTACATCCGGTGGTCGGGATTTGGGGAGTCACGGCATTCGGAATGGTGCAGTTCACAGGTTGCTTTCTGCCTGTCCGCGGCCTGAACGACTCCACACAGGACGTCGAAAAATGCGTGCCGACAGAATCTCGACCGTGGCTTGTCCTCCCAGCCAGCGTGCCGCAGACAGCATTTTCAAGCCGTGTATCTGCATTCGCGGCGGATTCGACTCTAATGCTGCTCCCATACTCCGTCATCAGCCTGGCCGGAGTTGTACCGGCTCTGAGGCTGTTGATAGAGACCAACGTCGATCCTGACGACAAAGCAATTGCGGAGTTCATTCAGGTTTTCTGGCGACTGAGCCACCATATGGACCCGAGCGCATTTTCTGTTTCACAATGGGCCTTTGCAGCTCTGGTCTGTAGTGCATTGGTGTATCTGCGATGGCTGCGGCAAGTGCAACGTCGTCGCGCAGAAACAACGCCCGCTACAACAACAGTGACGACGAGACCCACCTGCGAAGCCAGCATGCAGATTCTGGAGAGATTATTGGTGGCTTCGGGGATGATCGCCCTGGCTGGCATCGCTATAGGCTGGCATACCGTTCCCGCGAAAGAACTCGGCGGATGGGAATGGCGTGCCGCCCTGCTGAAGTTTTACCCATTTCGACTCTTCGACGGAATGATGCCAATTCTGGTTGCACTCAGCATCGCGGTTTGGCTGCAAAATCGATTTACGCTGCAATTGAGTTCGGCGGAAGCAACGGCAAGGTTGCAGCGACTGAACCGACTGAAGGCTGGTCGCGCAATTGCCGGAATCATCTCGATTGCCGTGCTTTTCAATTTACGATCTGTCGCTCCGGCGGGGTACACCATTCGACAATACCTGGACTGGAGAGACGTCTGTTTCTGGATACGTGAACATACGCCGCCGGAAAGCCTGATCCTCACGCCACGGGAATCGTTTGCCTTTAAGTGGCTCGCGCAACGGGCAGAGTTTGTCACCTACAAAGACTGCCCTCAGGATGCGTCAGGGATTCTGGAATGGAATCGTCGACTTTGGTATCTGAATGGGTGGACATACCGAAGTTCGCTCGATGGACTTTACGATCATCAGGACATGCAGTCCCTGCGATCTCAGACCGATTGTGATTATGTCGTCACGCGAACCTTTGGGCCGTTCGAACAGCAGCCTGTATTCGCTGCCGGCGAATGGGGTGTTTACGAAGTTCCTCGATAGCCAGTGCACCAGCAGTTTCACACTTTCGCTGCGACGAGGCGCGGGCACACGGAACGTCGGGGGATTCCACTTACCATTCGGCGCATTGACCATTCGGCGCGAAATTGTCGGATGCAACGGGTAGAAGCTGGCAGTTCGGATTCTACAATAAACCCAGTCCTGCCGTCCGTCCCCGGGGTTTTGAGGAGCTGATACGTGCGAAATCAAATAGTCACCTCGCTGCGATGTATCGTTTTTGCCTTCATCATGATTGTGCTGATGTGTCCGGAGGCTTCCGCACAGCCACAGCCGTCTGATGGGCCTTCTTCTGAGGCAGATCACTACGGCGAATACTCAGCCATGATCCCTCGCCGTTTGCTTCCGCTGCTGCATGCTCAGGAGGTGCAGGACGAACTAAAGCTGAGTAAATCTCAGGTTTCTGCTCTTGAAGCAAAGTTGGAGGAACTCGATAAAGTCTGGTTTCCTGCAAGGTTGTTGCCGGACGATCAAATGATCCCGATTGTCGACCGTCTCGAAATTCAGGCCGTAGCATGGCTCCGGCAAAACGTCGATTCTGAGCAGATAAAGAGGATCAGCCAACTGGAAATGCAGGCCCAGAGTGTGCGAATGCTGCTTCGGAATGATGTTCGAAAGAAGCTTGCCATCAAGGATTCTCAGGTGCAGAAACTTGTGAAGCTTGCGCAAGCAACCATCGATGCGCAAGCTGCCCAGCGATCATCCTCCGGGGTGCTGGCTGAAGATTTGACCAGGAACCTGGAATCGGCGATGAGAGCTGAGCAAAAGGCACTGGAAACCGTCCTCACAAAGGAGCAGAACAATCAGCTGTGGATCCTTTTGGGAGAACCATTCAACACGAGTTCTCTGAAACGCATTTACCCGATCGCCCCGGAATTTCATTCTGTGTCGGACTGGATTAATTCATCGCCGCAGACGCTGAAGAGTCTGCGTGGCAAAGTGGTGTTGGTGCATTTCTACGCGTTCCAGTGCCACAACTGCCACGCAAATTTCGAGATCTACAAACGCTGGCACAAAGACCTTCAGCAAAAAGGTGTCGTGCTTATCGGAATTCAAACGCCTGAGACAACTGCAGAACGGGATCCAAATTCTGTTGCCAGGGCTGCGAAGGAGAAAGGCCTGGAGTTTCCAATCATGGTCGACCTGGAGTCGGAGAACTGGAAAGCCTGGGGCAACACCATGTGGCCAACGGTTTATGTGGTCGACAAGCGAGGTTACATCCGACACTGGTGGCAGGGCGAACTCAACTGGCAGGGAGCGACCGGCGATAAGACCATCGAACAGGTCGTAGATCTCGCGCTCTCGGAGAAATAGGTTGGAAACTCGGCCAACAATGAATTGAGAAACTACCCGGGCTGGAACGAGCAGAGCCATTCGAAGTTCATTTCTTCAGCTCAGGTCGTATCCGTCGTCTGCTTCTTCACTGACATGGTAATGCATCGATCCATGCAATGAGTTCTTCGACGCTGGTCGTCACGGTGAGAAGTTCGAGACATTGCGTCGAAAGAAATCCATCATGAATCATACGGTTCAGCTGTGTTAGTAGTCCGTCATAGACGCCGTTGAGATTGATGAGGGCGACCGGACGTTGATGAAGTTCCAATTGAGCCCAGGTGACCGTTTCGAATAATTCTTCCAGGGTGCCGTAACCACCGGGCAAAGTAATGTAGGCATCGGCCAGCTGATGCATGATGGCTTTGCGTTCGTGCATATCCCGAGTGACTCGCATATCCGCAACACGCGCATGCATCAATTCGACGCGTGCCAGATGTTCAGGGATCACTCCGATGATCTGCCCATGGTTCTCCAGCACACTGTCGGCGATAGCTCCCATGATGCCCGTGCTTCCGCCGCCGTAAACAAGAGTATGCTGTTGTTCTGCAAGATGACGTCCGACAGCATGCGCGGCCAGAGCGTAATCGGGAATCGCGCCTGAACGAGAACCACAAAATACGCAAATTCTTGCCAAAGTCATCCGTCTCCTGATGTTGTGATCGGGTGAATCGCAGCGGCGTTGTAGCGACCGTCAATGAGCTGCCGACAAAGGGAGGGATCGATAGCTCAAGTCGAGCAACTCAATGGGGTGCAGCACCGGGACTTCTTTACCGGCCTGTCGCAGTTTTGCCTGTAACTGCAGTGAGCAGCCAGCGTTGGCAGAAGCAATGACATCGGGCTGCACTTCCAGCAGATGCTCTACCTTACGTCGACCAAGCCGATCGGCCATTTCCGGCTGCGTCAGGTTGTAGGTTCCTGCAGCGCCACAACAGAGTTCGGCTTCTGCGATTGACCTCAGTCGAATCCCCGGAATCATTCGCAGCAGGTCCGCAGGCTGTTTGACGATACGCTGAGCATGCTGCAGATGGCAGGCGTCCTGCATTGCAACTACCGCATCGATCTCACCAGCCGGATGGACAGGGCCAAGCTCCATCAGGAATTCGCTGATATCCTTTACTTTTGAACAGAATTCGGACGATTCCGGATGCTCACCAGCATGCCCGGACATCTCCTGAGCAATGTGATCGTAGTCCTTCAACATTGCACCACAGCCAGCCACATTAACAATGATGGCATCAATCATGGAAAGCTTGAACGAGGCTCGGTTCTGAGTCATCCGCTCAAGGGCGGGCTCTGCGGCCCCGCTGTGATAATGAATCGCACCGCAGCAGGTTTGCTGTTCCGGTATAAAAACATCGCATCCATTGTGCTGCAGTACTCTCGCAGTTGCCCAGTGCACGTGCCTGAACATGGCATCCGCAACACAACCAAGAAACAATGCCACATCCGCCCTCTTCCTGCCAATCGCCGGCAGGAATGTTGGTAATTCCGGCAAAGGAGTCTTAAGAACCGGCAGTTGTTCCTGCATCGTTCGAAGACGTTCCGGCAACAGACGGGTCAGACCTGTCGCCCTCGCGAATCGATCGACACCCAGTTTCTGCATCCAGCGAGCCGGAGCGAGTGCTCTGGCGGTCTTTTTTCGATCGGGAAAAATTCCATGCAGAATGTAGCGATGAAACCAGTCACCGGTGGATGCCGTGCCCTGGCTTTCTTCCTTCTGAAGCGTTTCAACTCGGAATGGTTCGATCAAACGTCCGTACTGAACCCCCGATGGACATGCCGTTTCGCAACTGCGGCAATCGAGACAAAGGTCGAGATGATGTTGTACCTTTTCGGTTAGTGGAAGCCGTCCATCGACAACTGACCGCATCAGATAGATTCGACCTCGTGGACTGTTATTCTCATCTCCCGTTTCAACGTACGTGGGACACGCGGACGTACACAAACCACAATGCACGCAATCCAGAAAACGTTCATAGGGTATAGACTGGCCGATGACAGGCAGCGGGGAATCTGTTCGGGACGTGGCTGTCATGAAGCACTTTCTGCTGCTGGCTGGACAAAAAGACCATGTGGATCGAACGTCTTTCGCAGTAATTCGGACACCCGCTTTGATTGCGCGCCTTTGACGCTCCGCGGTGAATTCGCGGCTTTCAGAGCTGTGACAGAACCAATTTCATCCTCAACAACAGCAGACAACGCTGCAACGATGTCCGGTTCCGGGAGTCCGGGATCCGTGTGCTCAATAGTGGACCAGGACTGTGCCACCGCGTTTTCCGGCGACTCAAAATTGGCAACGTCAGCATCCTGGGACTGATGCGCGGTTAGTCTGTCTCGTCGGAAGTACAAGACACCGTTCCCGGCCCGTCCGAACACCATACAGGCGTGATTTTCAAGCATGCTGATCGACGAGACGACACGAGATGGAAGCGTCGTAAGTTTGAATTGCCATTCTGTATTCGGTGTCGGCTGTTGAAGTGACATGGAAGTCTGACAATACGCCCCTGCGATCTGAGACCGACCGGAATACGGTGGCTCGATCCATTTCCACGAAGCATCATCGTGCAATTCATCGCAGAGAGATTCAATCTGAAACTCACAGACCGGAATGGAGCCTTCGACACAGCAGACGATAAAGAAGTTGCAGTCGACGGCGTCCGGTGGCAATTTTCCATCGAAGAGGCTGCGTCTCAGTAATGCAGTGGACGCACGGCGATTCATAACATCCAGAATGACGGGAGTGGCGGCTGACAGGTTCAAACGATTCAGGCTCGATTCCACATCGGTCAGACGATTGAATCCAAAGACCAGAATGCGTGAATGTTCAGGAAGTGGTTTGAGCTTGAAGGTCACGTGTGTCAGGATTCCAAGCTGACCACGAGAGCCCGTCATCAATCGGCAAAAATCATACCCCGCAACGTTCTTGACAACACGTCCACCGGCTTGAAACGTCCGTCCCTGTCCATCGACGGCTTCGATGCCGATGACATAATCCCGCAGGGTGCCATAGCCGAAACGACTTGGGCCGGAGGTGTCAGACGAAACCAGAGAGCCAATTGTCTGCTCGCTTGATGCAAACTCAACAGGCAGCTGCTGATTTTCTGTTGAAAGGATCTGCTGCAGCTGACCGGCCGTCATACCTGCCTCGACGGTAATCGTCATGTCCCGGGCCGGATAATCGATCACCTTGTTCATACTGTCGAGACATAGAACGCCGCTGGTGCCAACACTTCCCGGATCCTGCCGTCCGCTGGTGCTGTCGCAATCCCGAGCTTCAGAAGCATTACCGAGAACGATAATTCGTTGACGGTTTGCTATTGCAGACTGCACGATCTTCACGACGTCACGGGTGGAACTGGCGTGCCATCGCGCGGAAGGTACGCCTGCTGGTTGCGCAGGCGTCAAGTGCTGAGAATCCAGCGAATTGCCGGCTTGACTATTGTTGTTACTCGTTGGCATGCGTGCGTTGGATCATGTTCGTTTAGTGAATGGCGTTTACGGTGATCAGATCGACGGGTGTTTCTCGATCGATCAATTCAGTCGTGCCATCCATCAAGGCCTGCAGGGCATATTCGATACCGAATACCGCCAACTGATCACCGTGCTGATCAGCGGTGGCGGTCATGTTGCCGTTAGCCAGCGATGATTTTACAGCGGAAATATTGTCGAACCCAACCACCTTGACATCATCCCTGCCCGCGCTGCGAATGGCCGCCATCGCACCAACGGCCATGCTGTCGTTGCAGGCAAGAATGGCTTTGATTTGTGGATGAGCCGTAAGAATGGACGATGTCACCTGATCGGCAACAGTCATCTCCCACTGCGCGGATTGTGAATCGACAATTTTCATCCCCGCCTCAGTCATCGCATCCTGAAATCCCAGTTTCCGTTGCTGTCCATTGAAGCTGGTCGTGATTCCCTCCAGGATGGCAACTTCATCACCAGACTGAAGCTGGGTGGCGAGGAAATCGCCCACCTGTTTCGCGCCAGCCCTGTTGTTTGGACCAACGAATGGAATCTGGATTCCCGATTGTTCAAGCACATCGGCGTCGAGCTTGTTATCGATATTGATCACCACAATACCTTCGTCCAGGGCTCTCTTCAGCACTGGCACCAGCGCTTTGGAGTCTGCCGGAGCGATGACGATGGCGTCTACCTGCTGAGCCATCATTTGTTCAACGAGCGAAACCTGACCGCTCAAATCCGTTTCGTCGTTGATGCCGTTGACGATCAATTCGTATTCGCCGGAGTCCTTCTGATGATCGACGGCGCCTCTGGACATCGTCGAAAAGAACTCGTTGGCCAGTGATTTCATAATCAGAGCAATGCGAGGCTTCACCGTTTCTGAACGGGTGCCGGTTTCACCGGAGTTGCCCGTTGAACCGCCAGAGCAACCGACAAAGAGCGAGCACAACAGGAGTGCTGAAATTCTTGAAATCATTGCATAGCTCGCAGACGGGCGGGGGACATAAAGAATAGCCGGCGACTGCAAAATCAACCGCCGGATCAGTTGGCGTCATTTACCGCTGGCTGGCAAATTGAAGTCACCGCCCGTATTGCGCCAAATGGCATGCACGTGGTTTGCTTCATTTTGCGTGTTGTTGTATTCAATGATGAAGCTGGCCCCCTGGACAACATAATGGTGCGGTTGATTCAGTTCGGATCCACCCCACCATGCAATTGTAATGTCATCCATACCATGATCGTTGATCGCTTTCATCCGCTCACGGACGACAGTCGCCGGCATCGCCGTGAGGTATTCACCTATCAACTGTTTGAGTAGGCCCTGTTGTTCAACGGACATGTCTGCGAATCGAAGCCCGACAGCTTCGGTGACAACAGGCTGAGCGACCCCACCACCTCGAATATCGTCAGGAGCTTTCGCATCGATGAACATCAATTTATGCTGTTCACTGGTGCACGCCTTCAGGATTTCTCTTGCAATGTCTTCCCGCCGACCGAGTACTCGGAGACTGCGCCCCGGTCCGGCATCGATCAGGCCCGGGTTTGCTCCGAAAAACTCGGGGGTGCTGCTGACAATTTGCCCTTCTCTGATGCTGAAGTTCAGCGAAAGGTGGTGTCCTTCGAAACGCCATCCCCAGATACCTTTGCTGGTTGGGGTACCAAAAATCGTGATGAAGTATTTGTGGGGGTGTCGGCGTTCACGGCGGTAGTCTTCCTCTCCACCTTCGAACAGATACAGAACTTCCTCCAGACTTCGAACCTGAAGGGTCTTCGCGTAACCTGCTGCCGACAGTCCCGAACTGACAAGGCTGTCCGCCGCTGACCTCGTTGCTCCGTTCAATTCACGCAGACTAACCCCGTTTCTTTCACGCGGAATGAAATGCCAGTTCAGGCGTTCTTCAGAATCGTAACTGTACTGAATCTTTGCCTTCTGGCTGTAATCCAGCGACTCCAACAGTCGCGTCGCCGCTTCTTGCATGGCAATGCCAGGAGCAGTGTTCGCAGGCGATTCTTCTGCGTAGACGTTCGTGGATGCGGAGGCAACTGCGAAGGCTGCCATCAAGGAAAGAGCGAAACGAATCTGGCGGGATGAAATCATGGAATTCCGATCAAGACTGAAGTGAACGCGGGGTGGAAAGAGCGGGATGGAACGCCGTTGCCTGAATCTGCGAATTGTTTCCGCAGTGCGACGAAGGCAAATCGGAGTTTCACGTCGGTTTCAGCTGTTAACGACCAAGCCGGAGTCTAGCCAGGTGGCCATGCAAGGTCACGTCCGCCGAGGATGTGAATATGCAGATGAAAGACAGTCTGGCCACCATGGGCACCTGTGTTGATGACAGTGCGGTACCCTCCCGATAATCCCAGGTGAGCCGCAATTTCAGGAACTTTCAGGAGCAAATGCCCTGCCAGCTCCCGGTGCTTCTCCTGCAATCCGTCCAGTGATTCGACAGGCTCCCTGGGGATCAAAAGCACGTGGACGGGAGCCTGAGGATTTACGTCACGAAATGCGAGACAGTGTTCGTCTTCGTATACGATATCCGCGGGAATGTCTCGGTTGATGATCTTGGTAAATATGGTCACGAAGAACCCTCGACAGAGATTGAACAGGGGGGCGACCGTCTTTGAAGATTGGCCCGCCCGAAGATGCCCGGGATGTTATCAGACCGACAGGGAGGAACAACCGCCAGAACGTTGTGCATCTCTTACTGAATCCGGGCAGTGGCGGAATCTCAAAATGCGGCTTATCATAGCCAAGCACATTCTGACGCGACAACGTCCTCGGGTGGATCGAGGCACATTACTGAACCCGTCTGGATGGCCTCAGATAACCGGCTGATGGAATACGGTTCGGGCCTTCAGAATCAGGCAGCCGCCGGCACGTGTATTCGTGGAAACTTTGGACAGAGACCAACCGAGAAGCGATTCCCCAAACCCACCTTCGACAGAGAGC
>JAGQQE010000010.1 GCA_020426345.1 Planctomycetaceae bacterium
AAAAGCCGGACAATTGCGGTGTGCAATCGTCCGGCTTCGGGATGGTAATTTCGTGTGGGTGAGTTCAGAGACAGATGAGCTATGCTTCCGGCACAGGCAGGGCACTGAGTCCGATGCCGGAGTAGTAGAAGCCGCGACGTGCCATTTTCTGGCGGTCGTACAGATTTCGTCCGTCAAAGATCACCGGGGATTTCATTTTCAGCTTCACGTAGTCGAAATCCGGATTCCGGAATTCATTCCATTCCGTGACGATTGCGATGCAGTCGGCATTTTCGCAGGCATCATAGTGATGCTTGCAGTAGGTGATGCGATCGCCCATAACCTGACGAACGTTTTCTTCGGCTACCGGATCGTGAACACGAACCGACGCGCCAGCGTCCAGAAGGCTTTCAATGAGAACCAGTGACGGGGCTTCGCGAATATCGTCTGTTCGAGGCTTGAATGAAAGTCCCCAAATGGCCACCGTTCGGTCCTTCAGGTCGCCAAAATAACCGGAGATCTTCTTGAAAAGAACGTGCTTTTGATGATTGTTTGTTTCGTCCACGGTTCGAAGGATTCGAGCTTCCACATCATTGGCCGCCGCAACTGATGCAAGTGCGCGAACGTCTTTGGGGAAGCAGGACCCGCCATAACCGACTCCCGGGAACATAAATGCAAACCCGATCCGGGCGTCATGCCCCATGCCTTTGCGGACGTCGTTGATATCCGCACCAACCCGTTCGCAGATGTTTGCGATCTCGTTGATAAAGCTGATCTTGGTGGCCAGCATGCAGTTGGCGGCGTACTTGACCATCTCAGCACTTTCAATACCCATGCTGATAAACGGCTTTTCAGTGCGCAGGAACGGCTTATACAGTTCATGAAGCACATCTGATGCTTCTTCTTCGTCGACACCCACGACAACCCTGTCTGGTTTGGTGAAGTCGTCGATCGCGGCACCTTCCTTCAGAAATTCCGGATTCGATGCCGAATAAAATGGCGTCTCTGTTTTTGCCTTGATCCAGTTGGCTACCTGACGATTGGTTCCAACAGGGACGGTACTCTTGCAGATAACGACGGCTCCTGACTTCAGGTAAGGAGCCATGCCTTCCGCCGCACTCTGAACGTATTTCAGATCGGCCGCACCGTTTTCGTCCTGAGGCGTCCCCACACAGATGAAAACACATTTTGCATCGCTGATCGCCTGCTGGTAGTCGGTTGTAAACTTGAGTCGACCCGCAGCCGCATTCCGTTTGACCAGTTCTTCCAGTCCTGGTTCGTAAATGGGCACTCCACCATTATTGAGGAGATCGACTTTACGGGCATCGACATCAAGACACGTGACATCATTGCCGCTTTCGGCGAAACACGTTCCTGTCACCAGCCCTACATAGCCGGTACCTATCATCGTGACCTTCATTGTCAGTCTCGCTTAATACTTTCAAGTGGTTTTGAATTGGACTGTGCCTGCTGGTAATCCCGATGCAGTTGCTCCAGCAGCATCTCGATATGGTCCAGCTTCTGATACTCCGCCTGTAACTGGTTGTTTGATTCGTTCACGCTGCCTTCATCAAACGCCGCATACGCTTTCAATGCCGTGCGGGATTCACTGGCAACACTTTCAGGTGTATGCCGTCCCGTTTCCTGAGACACCGTCAATATTCCCTGACGGCTTCGGTTGCGCACAGAGTCGGCAATGTACACCGGCCGACTGCGGACCTGATCGTAAATTCGAATTACGTATTCGCCAAGAATGCTGATCCCCAGCGCATTCAGTGCGCCAAAGAGCGAAGCGAGCGTAACGACGGATGTCCATCCGGGTATTGCCAGCCCGGTGAACAGCTTGTGAAACAATACGAAGCCGATCGACGCTGCACAGATGGAGGCAGAAAGGGCGGCGATCACGTAGAAGAATGTAAGCGGGAATGCCGAGAACGAAAGGATGGCTGTTTTGGCCAGACGAAACAGGCCCTTCAGAGAGACGCGCGGATGCTGATCATGTCGAGCGGCCCGTTCCACTGGAAC
Organism: Planctomycetaceae bacterium; assembly: GCA_020426345.1. Taxonomy (GTDB): domain Bacteria; phylum Planctomycetota; class Planctomycetia; order Planctomycetales; family Planctomycetaceae; genus F1-80-MAGs062. The sequence goes on from JAGQQE010000010.1 coordinate 2,005, forward strand.
TCCCGTTTGACGGAAGCCAGCCCAGCTTCGCAGGCCGGGGAAATAGCGATCCTGTTCCGGAAGCTGCTGAAGAATATCGATCACGCGGCGATCCAGCAGACCAAAGTTGCCAGCGTCCTGAGGGATCGGAGTCGATGAGACGGCATTCAGCACACGATAGAAGCTGTAGAACAGCAGTCGTTTGGGCAGAGATTCCTTGCGATTGAATCGCTCGGCATACACCACATCAAATCCCGATTCCCACTCGGTCAGAAAGTCGGGTATCGCACGGGGATCATCCTGCAAGTCCGAATCCATGACGATGGCAACATCGCCACTGGCGTAATCCAGTCCTGCGTGAACGGCAGGCTGGTGGCCAAAATTACGCGCCAGATGAACGACAACGATCCGATGGTCTTCAATCGCCAGTCGGTCCAGCAATTCACGCGATCCGTCGCTTGATCCATCGTTCACGTAAACGATTTCAAAATCGGCGGAGTTCTTCTCCAGTGCCTTCACCAGTTGGCTGGTCAACTCCCTGAGGATCGCGGCTTCGTTGTAAACCGGCAGCACGGCCGAGATCTTTGATGAATGTCGGTCACGATCATTGCAGTACACAGCGAATGCACCGTCAGCTTCCAGCTCTCGTTGCGGAACGTCAAACGTCATTTGCGCAGCACTCCAACAAGCGACAGCCCCATCGGGACACCAACACTGTTCAGGCACCAACGCTCAGCGGCAGCCGCCGTCAGCAGCGCACGATTCGTGAATGACGATACTTCGGGAAAATCCGGCTGGTGACGACTGGGAAACAGTTTTTCCCATCCGCGCACGGCGAGAGCTGCGGGCAAAGTGAAGCTGTTCCAGTAGTTCAGCCACTGGACACGGAACTGCGATTCTCGCGCGTGAGTCCGAAATTCCGCGATTGTGTACCTGCGGAAATGTCCGAGCTGTTCATCCCAGCGACTGTAGAGCCATGGATGGGCGGGTACGGTGATGATGACCGCTCCATCGTCTTCAAGCGAATCGTGAACATGCTTCAGAACCTGCACTGGATCCTCAACGTGCTCAAGCACATCCAGCAGGACGACAGCACGAAGCGATTGCGGTTCGACCGGCCATGGCTGGCCAAGATCATGCACGCGAACATCTTCAATGCCGCGGTTTCGAACGTGCTCGACTGATTCGGGCATCAGGTCAAACCCGGTGACGTCGTAGCCCATCTCGTTGAATTCGACGAGATTACGTCCCGACCCGATGCCACCTTCGACCAGCCGACCGGGGGGCGGGCAATGTTTGCGAAGTAAACGTGTGACGAGTTTGCGTTTCGCAACGTGCCACCAGTAATTGTCTTCGAGTTCAACGAGTTCCTGCAGGTGACTGGGGTCCATGCCGAATAGTGCTCCGAAAGGAAAAGTCTGCTTCACCGCAGCCTGAAGGGAACTCTGTTCAATACATCCAGCGAATTAACGCGCCGCCGGCGCCCGGCGTGTGACAAGAAGAGCCTATCACCTGGATGCATCGACAACGTTAAGTTCAACGGTACTTCAGGCTCTGAGCACTCATCGGCCGAAATCTGTAGGGGTCACGCCGGTTGTGTGGTGAATCAGCAACAGGAACGCATGATCGCCATAGCCGCTATGAACAACCGCATCCGTATCATCAGAATATCGCAAGACTCAGCAGTGTCATCAGAATGAACAGGATGCCACTGGTGAAAACGATCAATGACAGCCGCCGCCGCTGAGGTGGGCTCGCCTCCAGTTGTCCACTGGCAATTGAAATCAACGACGATGCCGAAATGTAGAGTGCATAAAGCAGCAGAGGTGGAAATGCGGGGGACAGCAACAGCGATCTGGTTGCTCGTTCAGTCAGCTTTTTCGTTTCGGCATTTTCAACCACCGGTTGATTTGCAATCTGCACTATTGGTGCAGCGTAGGGATTCTCAGACCGTTCCGTCTCGATGACATCCGGCAGGGAAATACTCGTCCCGTCTTCCTGCAGCGGTGCTGTTACCTCCCGGTCGTCAGTACCCCGCAACTTGCCGCAGTTCCAGCATTCATCAAATGTCCGGGCGTTGATTTCATCGCAGGCAGAACACTGCCATTCGGTCGCTTCAACATCATTCACCCGGGCCTCGCGAAGTACCTGAATTGCTTCTTGTGCACGGCTTTCCGGAACCAACAGCTCAATTCTGCGAACGGCCAGACCGTAATAGTTCAGGGAATCTGCCAGTTCGGTGCCGGTCGTCTGAACGGGTATGCCGGACGACCTCAGGATGGCAGCATCTATTTCTGCCGTCGTTGGCTGGTCATACATCCGGATGACCACAGGCCCGTCGTCACCAAATGCAGGTTGGTTGGCGGGACTTGTTCGTGCCATGAATTCCTCCCCCGCAAAACGTTACTGGGCCGGGATCCGGTCGACAACAGACTGAATTGGCAGGACCAGTGTCGACTCGCGCGCACGGCGTGCAATGATGACGCCGATAATGCGGCCACGGGCATCGATCAATGGTCCGCCGCAATCGTCAGGCTGCACAGGGATGTCACATTGCATGATCTGGCGGAAACCAGTTCGTCGCTCACTCAATGGACCCACACGGCCATCCAGAAATTCTGCTCGATGAAACATCGCTCCGGGATCACTACCCATTCTCGCCCCGGTGGTTCGTGCCTGACCGTTTCGCCACAAATCAAACTGCAGCCAGTCTCCCGGCTGGTTTGACTGGTGAATGCGTTCGACATCTTCAAATCCGCTCAACGTCTGCCCATTGATAGCATGAATGCGGTCACCTGTTCGAATCATTGCATCGGTTCCCGTGCTGTTGGGACTGACACTCTCGACAACGATCTCCGCTTTGTCGGAAAGCGAAAAACGCATTCCGAACTTTCCCTCCGCGGCTGGTTCGTCATGCATTGTTCGAGACAACCATCCGAGCTTCAGAGTGCTATCCGGTTGAAGCGTTGCCGCGACAGGGTGATCGACGAAGATGGATTCCGGATTCGGCAGCGGCTGCATTCGATCGTCGTCAGAGATATCCAATCGAAGGATCGTAATGTCGGTCGCCTGATCAGTTGCCACAACACGTGCCGAGAATCTCTTTCCATGGCGACCGACGCAACGTATGAAATGCCGGGGAACTTCGTCCCGAACCACGATACCATGGTCATCCAGCAGCGAACGTTTGGTTGCTACCAGGCCGTTACCGAGCCGTGTTCCAAGCCCGACGCGTTTCCACCGTTGCTGATCACGAACGGCATCGCTGTGATCTTCTGTGTCCTTTGTACGCGTTTCGACAATCACAGTGCGATCTTGTGCAAGTGTGTGAAGTTCAGATGGCAGATGGTTGAGTGCCCGCTCGAGTTCTTCTGATAAGTTTCGTTCTGCCTGGCCCGGGATTTCCCGGGGCACGCTGGCGACTTTTGAATCAGTCAGAAATTGTCGGACGACTTCCAGAGTCACGTGGTGATTACTGGTCAGATCGAAGCCAATTTGGCGATGGACTCCCAGCAACTGCCCCCGCAGATTGATCACGGGGCCTCCCGAATCTCCCACAGATAACGCACACGTCGTTCGGAATGAACGTTCTGTTTGATGCGTGATGGTTCCCAGGCGAACCACAGTCGAAGAATGATTTGGTTCTCGAGCCGGAAGACCTGAACTGAGCACAAACGTACCAGGCCCCTCCGGCGGCGAGACTGGCATTTCCATCGCGAGAGGGATGGGCTGCATGTCGAATTGGCCGATCACCGACGGATCGGCTAACTGCAGCACCGCCAGATCACAGTGACTGTCTCGGTGTCGTATGGTCGCAATTGCAACTTGATGCTGCGGCAATACTACACGAACCATCGGCGCTTCCTGGCCTGGCGTCGGTTCCGGTACTCCGTGGGCAACCGTGAGGATGATCCCCTCGCGATTGATCAGAACTCCGGAAGCACGATCGTTTCGGCTGATGATGCGTACGGTACCACGACGCAGGCATTCGTGGAGCCACGCTGTTTCCGGAACCGCTGGTTTTGGAACGGAATGGGCAGTCGCGTCCGGATTACGACGGCCGTCGTCTTCTGGGCTTCCTGGACAGAACGTTTCGTCCGTTGCCATAGCCTGACTCGCAAACACCTGGCATGCGAGGAGCGACAGCATGAGAATCCACGTGCGCCCAAAGTTTCTATTCACCTTCGATGTACTTCAGCTGAATGGCGGTGTTCGGCAATTTCATTTGCAATGCCTGAACTCCCTCTTCAGTGACAGCGGTTCGTGTCACTTTCAGGTCTTTAAGTTGAGTCAGGTGTTCGAGTGATGGCATGCCAGCATCCGAAACAGAGGTTGAACCCAGATGAAGGAAGGTCAGCTGGCTCATGTCTTTCAGTGCGGGCAGGCCAGCATCGGACACCTGCGTGTTGTCCACGTTCAGCCATGCCAGATTGACAAGTGGCGACAAGTGCTGAAGCCCCGTATCACTGATTGCATCGCGCCAGAGGTTCAGCTTCTTCAGTGAAGTCATCTGCCCGACAATTGCCATCCCCTGGTCATCCAGCAATGAGTTTTCGCTCAGGTCCAGATCTTCCAGTTTTTTGCAGGCTGTCAAATGTTGAAGCCCGTCGTTGCTGACCTGTGTTTTTGAGATTCGAAGTTTCTTCAGGTTTGGAAATCGTGCGACCATGGTCATTGCGTCGTCGTCCACCAGCGTACTCTTCAAATACAGTTCTTCGATGCTCGACAACCCAGCCAGGGCTTCCAGTGCTGTGCCGCTGACCCACAGGTCATCAACTGCCAGGACTTTCAGATTCTTTAATGTCGCCAGTTTGGCAACTCCGTCATCACCCACCGATGTCGCGCTGCTTTCGCCGGACAAGCGGATGGCCTTCAGCGTCGTGATTCCCGACAGTGTCTCCATAGCCGCGTCGGTGATAGCGCAGTTTCGGATATCCAGATTCGCGAGCGGGCCTTTGAAACTTCCGATCGTTGCGATGCCGGAGTCTGAAATGGGAAGTTTGTCCAGATGCAGAGATCGAAGACGTTCAAGGGGTTGAAGTATCGGCAGCGTTTCATCGCTGGATTCTGTACCTCGAAGATCAACGTCAATGATGAAACCAGCTTCGCGCTGAAGCTTTGCACCAAGTGCCTCAAGTTTTGATGAGATCTCTTTTTCCTGTGCCGCAGGTTCGGCCGAAACTTCAGTCGTTTTTTGGCTTGTGGACGGCTGGCATCCGGAGACCATCACGAATGCCGTGGCCATTCCGATGGCAGCAACTGAAGACAAACGCGCAAACAGGTGTCGAACAAACAGGTTTCGAACAAGCAACGGAACACTCCTGCCATCATGCATCAATTCGAACAACAAAGACTGCTGTAAGAATACGCAATGCGGGAGGAATTCCAAACTCAGTGAGCCGTTTGTTCGCAGGTCCAGCCAAAGATGGGCTCGAACAGGCCGCCAGGAAACACGCCGCTCGAAGCGCATCTTTGCCAACGAAATTCATATCAGCCGACCGATACGGCCCCCCGGAGTCGTCTTCAGGCGGCTTCTTCGTGTGACACCGTCTGAATCTGCCCCTGCGCCAGTCGAACGATGCGATGGGCCTGCGCGGCGATGCTTTCGTCGTGTGTAACCATCACAATGGTCAGCTGACTGTCCTGATTCAGTCGATTCAGAATGTCCATAATCTCGCCGCCTGTTGACGCATCCAGATTTCCGGTTGGCTCATCGGCCAGAAGAATCTCCGGCTTGCCCACAAGAGCCCGTGCGATGGCACCTCGCTGCATTTCGCCGCCTGACATTTCGGAGGGACGATGTTTGATACGGTGCTCCAGCCCAACCTGCTGAATCATGTCCATCGCCATTTCCCGGATTTCTCGGCGTTTGCGCCAGTAGTCCAGCAGAGAGTATCGGATCATCAGCGGTGTCATCACGTTTTCGAGCAGCGTGAGTTCCGGCAGCAGATGATAGAACTGAAAGATAAAACCAAACACATGATTGCGCAGCTGATCACGAGCGTGCTGCGACAAGTTGTCGATCCGTTTTCCCTGCAGCATGACTTCGCCAATATCTGGTGCATCCAGAAGCCCCATGACATGAAGCAGTGTGCTTTTCCCGGAGCCACTCTGGCCGACCACGGAGATAAATTCCCCGCGGTTGGCTTTCAGGCCGGCTCCACGCAGAACCGGTACCTTGTGTTCTCCTTTGACATAGGACTTTGTGATGGCGTCGGCGGAGATCAGCGGCGTTGTCATCTTTATGGTTTCGTTCATGATGGAAGACTCATCTGCGGCAGAAGTTCGATCACAGAAGAACGCGCGGATGCGATTCCGCAGATCAGACTATTCGTATCGGAGAGCACGCACGGGATGCAGGCGTGAAGCTCGACGGGCCGGCAATACGCTCGCCAGAACGGCAATCGCGATGGCGCCAAGAGCCACCCAGAACACCATCATGGGATTAACCTGAGTGGGGATCTCATGAAAGTAATAGATCTTTTCGTCGAAGACGCGTCGACCCGTCAGCCAGCTCAATCCGTCTTCGATTTCGTTGATGTAGTGCACAAAGAACAGCCCGATCATCACTCCGGCAAGGCTGCCAACGATTCCCAGGCCCAGACCATAGGACAGGAAGATTGACATCACGCCCTGACTGCTGGCGCCCAGGGACTTCAGGATCCCGATGTCGCGTGTCTTTTCGACAACGATCATGAAGAAGATTGCCAGAATTCCAAAACCAGCAACCGCAATGATAAGAAACAGAAGTACATTCAGGATGGCGGTTTCAACTTCCACGGCGGACAGCAAAAGGCTCTGCTTTTCTTCCCAGGTTCGTATGCTGACGGCGAACGGCGGGAAGGCGGCCTTCAGTTTCGCGACAACCTGTGCAGCATCCTGGTAGTCCTTCAGTCGAATATGGATGGCCGAAATATGGTCGACTCCATCCACGATCATTGCGCGATTACGCTGGAGTTCTTCAAGATTCATCAACACGATGCTGGAATCATATTCGCTCATTCCACTGCGAAAGATATCAGAGACAGTCGCTGTAAATTTGACGACATCAGGTGGCTGACTTGCTTTGACCGTCGAAAGAATGACGTCGTCGCCGGGATTCACCATCATGACCTTCTGAAGCTTCTTGGTTTCAGGGTTGAGGACCTGGAAGCTGACAATACCTTCACCGAGATAGACCCGAGCGGCGAGCGGCTCGGTGGAAATCGCTGCATCGGGGATATCAAAATGTTCGTCGAACGGGAGATCAATCGGCGACTCGGCCGCAGCGGAACCTGGCGTCATTTCCGTTGAAGCATCGCTCACGGCATCCGAAGCCCCGGCGATGTTCACCGGCGTGGTACTGTCGCCTGCCAGATCGAATGTGGGTTCTTCGACTGCTGCCTGAAGATTGTCCCCGGGATCTGAGTTGGTTTGGGGCAGATGGTCGAACGTTGGCGTGATTGATCGCTGTTGAAGCTGCATTGAATTCAGCTCCTTCACCTGCCGACGATATTCAATCGCTTCCGGGGTGAGTGTCCATCCCAGTGGCGTGTCCGGCGAACGCAGAGCAGGCCGGGTGACAACTCCGTCCTCGACGACCGCGTTGTAGCTGTCCAGATAGTCCTGTAGCGGGCCTACCTGTGCCTTACCCGCCGGATCAATGCCAACGATGCTGACCTGAGCAACGAACATCTCGCCACTCCAGGGGTCAGTGCATGAAATCATGCCGGGTACTTCTACTGTGGGCGTCATCGCGGCGATATAATCACCGGCAGCCTCGCGCACAATCTGCATTTGGCGCTGGCTGTCAGCGATTCCGTCCATGCTCTTGGATTCAACAACGATATCCGCCAGGAAGTTGTGAAGGCGGTCTCGCATCTCATTCGCAAAACCAGCCATCACACTGTTCACCACGATCATCGTGGCAACACCCAGCATGACGCTGATGATGCAGGCGAGGGCAATGTATTTGGTTCGAAGATAACGAACACAAAGCAGCAGCTTGTACATAGTTGGCACTCCGTTGCCCCGGGAAATCAGCTTTCCCGGATTAATCCTGTTTCTTGTCTTCCTGCTTGTCTTTTCCACCTTCATTTTCGTGCCGCAGAAGCGGGAAGAAAATGATATCGCGGATGCTGCGGCTGTTCGTCAGCAACATCACCAGACGGTCGATTCCAATTCCCAGTCCACCCGCTGGAGGCATCCCTACTTTTAATGCTTTGACGAAGTCGTGGTCCATTTTTGCCATCGAATCTTCTTCATCCTGACCTTCCAGTTGAGTCAGGAACAGTTTTTCCTGCAGTCGAGGATCGTTGAGTTCTGTGTAGGCGTTTGCCAGTTCCATCCCCCGCACAAACAGTTCGAAGCGTTCGGCAATGGCCGGATTGTCCTGCTTTCGCTTGGTCAGCGGACAAATGGCTGCCGGGTAGTCAATTACAAAGATGGGACCCTTCAGATTGTCTTCCACCGTGGCTTCGAACACTTCGCTCACAACGACATCCGGGTGCATTCCGGTTGTGTCGATCCCCAGCGATCGGGCTTTGGCTTCTACAGCGCTGGCATTTGTCATGTCGCAGCCTGCATGTTCCAGAAACAGGTCGGCGTAGGTTCGTCGAGGCCAGGGAGGTGTCAAATCCACAGAGTCGCCCTCTTCACCCCATGGTATGATCAGCGAATCTCTGATTGCTTTGGCCGCATTCGTGACGATCTTTTCGGTCAGATCCATCATTGACCGATAATCTCCATAAGCCTGGTAGATCTCAATCATCGTGAATTCGGGATTATGCGTCGCGTCCACGCCTTCGTTTCGAAAAACGCGACCAATCTCAAAGACCCGCTCGATGCCGCCAACCATCAACCGCTTCAGATGCAGTTCAAGTGCGATCCGAAGATAAAGCTCCATATCCAGCGTGTTATGGTGCGTGATGAAGGGCCTTGCCGCAGCTCCTCCGGCCACGGCGTGTAACACAGGCGTTTCAACCTCATTGAACTTTTCACCGCGAAGTGTCTGACGAACTGAATCGATGATTGCAGAACGTTGCAGCATTCGATCCAGGACACCGTCGTTGTAGATGAGGTCCAGATACCGCTGGCGGAGAAGTGTTTCAACATCCTGGACCGAATGGAACTTCTCCGGCGGCTGAGCCAGTGATTTACATAACACGGTCAATTCAGAGACCTTAACCGACGGTTCACCCGCATCAGTTCGCCAGGTTGTACCATCGATCCCGATCAGGTCACCCAGATCCAGCGCGCCCATCAGTTCCCATTGCTGGTCGCTCAGGTCGCCGCGGGAGAACAGCAGCTGAATGCGTCCCGTCTGATCCTTGATATCGTAAAACCGAAGTTTGCCAGCCTTACGACGCAACATGATGCGGCCGGCAATTCGCACGGTGGGGCCGTTGACGCCCGCTTCGGCCGGAACCTGCTCTCTCGCTGTTGCGATCCCTGTGTGGTTGTCGAATCGCTGTCCCCACGGATCCTGGCCAAGAGACTCGATTTTTTCGAGCTTCTCAAGTCGTGCAAGTTCGAATCGATCCGGTTTCTGTGGCGCCGTCATGAGTTCACGTGTGAGGTCTGTTTTCCGTCCGCACTGGCGAACGTCGGAAAATGACAACTGTTTTGAGAAGAGAGTGAGAATGGGCCAGTGCTGATCGGTGGACTCAACAACGGCGGAAAACCGGCGGATCTTGCTGAAATCAGCCGTTCAGGTCAATCCCATCCCGGTTCTCGATCAATTTCGCCGGATCCTGCCGGGATCACCGGATCCGCTACGGATTCCATGCCCAGAGATACCACACGGGTCAGAAGGGCACAGAATTGGTCAGGGAACTTCCCGGACAGCAGAAGGGAGTCTCCCGAAGGTGTGACGTTGACTTCCCGGGAATTTCGCGCCAACTGAGTTTCAATTGACGCCGACAGACCGAAGAAACTGGCTGCCACAGACAATGGTTGCGGCACACTGAACGGCTTCGTAGATCGCTTCGTCCGAGATTTCCAGCTGACGTGCCTTCGCAACGTGGGAGGATGTACAGGGTTTACATCCGTTCAGGTTGCTGAGTGAGAGGTTGATCAGTTCCACCGTTTGATGGGTCAGAGATGTCCCGCTGAATGTATGGGCTCGCAGTCCGACAGACATCCCGTCAAACACGTCTGATCCGCTGATATCGCGGAACTTGAACAGCACATTGTACATGGAGTTTGTTGATCCAACTGCCATGGCTTCAATGACTTCCGTCGAATTGACACCCGCACGTTCAGCGTATGGCTTCAGGAACGACAGCCATGCCTGGCAGCCCATGTGCCCGCATGCCGCTGAAGCGACCAGCAGTTTTGTTTTCAGATCCAGTTTTCCTTCGCTCAGCACAAACTTGCGGAAATTCATGAAGTAGTCGTGCAACAAGGCTGGCACATTTGCGAAATAGCGGAAGATCTCGGGCACCTCTGACAACTCAAGAACCTCACGAATCCGCTCAAAGGTTTGTGCGACCTTGTCCACGGCATCCGATTCGTTAACTGGCTGGATAAGAGGTGTAGACATGGCTCTGATGGGAACTCCTGTGATAATGAAAGGGCTTTAGTGTCTTTGAATGAATGAGAGTGGATAGAATACGCAGATGCCGGAGAGGGAGTGAAATTTGGGGTTTGCAATCTCCACATTTCGCAACTTCCACATATCACTCCTGTTGAGCATGTGCGATGAATGATGGGCTGGAAGACGCTCTCCACATCTCCAACCTTTCACGAATCTGTTTAATTCATCGCGGCGCTGCGGAACCATGAGCGGCATCGTCCCTGCTGACTGTCCTTTCTGCCACGTATACAGCGAACCAAGTCACCTTTTCAATGAATAATACTGTCAGCATCTTCATGATTGGCCCATTGCGCGAGCCTGTGTTTGCAGCAACGGTCGAAGCAGTTCGGCGGAATGATGCCGTTCGAATTGCCGGGGAATTCGAAACAATTCCAGCGGCCATTCGACATCTGAAGCAGGGGGCACCGGCAGCGGACCTGACTATCGTTCTGCAAAGTTATCCTGAACAGTTTCAGCGGGCGGATATCGATCAGCTGATTTCCGCGACGATTTTCAAGTCGTTGGTCTGTTGTTTTGGTCCCTGGTGCGAATCGGATGGACGATCGGCACCACACTGGCCAACCACCGTTCGAATACCTGCTCGTTTTTGCCCGGATGCCATACTGGATGTTGTAAATGGTCTATCCGAGGGGCTGGAGCCACTTTCACCTCTCGCATCACCTGAGGAGGTTTACGCGTATCGGACCCTGGGTTCGGCTCTGAGACGGCCTGATACAAAAGATGGAATCGAGTCTGCTGTTTTGATCGGACAGGATCGAGCCCTGTTGCAAACGGTGCAGGACATCTGCCGCGAGTTCGGGATCAGGGTGGAATGCGTTACCGTCCACCAGCTGGTCGCAGGAACGATGGGTGTGACGGTGCCTCCGCAGTTGGCGTTCGTCGATCAGGATGGACTGCGTTCGGAGCTTTGGTTGAATGCCGCACAGCGTCGATTTCCCAGCGCTTGTGTTGCCGGGCTCACTTGGCACGTTGATCCAGACTTGAGCGATTCGTCGTTCCCGGTAATTGCAAAGCTCAATCTGGCTGCAGGCATCGAGGGATTATTGCGTGCTCTCACATCAGAGGTTCACCAAATGCAAGTGCTCGATGATCCTGATGACGATTAGGGATTTGCTCGCTCCTGACGTTCGGCGGAACGTTGGCCTCTTGTTTAGAAATCCTGATCGCTGAGATCTTCCTGTGTTTCGATTGCCGACTCGGGGCCTCGCGGCCGCGAACCGGCGGGGGAGACGAGTCGAGCGTAAACCGATGGCGCGATGTCTTCGCTGACGAATCCCACCGATCCATCAACCCATGCAACATTGACACCGTTGGGATGCTGGGAATTCGGGGCCGCGAATCGGACATCATTTTCCGATCCCAGTCCGGCGGCGGTCCCATTGACAACAGAGCTGACACCGATCGAACTGCTTGCTTTCGAAATTGAATCGAATGGGTTTCGATAATTAGCAGGCCCCTGATCGTACGGAGCAATTGGCAGCACAAACGTGCAACGCCGCCAGTTTGGGCTTGCCCAGTTGGCTTTGGGACCGGCGTTGGCAAGACCAGCGTGTGAGTTTTCAGAGAGCAGGATGGTTTGGCTGCTGCCATCGTAGACTCTATCCAGAGAAAAGCTTCCGTGACTCCACGATCTGGTGATCATCGCGGAGTCGGCGCCAGGTTCACGCACTTGCCAGAACATGCCCGTATCACGGTGGGCGTCTGCATCTTCAGCGTCGATGTCAGGTGTGGCCATAGAATTGGTGGTGTTATTGCGATTCCAGTTGATCTGACCGGCATCCCAAAAATTGTCCTTTGCACCGACCGACATGTAACCATGGTTCACGACGTAACTCAACTGGCGGGGCTCCGATGGTCTGGTCGTATCATCGGGGCAATACAAAACGCGAACAGGAATAGAACCCAGCTCTGAATTTGCAGGGCTATCAAAGGGTTGGTCGAAATTCCATCGATCGGCAATATCTCTGCGGTCCACGTACGGCAGAAGAGATACGACCCAATTCTGCATGGGGCGGAACCTCCCGCCGTCGCGGTGCTGAAATCGTTGTGATGCCGGCAAATGACCCTGATGAGCACCCGCGTAGTTGTGCATCGCCAGTGCGAGATTCTTCAGGTTATTCCGGCACGACAACAGATGCGATGAACCGCGTGTGACTCGAATTGACGGCAGAATCAATGCCAGCAGTGTTGCAACGATGGCCACAGAAACGGCGAGGTCCACAAGTGAAAATCCACCGCGTTGTGGTCGTTGCCCGATTCGCTGCCGCCCGAATATCGTTCGCCCCATTGTGTCCCCCATTCGACATTGCCGGCCAGCACGATTGCCTTCAATCCAAAGGTTGCAATCGCTTAGGGGGGAGTAACGATGTCGTGCAGCAGAGTTCCGTATCCTGCTACGGAAAAATTATCCTGATTGTCAGGAAAGATCCTTGCTGAGGAGCAACTTCGAAGACACTGCCCAAATGCATCAATCGGCACTGCGAATCAGTCTGGTGATTTGAGAACTGCGCCGAAAGACGGCTCCGGGGCGAACATGGCAGGCAGGGATCCGTCGCCCGGTGTCCGGGAAATGGCACTGCGTGGGACCGGCCCCTTCATTTGGGGTGATCCAAACTGGAAAGCGATCGCCTGGATGGTCCTCAGTTCTTTTCAATTGCGCTGGAGAGCGACGCGACGCTGTTGACTTCCCCGGTCATGATGGAACGCGGGAACATCAACTTGGGGACAGCCCCTGCGCCGACCTTGCGATACAGATCCACATGCCGTTGGATGTACTGATCCGGAATGCCACGATTGAGTTCATCCTGCAGAGGCTGCCGACCGACGAGCTGTTCCGCTTTGGTCCGTGCTTCTCCCGCGGTGCGGTTTCGCCCTGCATCGAACATCCAGTTGTGGTATTCGGCGAACTGCTGTGGCGAAACTCTCCAGACAGCAACGGCCAGTTTTGCCAATTCGCATGCATCAGCGTGGCCGGTGCTGCTGATGGCATTGTTGCAGCGTGGGTTCAGAGGCACGGCCAGCATAATAATTGCAAAGTCATCACCGTATTTTTCACACGCTTTCTTGATGGTTCGGTGAGTGTTTCGGCAGTGTGGACACGTGTAGTCGAACATTTCCACCATGATGTATTTCGCATCGCACTTGCCAACCATGGGCCATTGAGCAGCATTCAGCCGGAACTTGTCACCAGCCACGCTGACAATTCTTGGTTCTGCTTCACCGGCCGCTTCTTCCGTTTCGGGTTGCTGTGCTTTGGTTTCTTCAGTTGAAGTCGCTTCGTCCGATTTCGTAGTTTCATCAGCAAACGCGATCAGGATGTGATTTGTCGATCGAATGGCTCCCGGAATGATTGTCAGAACGGAAGAAATCACCGGAAGCGTTTCATCCTTTTCTGCGGATGCTGCGGCAGGTTGCCGGGGCTCAATCTCCGGAGTATCAGAGCCGCTGCGACTGACACTGGGGTTCGAGGCGCTGGATTTCGTGTCTCTGGATTCCACCACTGGCGAATCCGGGTCGCGAGCCGAGGCCGGTGATGAATCACCCGGGGCAGGCTCGATAAAGGGAGCTTCAAACACCGCGGTTGCGTCAGCAACAGGAGACTCAAACACCGGTGCGGCTTCAATTTCGCCGGGAGCCGCGAAGATCTCATCACCTGGTGGGGCGAAAATATCTGCGTCTGGAGATGCCAGCATGTCGGAACTGGATGAACCTGAAGCGGGAAGATCGAACTCTTCCACAACGAAGGTCTGGGGCGGGGGAGTCAGCAGTTGGCCAATGATCAGAACTGCCGAACACGCGGCTCCTGCGCCGCCAAATTGTCGGATCGATTTCCAGCTGATCTGCTTCTGCATCAAGACGGTGGCAACCAGCAGCAGCCCACAGGTATGCGCGACCAGGCAGTATGGGCACAGGTGTCCGATCACAAAAACTTGCAACCCGATAAACCAAAGCGCCGCGATACCAGCGGCCACAGCTCCCGCTGTGAGCGATTTCCAGGCAAGAACACGCAGGGATTCAGGGGAATTCGGACCAACAAAAACAAGGACTGCCAGAAGACTCGCATACAGTCCAACCGCGGGCACGGAGACGGGGATACCAAACCACTTCGACCAGGCGCTCGTGAGAACGTGTCCGCAATTGAAGACATCTCCCGTACATCCGAACACGGGTGAAGCATTAAATGCAGTCCATGCAAGGTATGCCGAGACTGCGAGCGCAATTGTACAGAGGATACGGAGAAACCAGCGCACACTGCCGGATGGACCAGATGGAGGGCTGCCGGAAGGGGGACCCTGGCCGTCATCGATCGGGGCGTGAAACGCCGGCGTTTCCGATGTGGTTTTCAATCCGTCGTCATCAGAACAGATCACAGCAAGTCGAAGCGGCGAAGGCATCGAACTATCTCCGTGTGCCAGCCTCTTGGCTGACAGCGTGGCGTGGTCAGCGTAGGAAAACGCAGAACCACTTAACTCATGCGAGCCTCTATGGACCGGGCAATTTGCCCCGCGGAGCGCTGGCGAGGGATACCAATGCTCTGACCACAGAAAATACACCCTCCCTGGACCAACCAAGAATACGTTTTGCTGAGGCACGACAAAAGGCCAAAGAATTGATTCTATGGCTATAAATCTTTATCCAAACGTCGCAAACCTATCCCAGGAATTCTCCGGCTCCTTAAGCTTGCAGGCCCACTTCGCCGCAAAATCCGTCCAGTTTTACTGAAATGCTCATCCGTCCGAATCTGCTCGAATACGTGAATCGGGGCACCAACGCTCTGCGGATGGGGTGGCAGATACCAGAATTCTGGTTCACTCAGGCAGTTCCCGAAAGCGTTGTGCTGCACTGCAAGGAGGGATATAACCCGCCTGGTCGTCGATCTGGCGTCATTCCGCATCGACCGCTGTTTCGTTTCTGTCGTTTCCATTGTGGCTTTTCGTATCAGTCGCAAATGGAATGGACAGTCTTTTTTCTGACAAGATGGATTCATGATTCAGGTTCAACTGCCCGACGGGAATGTTCTGGAACAATCTGACAATGCAACTGCACTGGACGTCGCTGCTGGTATCGGCGAGCGTCTGGCAAAGGCAACTGTGGCAGCCAGCATCGACGGAACCATCGTCGACGCAATGCGCCCGCTTGCGGAACTGACCGACCTGCGTCCCGTACCCCTGAAATTGATTACCGAGCGTGATGCCGAAGCATTGGGGGTGATGCGCCACAGTTGTGCGCATGTGATGGCACGTGCCGTAATGCGACTGTTTCCCGGCACTGGGCTTGCATTCGGCCCGACCCTTGGGAATGGCTTCTACTACGATTTTGACCTGAGCACTCCGATCAGCGAAGACGACTTCCCACGCATCGAAGCAGAAATGCAGAAGATTGTTGATGAAGCGGAACCGTTTGAACGCTTTCACATGAATCGCGACGAATCCATTCAATTCTGCGACGATCTTAAACAGGAACTCAAGGTCGAACACATTCGGACCGGACTGGCAGAACATTCGACACTCAGCTTCTACCGTCAGGGAGAATTTGTGGACCTGTGTCGTGGGCCTCATGTTCCGCACGCCGGCAAGATCAAGGCTTTCAAGATCCTGAGCGTTGCGGGTTCCTATTGGAAAGGCAATGCAGAAGGTCGACAACTGCAGCGTGTTTACGGAACGGCCTGGTTTGACCGCAAGGACCTGAAGGCTTACCTGGAACAGATTGAGGAGGCCAAGAAACGGGACCACCGTGTGATTGGCAAACGGCTTGGTCTGTTTTCGATTAATCCCGAGGTTGGTCAGGGATTGTGTCTGTGGCTGCCCCGAGGAGCCATCATTCGTGCAACGCTGGAAGAGTTCATCAAAGCCGAACTTCTGCGACGTGGGTACCAGCCCGTCTATTCGCCGCACATCGGTCGCGTTGAAATGTATGAAACCAGTGGCCACTTCCCTTATTACCGTGATTCACAGTTTGCACCTCTGTTTGGTCATTCCGCCGGGCAACTGGTCGATCACTGGATCCGTTGTCTTGATCCGTCCGACGAGGAACACGTGGTGCCTTCGCCAGATGATGAAAAGAAGCTTCTGGAAGCCGCAATCGTTCTCGGATTCAAGGTGGATCAATTCCCGGTCAATGGGACACCTGATGAGAAGCGTGATGTCTTGCGCCGCTGGGAGCGTCAGCAGGAACGGTTTCTTCTTCGTCCGATGAACTGCCCCCACCACGTTCAAATGTACAAAGCGATGCCGCGCAGCTACCGGGACCTTCCCGTGCGACTCGCGGAATTTGGAACCGTTTATCGCCATGAGCAGTCGGGTGAACTAAACGGCATGCTGCGCGTTCGCGGCCTGACGCAGGACGATGCCCACTTGTTCTGTACTCCGGAGCAGGTGGAACAGGAATTCAAAGATACGCTGGGGCTGGTGAAGTATGTTCTTCAGGCCGTTGGTCTGGAAGATTACCGCGTCCAGCTTTCCACCCGCGATCCGGGGTCGGACAAATATGTTGGCAGCAACGAGCTTTGGGACAACGCTCAGGGCGTCCTTCGTAAGGTACTGACCGAGCAGGGACTCTCATTCGTTGAATGCGAAGGTGAAGCCGCCTTTTATGGCCCGAAGGCCGACTTCATGGTGCGTGATTGTCTTGGAAGAGAATGGCAACTGGGGACCGTGCAGCTGGATTACAATCTCCCGAATCGATTCCAGCTGGAGTACACTGGTCCGGACAATAAGCCGCATCAGCCCGTCATGATCCATCGAGCTCCGTTTGGTTCGATGGAACGTTTTGTCGGGATGCTGATCGAACATTTTGCGGGCGCGTTTCCGCTCTGGCTGGCGCCCGAGCAGATTCGCGTACTTCCGCTCAGCGAAAAGACCGACGACTACGCCATTGCTGTGGCTGACAAATTGCGATCGGCAGGTTTCCGGGTTTCGACCGATCTGCAAAGCGCTCGTGTTCAGGCGAAAATTCGCGACGCACAACTCGACCTGGTGCCGTACATGCTGGTCTGCGGTCCAAAAGAAGCCGAACAAAACGCTGTGGCAGTGCGCTGCCGGATCGACGGGGATCTGGGAGTGATGTCAATCGACGATGCAATCGCCCGACTGGTAGAAGAACGCGATCAGCGGACAATTCGGCAGGTTGTAAAATCCACGTTCAGCGGACTGGAAGGTGAGTCGGCAGAACAGGGCGAATACTAGATTGCAGTCTGAACGGGCCCGGCCGATGGATTCAACAGGGGCTTCGCGCCACAAAGGACGCTCGGCCTGATCCCCGGCAGCTATTTGTGATTCCTCACTGGCCACCAGAACATTCGAATTCTTCACACTATACCATCCCAACCATATCAAACAGAAAGTTCAGTGCCATGGGCGCAACAGCCAAAGCAAGACAACTGGGCATCGCTCTCGATCCACAGCCAAAGGGCTACCTGAATATGTGTATCAGGAGCGGCAATCAGCTCATCACGTCCGGGCACGTGAGCGACATCAAAGGGATTGTTGGCAAGGACGTGATGGTCGATATGGGCTACGAGGCCGCCAAAGAATGTGCAAAGAAGATTCTGCGATCCGTCTGTAACTGCCACGGTTCTCTGGATGGACTGCGGGTCATTAAAGTTCTCGGCTGTGTTTATTCCGCCCCGACCTTCACCGATCAACATTTGGTGATCAATGGTGCGTCTGACTTGTTTCATGAAGTGTTTGGCAAAGACGGCGACGGTTACCACGCCCGCAGCGCACTTGGCTTCGCCGCGCTTCCAACTGGAGCGGCTGTCGAAGTGGAAGCCATCTTTGAGATCAAAGAGTAGACCTTTCGATTCCAGAGCGTCTACTGCTGCTGCTGTTGTCTCAGTTCTTCCGAATGTTACCGGAACTGTTCGGATTGGCGGTTTGCCCTGGCTCAGGGTGCTGGTGTGGCAGGTTGCTTCGAGTTGATGGCCGTCTATTGTCTGTCTCAGGATTCAGGCAGACCGTACGGCCTGAGATTGAAGTCCGCCCTGCAATTTCTGTGGTGCCCCAGAATGGTGCGTCAGAGTGGGTCGCTGGATTCAACCTGCCCGGCGAACTCCGAAAACTCTTGCGAGACGAAAAGACAAAGAATTTCAGAATTCATTCGAACATCCCGGGTTTGTTTGTGTCATGGCATTCATGAATGCGAACAAATGCAGCTTCATGCAACAACCCGTACGTGCGATCAATGAATGGCCGCAGAGTAACCCGTCTGTTGACGGCTGTTCCTGAAGGAATCTGTTTCGAAGAATGGATTGCAAGCTATCGTCGCAAGGTTGGTTCATCGGTATTCGCTGCTGGTCGAAAGAATGAACGTTCCAGCCGCAAGACAATGCACCGAATGTGCTCCGGCATCCATGGCACGACAAGAGACGTCGGCGAGTCCGGCAAAAGAGCGCCTTTGGCTTATTTCTCCGACGGTTCTCACACCGCCCGTGTCCATAAAGGTGCGTGGCAGCGAAGTACGCAGATTGGCGGGTGAGTGCCGCGAATCATCGCCTGCCTGCAAACGGTCCTGCAACGCGGTTGGAAGTACTTCACCCGTTCGATGGGTTGGTCGCACGGAGCTGGTCCGACGGAGCGGCAATATGAGAACCTGCTCGAAGCGATTTTTAGTCAACGTTTTGGGTGACTCTGAAACGATCGGGCTCCATCCGTTGATGACGGGCTGCTTCTTTCCGTGCGGACCTGACGCAGTTCAGTGAGCCTCCGTTCAAAACGCAGGCTTCTGTCCTGACCTGAAACGCATGAACGCTTTGGTTCTGTCCGGCAGTCAGACATATTACGCTGCACTTGTCCCGGGCCCGTCCGAAAAATCGAACGCGGTGCTTGGAGGTCAAAACGCGTGGAAGTCAGCGAATGTGCCCGTCCGCATGTGGTTCTGCCGATGCCGCATCAAAGATACAAAAACTGCAGGTTGAATCTGCCCAAACAAGTTGAATGATAACTCCGTACAGATTGAGACGGACAAGAGAAGACAAAACGAAAGTAAGACAAATGAGTTCCATGGAAGAGAATATCAAAGACCTGCTGTCCTCGGACGAATACCGTCCGATCGTGGCGCAGGAACTGGCTCGCAAGTTGAGAGTCAGCAAGAAGAGTATGCCGACATTTCGCGAAACGCTTGACCGTCTGATTGCAGGCGGACATGTCCGCGAAGGCAAGAAAGGGCGTCTACGACTGCGTCCATCTGCGGGCTTCATTTCGGGGGTTGTCAAGAAGATTGCCAGCGGTGCCGGGTTTGTCATTCCGAATGAACGTACCCCGGAACTCAAGGGCGCTGATATCTATATTGCCGCAAGAGATCTGCGTGATGCTCAAACGGGCGATGAAGTTCTTGTGCGTCTTCTGAATGCTCGAAGAACAAACGGGCAACGAACTGGTGCCGTCGAAAAAGTTCTGGAGCGAGCCAGCAATGTGTTCGTCGGTGTCTATCAGGAATTCGGGGATCAGGGATACGTCCAGGTCGATGGTACCGTTTTCGAACAACCGATCCACGTGGGCGATCCGGGAGCAAAGGGAGCTCTGCCTGACGATAAAGTCGTGATCGAAATGCTTCGATTCCCGACTGCCAGCCGCAAAGGTGAAGCGGTGCTGACGGAGGTTCTTGGCAAACGTGGTGACCCGGGCGTCGACACTATGACTGTGATCTACAGCCTGGGGCTGCCACACGAATTCAGCGATGACGTTCTTGAAGACGCTCGCATTCAGGCGGAGAACTTTGATGAAACGGCAATTGGCAGCCGGCGTGATCTGACAGGCGAAACGATTATCACCATCGATCCGGTCGACGCTCGCGACTTCGACGATGCAATTTCGCTGACCAGAAGCGACGACGGACACTGGCATCTGGGGGTCCACATTGCCGACGTATCTCACTTTGTGACTCCGGGAAGTGCGCTGGATGAGGAAGCACGGTTACGGGGCACCAGTGTTTACCTGCCACGCCATGTCATACCGATGTTGCCGGAGGTGATCAGCAATGGTCTCGCCAGCCTTCAGCAGGGAGTCGTGCGGTTTACCAAGAGCGTGTTTATCGAATTTGCTGCGGACGGAAGCGTCCTGGGCTCAGAAGTTGCCAACACGGCGATCAAAGTCGTTCGCCGGTTCGCCTATGAAGAGGTCATGCCCATCATCCAGAACCCTCGGCAGCAGGCACCTGGTGTGACGGCAAAAGTCCGACATCTGCTGGAGCACATGTACGAGCTCGCGATGATTCTCCGTCAAAGGCGGTTTGCGAATGGTGCTCTGCAGATGGGCGTTGCAGAAGTTGAAATTGATTTTGATAAAGACGGAACTGTCACAGGTGCTCACGAGCGACATCACGATCAGAGTCACGAAATTATCGAAGAATTCATGCTGGCGGCCAACATTGCTGTAGCGACCCTGCTGTCTTCGAGGGACATCCCGTTTCTGCGACGTGTTCATGGTTATCCGGATGAACTGCGGTTACGGGCGTTCCAGGATTTTTGCCGGGGGCTCGGATACGAGCTCGAGCACTTCCAGAGTCGCTCGGAAATCCAGAACCTGATCAATGAAGTCGCCGACAAGCCAGAGGGACGCGCAATCAACTATGCGTTGTTGCGAAGTATGAAACAGGCGGAGTATTCTCCTGAAGACGCCGGGCATTATGCCCTGTCCGAAGAAGATTACTGCCACTTCACCAGCCCGATCCGACGCTACCCCGATCTGACCGTTCATCGCATTATCGGCGATCTGGCCGATGGAAGAATCCCGACAACCGACAGCATGGCGGAGCTGTTGCAACTGGGTAAGAATTGCTCCAGCACAGAGCGGCGCGCGGAAAAGGCAGAACGTGAACTGATCAAGATCAAGCTTCTTCGATACATGTCCGCCCATGTAGGAGAAGAAATGGATGCATTCATCACGGGCGTGGAAAACTTTGGTATGTTTTGTCAGGGTGTCAAGGTGCCCGCTGAAGGACTGATTCATGCCAGCACACTTTCCGATGATTTCTACCAGTTTGATCAGTCAACTCGCACGCTGACCGGACAACGAACGAAGCGTGAATTCCGACTGGGTGATCGGGTGAAAGTCATCATTGCAAATGTCGATATCGATCGACGGCAGCTGGACCTGCGACTGGCCGACGGAAAGAAACCCATCGGAGTCCCGCGGTCTATTCGTCGGAATGCCGCTGTCGAAACGATGGTGCCGGAAGTCTCGTCCACACCTTCGAAGAGCAAGTTCCGAGGGAAATTCAGAGACAAAGTTGCCACCGCCGAAGTAAACCCGGGCGGTCGTGCGAAATCAAAAGTGCATCCAGAAGGCTCCCCGGATGCGAAGAAGCGACACAAGCCGAAAGGCAGACCTTCTGCGGCCAAACCAAAGGGAAAGAAATCCGGCGGCAAGGGAAAGAGTAAAAAGAATCGCCGGAACTGAGAGTCACAGATTACAGCAGAAGAGCGAATGAGCGTCGCCGGAAGTTACAGGCCACTTCAATGGAAGCATGGTCAGCAGTGGGGCGGCGCCGATCTGTGAGCTGCACTGATCTGAGGACCTTCTGACTGCCGTGACGTCGCCAGACCTAAGGGCGGTTGAAGGGTGTCTTACAGGTGGCAACGTTGCGGGGCATTTGCCTTGTGGCGGGTCCGAATGCGCTTTTCTCGGGGAAAAGAAGGCTCTCAGAGGGCCGGATCGGCAGGCGCAACACCTTGTCAAATAAGGGTTTATCGCCTTGACATAGTTTTGACATGGGGGTGACGACCTCTGGACTGAGTGAGATTGTGGTAAGTCGATAAGGACCGTAGCCTTGCTGCAGTTGGACGAAGCATTCGGGAAGAATCGCGTGCGGATCCAACTTTGTGTGTGATGGGAATTCAACCCGCAGGACCGCAGGCCGTTCTCATCCTCAGACCAGTCATCGCAACCTCACAGAAAGTGTGCGTCACGCATGAGCGCAACGATTCCAACAATGGCAGTTCCTGAGAAGGTTCTGACGCCGGCTGAACTTAAAACGCAACAGCGACTTGCAGATACCGAGACTCTGGTAAACGCTTTTCATAAAGATCAGCTGCGGTGGTCAAACATTGATTGGGTTGTCACCCTGTTCTTAATTGGTGTCCATGTTGGTGCGCTTGCTGCACCCTTTTACTTTTCGTGGACGGGACTGGCTGTCTGTGTTGCTCTTCACTGGGCGACGTGCAGTATCGGCATTTGCCTCGGCTACCACCGGTATCTCGCTCACAAGAGCATGAAACTGCGATCGCCTGCTGAGTTTGTTGTTCTCGCCTGCGGATGTCTTTCGGGAGAAGGGGCTCCTTTGACCTGGGCCGCAACTCATCGGTTGCACCATCAGAAGTCCGATCAGGAAGGTGACCCGCATTCGCCAATTATTGTCGGGCCATGGTGGTCACATATTCTCTGGTTATTCCCGAAGCGGACAACGCATGCTGCTCGCGTATTGTATCGACGGTATGTGCCGGAACTTGTGGACCGCCCGATGATGAAGTTCTTTCAGAAGACCTTCGCCTTGTGGCTTTGGGGAAGCGGGTTGGCGTTACTTGGTATCGGTTACGCAATTGGCGGTTGGGATATGGGCATTTCGATGGTGGTTTGGGGGATGTGCGTCCGAATGGTCGCCGCCTACCACAGTACCTGGTTTGTGAATTCCGCCACACATTTGTGGGGATACCGCAACTACGACACTCGGGACCACTCACGCAATCTTTGGTGGGTCGCTATCCTCGCCTACGGTGAAGGCTGGCACAACAATCATCACGCTCATCCGAGCCTGGCACCAGCTGGTCACAAATGGTGGGAATTCGATATTACCTGGTGGTCAATCAAAGCGTTGCGAGCTGTCGGCCTCGCCTACGACGTCAAGGACAATCTTCCCAGAGGACGACAGGCAGAAGACGAAGGTGTGGATGAAGCAGAACGGATGCTGGTCCCTGCCACCCCTGAAGTCGCTGCGTGAATTCGGCTCTGGAAAAATAACACCTGATTCAGGGAGTCACCAGAACGGTAACTCCCTTTTTCATGCGCACAGAAGCAAGTCTGGCGATCATCCGCGCGGCAGGCTGAGGGAGGTGTCAACCGTTGGTAACGGGCATCTGATGGTGGCCCGCTTTGCGGGTCTGGTCGGTTCATGAGTGCCGGCTGAGGTTCCCGGGAGCGTGCCGTTCCTGTTCGTTGGCAGTCCCACATCGGGGAAGCCCTTGGAAGGCCTGTTTTTCGAAGGTAACATCCGCCCACCATACAGCTTCCGCCAGTAAGAAACCCTGCCAGTACCAATCACTGGTCACAACGAAAAACAGACAAATGACTGTTCGAACGCGATTTGCTCCCAGCCCCACTGGATTTATGCACATTGGCGGCATGCGGACGGCACTGTTTAACTGGTTATTCGCGCGGCATCACGGCGGTCAGTTCATCCTGAGAATTGATGACACGGATCAGCAACGCAATATGGACGAAGCGCTGGGGCCAATTCTGGATGCGTTTCGGTGGCTGGGGCTCGACTGGGACGAAGGTCCGGAAGTTGGCGGAGATTGCGGTCCTTACTTTCAGTCGCAACGACAACATCTGTATCAGGCTGCCCTGACGCAGCTGCTCAACAGCGGACATGCCTATCGGGACTTTGAATCACCGGCGGAAACACAGGCCCAGCGTGAAGCCGCAGAGAAAGAAAAGCGTCAGTACGTCAGCAGCCGGACGTCACTGAATCTCACGCCAGACCAGATCGCTCAAAATCTATCTGACGCTGTGCCACACGTTGTTCGTTTCATCGTGCCCCGTGACCGCAGGATTCAGATCAACGACCATGTAAGAGGAGACGTTGAGTGGGATTGCAGCCTGATGCCGGATCCCGTGATTGCCCGTAACGATGGTTCCCCTCTTTACAACTTTGCAACCGTGGTTGATGATGCCCACCTGAAGATTACCCACGTCATTCGTGCGGAAGAGCACCTGTCAAATACGCCGGTTCAGGTGTTGCTTGGTGAAGCCCTTGGGTATCAGCAGCCTCAATGGGCACACATCCCGTATGTTGCCGCGCCAGGCAGCAAGGAGAAGATGAGTAAGCGGAAGATCTCGAAGTACCGCACAAATCCGCAATTCATGAAGCTCTTCGAGATCGGTGATACAGTTCTCGCGGCGATCGGCGAAGACGCCGCTTCGGATGCGTTATCGCCCGTGATGGTGGCCTATTATCAGAAGGTTGGTTTTATCCCCGCCGGCGTCTTGAATGCCCTGGCTCGACTGGGCTGGTCGCTGGATGATTCGACCGAACTCCTGTCTGTTGAGGCCGTCACGGAATCATTTTCGCTGGATCGAGTCATCAAAAGCGCAGCCGGATTTGACCCTGACAAACTGATGAGCTTTCAGGCACACTGGATGGGCCAGTTGCCGTTCGAAGAAAGACTGGCTGGCTGTCTGCCGTTTCTGACAAAGTCGGGGAAGATTCAGGAACCGGTTTCCGAAACCATGCAAACCTTTGTTGGCAGGGTCATCGAGCTGGCTGCCGATCGAATTCGAATCTTTGGTGACATACTGCAGCTGGATGAATTCTTTGTGGCGGATGATCAGCTGACGCACGACGAAAAGAATTTCCAGAAACGCGTAGTTAAGCCAGATGCCGCGGTGGATTTGCTTCAACAGGTTACGCGGCTGCTCTCCACGCTGAGCGATTTCACGGCGGACGCTTTGCACGATGCCGTTAACTCGTTCGTTTCGGAACGCGGTCTCCGGGCGGGAGATTTGTTTCCCGCATTGCGGCTTTGCGTCACAGGAAAGGCACAGGGAACCGACTTGTTTCCAACAATGGAGTTACTTGGCAGGGATCGAGTCATGGCAAGGCTCAACCGGAGCATTGGCATTGCAGAGTCCATGAAGGTTTCGTGAATTCAATTCCCTCCACCATCCGTCGTTAACGAAACATCAGGGTTGTTTTTCTGCAGAATCCGAAGGAATTGGCAACTCAATCCTGTTCACCCATGGGAATTGAGCTATGTGTACCTCAACCGCTGGACTCGTAGCAGGCGACAATTGAATCGGAATGATCGATTGCGGCGGCATTTCAGGATTTGGGTTTGGCGGACGTCAAATACTGCGTCACGCTCAGAAGAATTGAGAGAAGCAGATGGCAACGGTACTGGTGACGGGCGGAGCAGGTTTTCTGGGAAGCCACTTGTGTGATCGACTGATTGAACGTGGCGACGAAGTAATTTGCGTTGACAACTTTTTTACGGGTAACAAGAACAATATCCGACACCTGATGTCGAACCCCAGGTTCGAGCTGATTCGGCATGACATTGTCCATCCGCTTTATGTTGAAGCGGATCGCATCTTCAATCTGGCGTGTCCGGCATCGCCGGAGGCCTACCAATACAATCCCATCAAGACCATCAAGACATCAACGGTCGGTATGGTCAACATCATGGGGCTGGCGAAACGGTGTGGCGCGCGAGTTCTGCATGCGTCTACTTCCGAAGTCTACGGTGACCCTCAGGTTCATCCACAAACCGAAGACTACTGGGGGCATGTGAATCCGATCGGTCCACGCAGTTGTTATGACGAAGGGAAGCGGATTGCCGAATCGCTGTTGATGAATTATCACGAAGCGCACGGCACGGAAATTCGAATTATACGAATCTTTAACACGTATGGCCCGCGGATGGCTCCGGATGATGGTCGAGTCATTTCGAACTTTATCACACAGGCACTTCGAGGTGATGACATCACCGTTTATGGCGATGGAACACAAACACGGTCGTTCTGTTTTGTCAGCGACCTGATCGAGGGAATGCTTCGTCTGATGGATCAGGACGTACATACCGGGCCGGTTAATATTGGTAACCCCGTCGAAAACACAATGCTTGAACTGGCCGAAGCCGTTATCCAGGCGACCGACAGTAAGTCGAAAATTGTTCACATGCCATTGCCAAAGGACGACCCGCAAAAACGATGTCCGGACATCACCCGAGCGAAGAACTGGCTTGGCTGGGAACCCGAAGTACCGCTTGCCGAAGGCCTTCAAAAGACCATCGACTGGTATTCGAAGCACATCTAACAGTCTTCAGGGAAGAATGATTCCATGGCACGAATTCTTGTGACGGGAGCCGCCGGGTTTATCGGTATGCACACTGCAACCCGGCTGCTGGATCGCGGCGATAGGGTTGTTGGTCTCGACAATCTCAACGATTATTACTCGCCGCAGCTAAAGCAGGATCGACTGGCAACACTGGCCAGTCGTGACGGTTTCCAGTTTCACCAGATGAATCTGGAAGACCGTGACGGCCTGATGCGGTTGTTTGAACAAAACCAGTTTGACAGCGTCATCCATCTGGCTGCACAGGCTGGTGTTCGGTATTCGCTCACAAACCCTCACACGTACGTTGATTCAAATCTGGTGGGATTCGTGAGTGTCCTGGAAGCCTGTCGCCACAACAGCATTGGCCACCTCGTTTACGCTTCGTCCAGTTCAGTTTACGGAGCCAACAGGAAGATTCCGTTTCGTACAGACGACCGAGTGGACTTTCCTATCAGTCTCTACGCGGCCACCAAGAAGGCCAATGAACTGATGGCTCATACTTACAGCCATCTGTATGACCTGCCGACAACCGGCCTTCGTTTCTTTACTGTCTACGGTCCGTGGGGACGTCCGGATATGGCCATCTGGATGTTCACCGAAGCAATTCTGAAGGGCAAGCCCATCGACGTCTTTAACAATGGGCAAATGAAGCGGGACTTCACATTCATCGACGATATCGTGGAAGGAGTGATTCGGGTCAACGATCATGTTCCCCAACGAGGCGTATCAAATACGGTTGACGCCTCGCAGGACATGCCACAAACCGATGCCCCATACAGCATCTATAACATAGGAAACAACCAGCCTGTCGAGCTGATGCGCATGATCGAGGCACTCGAAGAATGTCTGGGCGTTAAGGCTGAAAAACGGATGCTTCCGATGCAACCGGGCGATGTCCCAATGACTTACGCAGATATCGACGCTCTGCAGGCTGCCGTTGGTTTTCGGCCAGAAACATCAATCGAAGCGGGCATCGAGCAATTCGTACGATGGTACAAAGGCTACTTCAGGGTCTGAAACGAGCTGCGCAAGAATGGTCCGGCGTTAGATCCGTCCTGAAGGGTTTGGCCCGGCAAAAGCAAAGGGAGTCCGTGGCGATCACCACGAACTCCCTTACGTTTGACTGTTTCACCGGGACCAGAGCCCGTAAGCCCTGAATGCAGCACAGCCGGTCTTGCTAGACGGAGAAGCTGTTGCCACAGCCGCAGGACTTAACAATGTTGGGGTTGTTGAACGTAAACCCGCGTCGATCCAGCCCGCTGTAGAAATCAATCACGGTTCCGTCGAGGAACAGTTCGCTTTTCTTATCGACAACCAGTTCTACTCCATGATGCTGGAAGAGCAGGTCTGCTGTTTCGTTGTAGGAGTTGGTAAAGTCGAAGTTGTATTCCAGCCCGCTGCAACCACCACCCCGCACACCAACGCGAACGTACTTCAGGTCGTCGCGATTCTGTTCCTGAATGACGCGCTTGATTTCGGTGGCAGCCGCTTCTGTCACGATCACCATTTGAACGATACTCCCATGCGAAATGCCGGATTTCCACTGAATCCAGGCCAGATGATTCAAGTAAACGCAGTCCAACGAGCGGCACTGCGACACTACTTTAGACGGAAAAGTCACGATGTGAAGCGCAAATCTGCAACGGACACTCCGCCGGACGCAAGTTGATCCGGGGAAGGCTCGAACCGATGGTTCCGGGAGGAGTTTTGCGTGGGAATCGCCACTGGAACTTTTGAGATTTGAGAAATCTCACCAGGTAATTCGTGCGTTCTGCGAATCTGTGAAGGCCACCGAATAGCGGGATCCTGACGCCTATCCCTGGAATGACAGGTTTTTGACCGTTACATTGCTGTTTCGACTCCAGGTGACTAGCGCTGAACAGGTTTGATCGTGGTGTTGACCTGAATCCGGCAAACCGTGAGTACTGAGAAAGCAGCAATCAGATGAGCGAATCGAATACCGATAAGAGTGCCCCTGCAAAGGCTGAGGAGGCTAAGCGTGCTCCGGACCGACCGGAACATGTGTACCTTGTGTCCTACCCCAAAATCGTATTCCTTTACCCGACCGTGGTCACGGCCCTGTTCTGCGCCGTGTTCATGTGGGCGAAAGGCGGCCTGCCGGAAAGGGTCGCGGCACCAGATTCGGCAACGGCGGGTGTTCTGCCACATGTCATGCTGGACGACACACGAGTGGTGTTTGCATCGTTCGATGAACTGGCGACAGACTCGTCCGGCAACGATGGAGCTGCTCAAACGCAGAACGAATCCGAAGAATCAGCCGCCGAGCCCCCCCTAGCCGCGAACGAAGAATCCGGTGAAGCCGCAGAATCCGGTGCGGCCACAGAAGAGGGGCCAACCTATCATTTCGTTTGCGCCCGCATTTTTCTGCTCGTATTCTTCCTGAATCTCGTCGTGATAGCCTTCGACTTCCCTCGAACAACATCGTTGACATGGTTTTTTGCCGTCGTCGCGATTGCCGTTGGTCTGTGGACGCTGTTTCGTATGAATGAAGGTCTGGCTCCTCGAGTTGTCCAAAGCCTTCTTAGTGTGCAGCCGGCAGCCAATTCTTCGTTCTACTTCATTTTCGCACTCGGCATGCTGATACTTTACATCGCTGTTCTTATCAGTCGCCGCTTCGACTATTGGGAAGTCCGTGGGAATGAGCTTCTGCATCATCACGGAGTGCTGAGCGATCTTGAACGCTTCTCTGCGCCGAATCTGCGTATCGACAAAGAAATCAACGACGTGTTCGAGTACCTGCTGATGCGGTCCGGCCGCCTGATCCTGCACCCAAGCAATGAACGCCGTGCGATCGTTCTTGAAAATGTGTTGTTTATCAGTCGGAAAGAAGACGCAATCACCCGCATGCTTGGTGCACTTCAGGTTCGAGTTCGGACGGATTCTGAATAAGGTCGACGTCATCTGTTGACCAATGCATCGGTGTGTGTCTCCCGTCAGAGTTGTGGATGGATCCAAACCACGATGAGCGAAGTTCAAACGGTTCCCAGCGGCGGTGACGGATCGGATGGCGGGAGCGATTCACTCGACGAAGGCAGTAATGCTCTTCCTCCAACGCTGGCAACCCCAACCTTTGCTGGTTTCGTCACTACACAATTTCTGGGTGCATTTAACGACAACTACTTTAAACAGCTTGTGCTGCTGGCTTGTCTGAACGAAAAGGCAGCCAGCAGTACTGATCTGCAGCCACTGGCTGTATTTGCGTTCGCACTTCCTTTCGTCCTGCTGTCCGGCTTCGGAGGATTCCTCTCGGATCGCTTTTCGCGTCAGCGAATTATTGTCGCCTGCAAAGTTGGCGAAATCGGCGTCATGGCCCTGTCGCTGCTGGTTCTGCTGATCCCGGGACTCAGCAGCAGGACACAACTGATGCTGCTGATCGCGGTCCTTGGTTTTATGGGGGCACAGAGCGCGTTGTTTGGTCCGTCCAAGTATGGATCACTACCGGAGTTGTTTCGCCCGGAACAACTTCTGCCGGTGAATGGCATTGTGCAGATGACCACGTTTCTCGCCATCATCTTTGGGATGGTCGCTGCCGGAGTTACGCTTGATTACCTGGATCGATCGCTCTGGCCGGGAAGTGTGATCGCCGTCGGTATCGCCATTGCCGGCACACTGACTTCGTTATTGATTCGCCGAACCAGAGCAGCGAATCCTTCACTTTCGCTTCGCCCGGAGCATCTGGGGATACCCAGGGATATTCGTACGTTGCTGAAGAATCAGCCGCCACTCTACTCCGCCATTCTGATTGCGTCGGTGTTTTGGTTTATTGGTGGAATAACACAGCCAGCGGTCAACACCCTCGGCCGTGAGATGATGGGGCTTTCAGAGACTCGCGCAAGTGTTCTGGCGGCATCAATCGGGGTGGGAATTGCAAGTGGATGTATTGCTGTCGGTGTCCTGGGCAAACATGCCGGTCCGACCTGGGTCATGCGTGGCGCGTGGGGAATGATTCTCTCGTTGTTTTCTATCAGTTTGCTCGCCAGCCAAACATACTCACGACCTGGATCAGCAGGGACTGACACAGTTCATGTCGATCATCAGGGGGCGGTTGACGACGCAGCTTCCGGTCTCGGTGTCAGTTCCTCAGACACGACTTTGGCGGAGGATTCTGACGGAATCTCCACATCCGAAATCGGCCCCTCTGAATCCGGTGCCAGGGAATCAATTGTCGAGGCCATCTTTCATGCACCGAAGATCGAGTGGGCCCTTCGTTTTTGTATGGCAATGCTGGGCTTTTTTGCAGGGACATTTGTCGTTCCTCTGCAGGTCTATATTCAGCAGGCACCATCGCAGGAGTTAAAAGGTCGAGTGCTTGGGACACAGAATCTGATTAACTGGATTGGTATTGTTCTTTCTGCCGTATTTCTGATTGTCTACAACCTGACGCTTGCCTCCCTTTTCGATGCTGAAACGCTGTCAGCTCGACATCATATCATATTCACCATACTGGCCATCCTGCTGCTTCCAATTGCATTCTATTACCGACTTCCCGCTCGGTTAGACACCGAATAGCAGACGCCCGGCACAGCTATTCCACCAGCTGCACTGCCCGAAATGACCTGGGCGTCGTGTTTGTGTCCATGATGCGCGACAACGAAATGCCAGACCGTTTACTGATCCAGCAGCATGGCTGTGAGATCGTTCTTGCCTCCTCCGTGCGCGAAAGCCTTGTGATATGCCGCCAGTGACGTCGGGTTCACGGGCCGAGATCCGGATCGGATCATTCCGGAATACCTGGATTCAAACCTGCGGCACAAAGGCCATGACTGCGTGATCGTCTCTTGTTCATCGGCGTTTCGGTGATTTGGCTGAGTCATGTGTTTGAATGGGTCGGATTTTTCCCCGCCGGGCATGTTCCCCGTCTGATCTTCATGGTGAACACTGGAAGCATCTGCTCTCGTTGCCCATGCTGAGAACACTAGAGATCCCGGAATCCCGCTGGAAATTCCTGAAATCTGTTCCAGGGCTTTTCGGGTGACAAACCTCTCAAAAACCGCGGCAAAGGAGAATGGCCCGGAAGTTTTTTCATGAGTTTTTGTTTACTTTGGCTGAGGTGTCGTTGTCGGAATGGCCTGAAACCCGCGATATACGGGAGTCTTGAGCTCAATAGAGTGTTTTGAAAATCTTTTGGAAAATGGCGGCATTTCGTGGCGGGCTTTCAATGAGGAAGTGACTCATGAATCCGGCTGCTGTTGATTTTACGAGGCTTTCATGCTGAGGACTTTGTCAGACCAGTCGCTGCTTCAACGACTCCGCACGGGTAGCGAAGATGCCGCAACTGAGTTATACGGGCGTTATGCCAAGCGTCTTGATTGCATTGCATCAAGGGGTCTGGGCAGCGACATGCGCTCAGTTGTCGGCAGTGAGGATGTTGTTCAATCGATTTTCAGGACGTTTTTTCGAAGGGCGGCGGCAGGAGATTATGACGTCCCGGAAGGCTCTGAGCTCTGGAATCTCCTGGTCACAATCTCACTCAATAAGATTCGCGCGATCGGGCTGCATTATCGCCGACAGAAGCGCAGTGTTGCTCGAACAAAACACGGAGACTCCGCTACAGACGACATGGCGGTTGGCGATGACGTTGCCTGTCAGGTCCTGCGGATGGTGATTGATGAGCTGATCGAGTCATTGCCGGAATCTCATCAGCGCATCATACATTTGCATATTGACAATTGGGGAGTTTCCGAGATCGCTTCGAAAACTCAACGATCGAAACGAACGGTCGAACGTGTTCTGCAGCAATTCCGAACGCAGTTGAAAGAGCTGATTTGCGACGACGTGAATGACAAATCCGAACTCCACGAAGATGCTTAATCTCACAGATTGCGTTGAGGCTTACGAGCAGTCGATCGCCAACGGTTTTGACTGCGCGATTGAATTGTTTGCTCCGCACGAATCTCATCCGGAATATGCCGAGATTGTGACTGAGCTTGTCCGGGTGGAGATGGAGCATCGTGGCTGGCAGCCACGTTCAAATATTGCAGGATATTGTAAACGCTTTCCAGTTGCCTTCGACAATCCTGTTCATCGAGCGATCATAGCGTTTGAAGAGTTTCGTGTTCGGCGCCAGCATGGAGAACCTGTTACTCGACATGCCTATGCCGACGAGTTTCAGATTGATACGACACAGTGGCCGTCAATCGCCTCGAATCCTGATATCGACCTGCTGGCCGACGCCGGCTCATCGGGTCATCGAGGGCGTCTTGTGCCTTCGGTGACGGAGATGGATGAAACACATCTGCTGCAATGTATTGCAGAAGCATTTCCTGAATTTGAACCTCTCGAAGAATTAGGGAGAGGTGCGTTCGGCCGCGTCTTTCTCGCTCGTCAGCGAAATCTGGCAGACCGTCTGGTGGTGATTAAAATCACTTCCGACACAACGACGGAACCAGAGCGACTGGCTCGCCTGCAACATACGAACATCGTGCCTGTCTATTCAGTGCATCGTACAGCTGACTGGCAGGCAATTTGTATGCCGTTTTTTGGCAGGCGAACGCTGCGCGACCATCCTGTGGCCGATATCCAGTCATCGCTGCGGCTTATGGAACAAGTCGCCATCGGCCTGCAACATGCTCACCGCTGCGGCATTCTGCATCGTGACGTCAAGCCTGCCAATATTCTGGTGACGGACAATGGCCAGCCGATGCTGCTCGATTTCAATTTGTCTTCAGACAGTGCGTCACGGTCAATGACGCGTTCTATCGTCGGTGGCACGATTCCTTATCTTTCACCCGAGCAACTGCAGTCTTTGAGGTCCGGCGAATCGGTGAGTGCGACCGCCGACATCTATTCGATTGGGGTGATTCTTTTTGAATTGCTCGCTGGCCGTCTGCCGTTCGAACTCCCGAAGGCAGCCTCGATTCCGGAGTTAATTCAGCACGCCCAGGAGCGAGAATCCGGTGAAATCCCACACATCCGAAGCATCAATCCTCGTGTGTCGTTCGCTGTTCAGGACATTGTCCTGAAATGCCTGCAGCCCGAATCAGCGGACCGGTATCAATCGGCTGCAGACCTTGCTGCGGATCTGCGGCGGGAGCTGGACCGCCTGCCGTTGAAACATGCTCCTAATTCATCGATTGCAGAACGCATCGCAAAATGGAGACATCGTCATCCGCGACTCTTGTCTGTCACGACACTGGCAGCCGCACTCCTGGCAATGGTCATCATTGCAGGCATGGGATCCTATGCGTCTCAGCGGCGAATGCTGGCATTGCACGCAGAATCGCAATGGAAGGAATTCCAGCTGTCGGCGCCTGAAATTCGTACGCTCCTTTCGGCACCCGATGCTTCGCTTCCGGCTCTGACGGAAGGAATTAGCAGCGCAAAGAACCTGGTGAACCAGTATCACGTTGCAGATTCAGCAGACTGGCATCATAGGCATGAAGTTCAGCTGATCGAGCACCCGCAGCGTCAACTTCTGGATGAAGAGTTGTCGGAAATAGTGTTCCTGATGGCGTACGGTCTTCAGCGGCAGTCGCGATTTTGCACAAACGAAATGCATCAATCCCAGTTGTTGAACGAGGCACTGCAATGGAACTCTCTGGCATCGCAGTTTGATTGCGCCGCAGACTCGGGCGAAGTCTGGCTGAGTCAGCGATCTGCCATTCAGCAAACGCTCAATTCCCTTTCCTCTCATGCCGCACCGCAGGTTGATTTGCAATTTCGAGCCCGACCGATTGCCGATGGGCCAGGTCAGCTGTCAGGCTTTTCAAATGCCATTCGCTTGCTGGAAGCGGGCGATTCTCCAGCAGC
The DNA here is from genome assembly GCA_020426345.1 of Planctomycetaceae bacterium. Lineage (GTDB taxonomy): Bacteria > Planctomycetota > Planctomycetia > Planctomycetales > Planctomycetaceae > F1-80-MAGs062. Next base: position 36,377 of record JAGQQE010000010.1, read on the forward strand.
CCACGTTCTTCTGTCAGAACTTGTCCAACGCAACCCGCATGACTATTCGGTGTGGTACCTGCTGGGAAAATCACGACAGGCAATGCGTCTTTACGGGGACGCGGATGCGGCGTTTTCCACCTGCATCGCACTGAACGCGGATTGTTGGGTCGCATGGCAGGATCGCGCAGTTGTTCGATTGGAATTGCAACGATTCGAAGACGCTGCTGCCGACTGTACAAACGCCATTCATTTGAGGCCCAGTGCGCCAAGTGGATATCTCAACCGTGCACTGGCCAACGCCGCTTTAAAGGAATTTCAGATGGCGGAAGCGGACCTGAACATGGCAATTCAGTCTGGCGGTCCATCGCGGGCGTTCTTTCTGCGTGCCGACGTTCGCCAGCAACAGGGCAATCAGGCAGGTGCGCAGTCAGACTACGACGCGGGTTTAAAAGCGGTTCCGAACGACGTGGATAGCTGGGTCACTCGAGGAATGGCCTATTTGCCACAGGACCCGGTGAAAGCTCTGGCAGATTTTGAACAGGCACTTCGCCTCGATCCGAAATCTCGCGATGCGTTGCAGAATTCCGCCCATGTATTGGCGGAGAGACTTGGCAAACGTGAAGAGGCAATTCGATTTCTTGATACTCTCCTGACATTCTGTCCCGATGACAATCCGGCGCGGATAGGTCGCGCAGTGCTGTACGCCCGCGCGGGCGAAGACGCGTTAGCGCGTCGCGACGCCGACGATGTTCTGCAGCAGTCGCCGGATGCGATTACTCGCTATCAGGTCGCCTGTGTCTTTGCGCTGACGTCGCCGAGAAGCATGGAAGATACAGAACGTGCGATGCGGCATCTTTCAGAGGCGATGCGAGCGTCACCCGAACTGCATTCCATGGCGGAGCAGGATTCTGATCTGAACCCGCTACGAAACCTGCCGGCATTTCAGGAACTGCTGAATGCATGTCGGAAACTTATGACACTCGGAACAGATGTTCCCTCGGCAAGTAAGCAGCCGATTGCGGTCAATCAATCTAACGGAGATTAGAACCATGGCGCTATTCCAAATCCTGAATCTGCTGAATGTGACTCGAAAGTCCCCGAACGCGCGCCGCCGCTTTCGCTCTCAGAAAGAGGCGGAAATCCTTGAGGTTCGCAGTCTGCTGACGACTTTCGCATGGTCGAACGCAACAAGCCTGACAATCAGCTTTGCACCCGACGGAACAGATATTGCCGGCACGCCAAGTGGGTTGAATTCTCAACTGGATCAGTTGGGAACACCAGCGGAATGGCAGGGCACAATCGTCCATGGTTTCCAGACATGGCTTAATGAATTGGGCTTCGATCTTTCGGTGGTGAGCGACACCGGCGCAGACTTTGGAATCAACGGAGCCACGCGGGGGGATGCACGATTTGGTGATGTACGCGTTGGAGCCGTGCCGTTGAGCCCTGAGACACTTGCCACGGCAATTCCACAGAACGCATTCATCTCCGGAACGTGGGCCGGGGATATGATGCTGAATTCCAACCTGCAGTTAAATTCGCTGGATGAACTGTATGCACTGTCGCTGCATGAAGCAGGCCATATTCTGGGACTGGAACACAGTTCCGATCCGGCCTCTCCCATGTTTGATCACGCCGGCACAGTCGTTCTTCAGCCAACCGCGCAGGACATTGCAGTTTTGAAGAGTCTCTATTCGCAGGGAGGCGGAAAACAGCGAACGTCGGAGGACGAGAGTTCATCCGATGACGATTCAGAACGCACACGACGAATCGTGCCAGTGGATTCCACGGGGATGTTTCCGCATTTTGAAGTTACAGGCGTGATCGGCGACGCGGGTCAGATTGACACATTTGTCTTCAGCCCGGGCGCTGTGTCAAGAGAAGACCCACGAATCACAACAATCGTCCTGCAAACAACCTCCACCGATTTCATTCCTGACCTGACGCTGTCAACGGCCAGCGGTCGGAAGGTTGAATCGACAATTGTGGCGAATGGAAACGGGCTGATTATTCTGCAGTCGCGTGAACTTGAAGCTGAGAAAGATTATGTCGTTAAGGTTCGATCCGCTTTCACCGATTCGCGCTTGTCACAGGGACGTTATGAGCTTGCAGTGACGTTTTCCGAATCTGCCCAGGTCATGGACACCCTGGCCAGAGGTACCCTGGATCGTGAAAAGACGCACAGGTCGTTCGAATTCGCTGTCGGCAAGACAGAGCTGTATAATTTTCTGCTCGTTACAAAAGGGAATGACTCAAAGACGAAACCAGTTGACGCTGCGGTCGTACTGTCAGTCGTCGATGAGGCGGGGCGCGTTGTCTTCCGCGCTGTTGCTTTGCCCGGACAATCAGCTTCTAACAACACGGTCATGCTTCGCGAAGGAACGTATCAACTGATGGTCGATGTTGTTGCTGCCTCACGGCGATCGACTCCAGAAGTTGAATTCGCCGTTCGCGGGAGTGTACTTTCGACGGATGCCGGGCCGTTGCCGAGAAATCCTGTCGGCAATCCTTTGAACACTTCCCTTGTCACGCTGCCCTATACGCCGGAGGTCCTGACAACGACAGTCTCAACAACTGTGAAGAATCCAGTTGTGACGACCCCTTCAACAAAGCCTAAGCGGCCGCCCCTTCTGTATGTCCCGGTTACGTGGCAGCAGCTTTTGCTTGACTATCCATCACTTGGTGGTCGTGGATTTCGCTGATTGAGCATTCAGTAACAATGTTCTTCTGCGGACCATGCCGGACAAGTGGCCAGCTGCTGCTGTGTGTGTGTGGCAGACGATCATGCGACGCTGGAATCTCCTGGTTCGCGTAACCTTGAAGCACTCAGGAGATTCGCAAAGCGGCATACAATTCAGGCGATCGCCAATCGTCTGTTTCGGAGCATTCAGACTGTCGAGCTTTTTTGTTCGCGGCACATGATAGTGTTATTTCTGGGGAAACGCGCGAAGTTGTCGCCGTTTCCTCTGGAGCAGTGCGCCCGGGGAGCAGCGATGGCTGCAGTCTGAATAGAGGCAGCCGCATGTGTGTCGCATGCTGACGAAGAATTGTGCAACTATTCTTTCGCAAAACTCCATTGTTCTTGTTCTGTGCTTCGTTCCATTCCGAACCACGAAGAAGCCACGCTGGATGGCGAAACATCAGCCGGACGATGCTGCAATTATTTATGGCCATCATCTGGAATGCGGAGTTTTTTCAGAAAGCTTTGGCGGAGTTTCGATGTGGAAGTCACTTAATCCGTTAGCCGAAGCTGCATTGCTGCCCGCCGATATTTGTTTGACGAAAACGGCCCGTCTGTCAGACACAGATCATCTGCCGGGATTTCCCGGACACTCTGAAATTCGCCACGCAAATACTCTCCGGTATTCAAGTGATACCAGATCACTTGTGCTGGAGACGTTCGGCGAGACGGAAGTCCGTGCTGCGATCTGATCATTAAACCCCAGGGCAATTCAGGCAATTTGTCTGTTGGTAATTCGTTGTCGTCACGCTGCAGCGATCCCACTCGTAAGGAAATTCATCATGGTTTCATTCCTCCGCCAACTTCGCCGCGTTGCCAGACTCTCCAGAGCTCGCCGGCGTCCCCGAAGGCAGTGTTCACAAAAAAATCAAATGGGATGTGAGTCGCTTGAAACTCGAGCCCTGTTGTCGGCAATCACCGGAACAATCTACGAAGATGTCGATTCCAGTGGTACCAAAACTGGTCCGGACAACACTCTGGGCGGCTGGCAGGTTTATGTGGATCTGGATAACAGCGGAACGCTCAATAGCCGAGCTGATGGAACACCTGAGCCATCTGTATTTGCAAATTCAGGCGGCGACTACACCATCAATATGAATGGTTTTCCGACCGGTACTTACCGCGTCGCTGAGATTGTTCAGCCTGGATGGAGCCCAACGGCGGCAACCTCCCGTGATGTCGCATTTACGAGTAGCCAGGATTCCAACAAGGTCGACTTCTTCAATTTTGCTGGCGGCGACATCGTCGGTACGGTCTGGAACGACCTTAACGCTGACGGCATAAGAGCTGTTGATCCGATCACTGGAGAATTCACCGATCCGGGGCTGGAGGGATGGACGGTGTTCATCGACATGAAGCCCGCTGGTGGTGGCGGCTTGAATGGCATTCCTGATCCAGGTGAACCGACCACAACGACTGACGCATCTGGTCAGTATCACTTTTCGAACCTGCCCGCCGGTGACTATGAAGTGACTGAAGTTCAGCCCGCAGGCTGGGATGTTCCCTCAGGGAGATGGGACACAAAGCAGACAGTTGCTGTCAATGCCTTGACCACTGCGACGCAGGACTACGCGAATTTTTCGTTGATCAATGGCTCGATCAGCGGTTCCGTCTGGAATGACCTCAACATTGACGGTGTGCGGGAAACAGATCCCATCACCGGAGATTTTACGGAGCCGGGTCTGGCCGACTGGACGATCTTTCTGGACACCAACAATAACGGTGTCTTAGATCCGACAGAAACGTCTACGGTCACTGATACAGATGGAAACTATTCATTCATCAGTCTGGCTGCCGGTGATTACGAAGTGACCGAAGTCATACCGGCGGGCTGGGATGTTTCGCCGACTTATGACAGTCGCCAAACGGTCGCTGTGCGCGGCGGACGGAATTCAACGGCGAACGATTTCGCGAACTTCACTGTCGAAAATGGTTCTATTCGTGGTACTGTCTGGAACGATCTGTTTCGAGATGGTATTCGCAACAGCGATATCTCCGGAGCCTTCACGGATCCGGGCCTGGCAGGCTGGACCGTTTATCTGGATATGAATCGCAATGGAGCCTTTGACAGTACAGAGCCCACTGCGATAACCGATGTTGATGGCCACTATCTGTTTCCAGGCTTGCAGGTTGGTGAATACGAAGTTATCGAAATTGTTCCAACAGGCTGGGAAACCGCTCCGACGTTCGGCGACAATTACTCCGTGCGAGTTTACTCGGGTGCAGAGTCTGTCGCCCACGACTTTGCAAACTTCAATCTGTCAACGCTGATTCCGGGCACAGTCAGCGGTACGGTCTGGAATGACGTTAACGCAAACGGCATCATCGACAGCACTCCATCGGCCGAACCTGGACTTGGCGGACGCATCGTGTTTGCGGATCTGAATTCCAACGGGATTCCTGACGCTTCAGAACCTCAAACCACCACAAACCCTGATGGAACATACACGATTTCAGGCGTGGCGCCGGGAACGGTGAATATCGTGGATGTCCTTCCGGCCGGATGGAGAGCAACATCGCCGGTCACGAGCGTTCGTTCGCTGGTTCTGAAGAACGGCGAGAACAAGACCGGGATCAATTACGGAACTGCGGAGCTGAAGAATTCTACCATCAGCGGAGCAGTCTTTGCTGACACAAACAAGAACGGTATTCGCGACGCGGGCGAACACGGACTGGCCGGCATCACTGTTTATCTTGACATGAACAACAGCGGGACGCTGGACGCTGGCGATCTTCAGACGACAACTTCGGCCGATCTCTACTACACGCCATCCATTAACGAAGCTGGCAGCTACAGTTTTGACCATCTGGCTTCCGGCACCTACTCTGTCCGTCAGATTATTCCAGTGGAACTCAGCGCCACACCAACAACGCAGTTTGAACATTCGGTCACAATGGTTGCTTCCGAAAATCACTCGGGAGTTGATTTTGCCGACGTCTTTCGGCTGAACGAAATCCATGGTGTAAAATTCGACGATGCCAACGGTAACCACGTGCGTGATGCGGACGAGGTAACCGTCGCGGGCACCACGATCTTCATTGATTCCAATCGAAACAATGTGCTTGACGCCGACGAAATGAGCACCATTACAGGCAGCGATGGTTCGTATTCATTCACAGGTCTGGCGCCGGGGGCCTACGTTGTTCGAGAAGTCGTCGAATCAGGATTTGGGATAACATTCCCAACAACCTCCGGAGGGACTTTGTGGCCAGCCGGAGTCAGTAATCCTGCTGTCGGCAATGTCTCACCGACAAGCATTACAACGTCGCTCATTGTTGGACAATCCTATAATCAGACCGTGAGTTTGACCCTGCCTGATACTGGTGCGCTGACGAACGCTGTTGACGTCTTTCTGCTGTTTGACGATACCGGTAGCTTTACGAACAATAGCCCGATCGTACGAGCCGCGTTTCCAGACATCATTACTCAGTTGCAGACATCACTTTCAGGAACGGACCTCGCATTCGGTGTTGGGCGATTCGAGGAATACGGCAACTTCGCGTCTGAATACGGTACTGGCCGACCATTCGTATTGAATCAGCCGATCGTTGCGGCCAGCACACCCGGCTATCTGACCGCAATTCAAGCGGCATTAAATCGAACAACACCGGGATACGGCGGCGACGGTCCGGAGACCGATATTGAAGCGTTGTACCAATTGGTAACGGGCATCGGATTTGACGGAAACAACAACGGGTCCGTGATGGACAGCGGTGCCGCGGGGCTTGGGGCAACTCAATTGCTTCCTGGTAACAGCGGCGACGTGCCTTCCTTCGTTTCTTTCACGGCGGATGCATCGTCCAACGTCCTGCCAGCAGCTGGTACCGTCGGAGGCGGTGGTTTCCGAGCCGGCGCTTTGCCCGTGATTCTGCTGGCGACCGACACAGGTTTTGCCTATCAGCCGAAGGGCGAAACGACGATCACAGGGGCAAACGGTTTGACTCTTCCCGTGAGTGATCTCACCGGAACATCACGTGGGACCACCCCGTTCAGTTCCGGCGCAGGACTCCAGGAGACAATTACCGGGTTGAATGCGCTCGGTGCCCTGGTGATTGGGCTTGGCACCAACACGCAGAGCAACGTTGATCCGCGACAGGGACTGGAAGCGATTTCAAAGCTGACCGGCGCGATCAATCGTTCGACGACACCCATTGATAATGGCACTGGAACTCCAATTGCTCCCGGCGATCCGTTGTACTTCCAGATCTCAACCGGCTTTGCGGGCAGTGTTGCTGCGGGCGTACAAAACGCCATACAAAATGCGGTGACAAATGTGGCGATGGACATCACAGTTCAGGCGTCGGATCCTCGCGTTCATATTATCAACCACACAGGAACCCGCACGAGTGTTGGTTCCGGACAGACCGCATCGTTTGATATCGAATTCGTTGGCGATGGCATTCCGCATCGTTTTGATCTGCAGTTTGTACGTGAAGGAACGAACGTTGTTCTTGGCTCGATCCCGGTTGTACTTGGGACTCCGATTCCTGGCGATGGGTATCACTTCAATGATCTTGGCGAAGGCGAAATTGAACTGGAGGATCACTTTGGTGACCATGCATCGGGGGCATCAACAGCCAATGTGGCTCCGAGTTTCGTAGCCGGAAGCAACCAGGTTGCACCAGAAGACGCGGGAATACAAACTGTCATGCCGTGGGCAACGGGAATATCTCCAGGTCCTGCCAGCGAAGCATCACAAACCGTCAACTTCGTGGTGGTCTCAAACGACAATACCGGGCTGTTCAGTGTTCAGCCAGCGATTTCGGCTGATGGCGTCCTGACGTTTACTTCGGCACCCGATGCATTCGGGACAGCAACACTGTCCGTGGTTCTGCACGATAATGGCGGCACCGCGAATGGCGGGACAGACACCAGTGCTCCGCAACAATTCACGATTCATATCACGGCAGTGAATGATACTCCGGCTGTCGTCGATGATTTCTATTCATCTCCGAGCGGAGATATCGTCATTGTTGCGGCGCCTGGCGTGCTGGCAAACGACAGCGACGTTGACGGTGACCTGCTCAGTGTTACCCCCGTCACATCGCCAGTTCATGGCTCACTGACATTAAGTACCAGCGGTAGTTTTTCATATATTCCGGACGCTGGTTTCAGCGGCACCGACAGCTTCACCTACGTGGCTAATGATGGCACCGTCGATTCAGCCGTGGCGACAGTGACAATCGCTGTCACGGCTGCCAATAGTGCTCCGACTGCGGCTGGTGATCACTATGCAACAAATGAAGACGTTGTGCTGATCATTGATCTGCCCGGTGTCCTCGGGAATGATACCGACATCGACGGAGATCCGCTGACAGCAAGAGTTGTGACCGATCCGTCTCACGGATCGTTGACGCTCAACCCGGATGGCAGCTTCATTTACACTTCTGTCCCGAATTTCAACGGAATCGACAGCTTCACCTACACCGCTAATGATGGGACTGTGGATTCTGCTGCAGCGACTGTGACAATCACAGTGGCTCCGGTGAATGATCTTCCTGTTGCAATACCAGACGATTACAACACTTCAGAAGATGTGCCACTGAATATCACACTTCCCGGCATACTTAGCAACGATCTGGATGCAGACGGTGATCCGCTAACGGCGAGGCTCATTTCGGTCCCAGCCCACGGCACTTTGACAGTGAACCCGGATGGCAGCTTTAACTACGTTCCGGACCTGAATTTCAACGGAAGTGACAGTTTTACTTATGTCGCGAACGATGGAGTAGTTGATTCAGAGGCGGCCAAAGTTACCATCAGAGTCGCTGCAGTCAACGATGCACCAGTCGCCACCCCAGATCGCTATTCGATCAGCGAAGACAACACACTAACCGTGGTCATCCCGGGCGTGCTGAATAATGACACCGACATTGACGGTGATGCCCTGACGGGAAGACTTGTTGCTGGCCCAACTCATGGAACGCTGTTGCTGGACTCAAACGGCCACTTCACCTACACACCGGCCTTGAACTACAACGGCACCGATACATTCACGTACGTCGCGAATGACGGATCGCTGGATTCAGCGCCAACGACTGTCACGATCACCGTGACTGCAGTGAATGATGCACCGCTTGCCATTGGCGAGGACTTTGCCGTGGATGCTGGAACGGTACTGAATATTACACTACCCGGTATTTTGGCGAACGACAGTGATGTTGACGGAGATGGACTCACAGCAGTCCTCGTGGCTGGGCCGTCGAATGGTTCACTCATACTGAACGCCGACGGTTCGCTGAGCTACACGCCTGCAACAGGCTTCAGTGGCACCGACAGTTTTACCTACGTTGCAAATGACGGCTCGCTGAATTCCGACACCGCCACTGTCACATTGACTGTGAATCCCATTCTGCCTCCGCCAACGGGTGATATGCACTTCCTTGTGGTCGATACGTCCAGTCGTCGTACATTCGAATACGACGAGGCTGGCGGTGTGCTGAATCATTCTCGGCTCAACAACGAAGACCAGAAACCCCGGGGGATTGCGACCAACAGCAACGGTACTCTCCGCTGGGTGATCGACGAAAAAGGCGAAGTGTTTGTCTACAACGACAGCAATGTCCTTCTTGGTTCATGGGAATTTGAAGGCGTAGACAAAGCTCAGGGCATCGCGATCAATGGCAACGATCTGTGGGTTGTTGACAGCAGCAATGATCGAGCGTACCTGTTCTCAGGAGCCGCTTCACGTCGTTCCGGCAGTGCCCGTCCGGACTTCAGTTTTGCATTGAGCAACTCCAACAGAAATGCAAAAGACCTGGTGACTGATGGGGAGCATATCTGGATCGTCAACGACACGGCTTCGGTCGATCGAGTGTTCCGATACTCGATGGCAGGTACGCCTGATGGAAGCTGGGTGATTGATTCGGCGAATACTCAGCCGACAGGCATTGCTCTGTCGCCGGACGGTACGGGGACGCTCTGGATCGTTGATTCCCTGAGCGACCGTGTTTATGGATACGATGGCGGCACAACCCGATTCTCAGGCAATCTTTCTGCCACGCATCAGTTTGCTCTGAATTCACTCGACAGAAACGCTCAGGGCATCGCAATCGTCGTTCCGCCAGTGTCTACCGGGCTCGCCTCACCCGCAAGCGTTTTGACACCCATCGCAAAAGCGACGGCATCATCACTCTTTGATGATCCTGCTGAGATGTCCATGACGATTGCGACATCCGATTCCCCATCGACGCGGACAACGACCGCCAGGATCGCCACCGTAAGAATCGAAGTGCAGAGCCACGATGATGACACGTTCGTCAAATCAGAGCGCGAAGTGTCGGGGGAACGTCCGGATCTGGAAGACTCACTTCTGGACGAGGCTTTCGGAACGGACGACTTGTTTCTGCTTCTGGGCAGCTAAAAAACTCCGCAACAATTCATTCTCCAGAAACTCAGGTCAATCCTTGACCTGAGTTTTTTCGTCGTGGAACAGAAATTTTTGCGGTCGATACGATCAAAGCCAGCGGGAGGTGAACATCCCTGGGAGTTGGAAAATCACCGGGAAATCATCCGCCACAAAGCGGAGACTTCTTCTGCACAATCCGGGGGCATTTGGGAGCCATTTCTGCATTCAATTGTTTGTATTCCTGCCATCTATCGGGAAGATGATCTTCAAAGAAAATGGCTTCGACCGGGCACTCAGGAACACAGGCTTCACAGTCGAGGCATTCATCGGGATCGATAAACAGCATGGCCTCTCCTTCGTAGAAGCAGTCGACGGGGCAAACGACAACGCAGTCCGTATACTTGCAGTTAAAACAGGGTTCAGCCACAACGTGAGTCATTGGAGTTCCTCCGGAAAAGGAAATAGGTTTGGAGAGAAAAGGCCCTTCATTTGATGAATGCAGATGTGGCTCGATGACCGGACAAAAATCTCAGAAAAACATAATGTCAGCCGGAAGCGGTGCCTGAAATCTGTTGCTGGTGACTCCCGGCTGAAATTTCCGGTAGTCAGCTTTCCGTTGAAAAATCG
>JAGQQE010000110.1 GCA_020426345.1 Planctomycetaceae bacterium
GTGTTTGCCGCGGATTTCGTCGAGCGTATAACCAACCGTCTTCAGGAAATTGTCATTCGCCCTCAGAATCTTTCCGTCCATCGAAAACTCAATCACGGCCTGGCTCTTGTCGATCGCCGCCAGTTGACCGGTTGAATTTCGCAGTTCGGTGACATCAGACCATTCGAGTCCGTAGCCACTTACTTCGCCCTTATTGTCACGGATCGCTGTGACGTACAGACCGATGTTTACGTCTCCAAGCGAAATGTCAGTTCGGTATGGGAGATTGCGAGGGTCTGCCAGCAGGCGTCGTTGATGTTCCGGGGCTTTATGGAAGCGGTCGATACAAGTGCCAATAATGTCTTCCGCGTGGAAGTCCGGAAAGACTGACTTAAGCGTCGCGGCGTGACGAGCAAACAAGTCCATGGTGGCCTTGTTCACGTAGGTAACCACCAGATCGGTGTCCACTACCATTACAGCACTGGAAACTTCATCCATCAGGTAGTGGGACAGCTTCATTTCATCAACTGTTGCTCCTTCAACCTGATCACCAGCCTTCCGCCGCGCAGGTGGACGACCCGATGCTGGACGTCTTGTCGCAGTCTTTGCTTTGGTTTTTGGAGAACGAGAGGAGGATGCGGACTTTGTTGCCATGGGATGTGAACTCCTGTGATTTACAGTGTGAATGTCGATGTGCAGACGGGTAAGGGAATGCCAGTTTCACGCAGCCTGGGTGCTGCCGAGCAGGCGGCCGATATCAAGAAGCGTGATAAGTCGATCACTAGACTTGGCCATTCCGGTAATGAAAGCGGTATCAATGCCGTGACCAAGTTCCGGCAGAGATTCCAGATCCGAATCCGCCACATTCAGGACATCTGAAACGGCGTCCACCACCAGTCCCATGACTTTTTGTCCCACGGTCACAATGATGATTACCGTGAACTGGTTGTATTGAGCGGCCGGCATATTGAAGCGACTTCGCAGATCAACTACCGGTACGACTGTTCCTCGCAGATTCATCACGCCTTTGATATAAGGCGGCACATTGGGGATTTGAGTGAGATGCGTGAGACCCTTGATTTCCTGGACCTTCAGGATGTCAATCCCGAACTCTTCTTCGGCCAGCTGAAACGTCAGAAACTGACTTCCGCCTTCGGCCAGTTCACACAATGTTGCGTTTGATGTTTCGCTTACCACGCTATGCTCTCCTCTTGAATTCTGTACGTTTACAGTTGGGTCAAATAGATTAGATGCATCATCCAATCGCTGTCTGTGTCTGATCGTCAGACGACTCCGGTCGAATCGGAGATGCCCGACGTCCGGCCAACGAGGCCGCAGAGACCATTGATGTCCAGAATCAGAGCCACGCGACCATCACCAAGAATTGTGGCTCCCGCGACACCGGGAACTTTCTGGAAATTGGCTTCCAGATTCTTGATGACTACCTGCTGCTGACCAAGAAGTTCATGTACCACCAGTGCATACTTGCGGCCCTGGTCTTCGACAATCACAAGCAAGTTCTCATCCTCGGGTTCACCACCGGTTGGCATGTTCAGAATGCGGTTCAAACGCATCAGGGGGACGACTTCGCCGCGAAGAGTGATCACTTCACCGCGTCCAAGGACGCTGCGTATTTCATCCGGATCCGGCTTAATGGATTCGACGACAGAAAGCAGTGGAATCACGTAGCTGTTGACTCCGACCTGGACCAGCAGGCCATCCAGAATGGCCAGTGTCAGAGGCAGTCGAACGATCATTCGACAGCCCTGACCTTTTACTGACCGGATTGAAATGCTGCCCTGCAGCGCTTCGACGTTCCGACGGACAACGTCCATACCAACGCCACGCCCGGAAACATCTGTGACCTGCTCTGCCGTTGAGAATCCAGGGGCGAAGATCAATCCATAAACTTCTTCATCGGACAATACATCCGATTCGGAGACAATCTCCCGATCGATGGCCTTCTGCAGGATCTTGTCACGGTCCAGTCCGCGGCCATCGTCCTGAATTTCGATGATAAAATTGCCACCCTGATGATACGCTTTCAGGCAAATCAAACCCTCTGCCGATTTGCCGGCCGCAAGACGTTCTTCAACAGTCTCGATTCCGTGATCGACGCTGTTGCGGACCATGTGCAGCAGCGGATCACCGATTTGATCTACGACCGTCTTGTCGAGTTCTGTTTCTTCACCTTCAGTTTCCAGTCGCACCTGTTTTCCGAGCCGCAGGCTGAGATCACGAATGATTCGTGTCATTTTCTGGAATGAGGCTGCGATTGGGACCATTCGCAGCGACAGGCTCATCTCCTGCAGATCACGAACGATCTTGCCCAGTTGCACAAGGGCTGGTGATTCCAGGTCGGCATGATGTCGCATCCAGTCCTGTTCCACCATTGATGTGCCGATGACCAGCTCACCAATCTGATTGATCATCTTGTCCAGTCGCTCCCGGTCGACACGCACTGTCTCGCGTGATATCGAGCTGGTTGCGACACTGACACCCTCATTGCGCCGCTCGTCGCCGGATCTTCGATCGGCCTGTCGGCGTTCGGGAGCCTTTGCTTCCTCCTGTGCGTCGGCAGCTGGGCTGTCCACGGATTGCTTGACTTCGTTTTCAGGATCCTCGCCGGGAGCCGATTCTGCAGGCATGTCAGACTGGACAGCCTGTTTCGATTCAGGAGCAGCCGGGGCGGTCAGCCGTTTGACTTCATAGCTGGTTGCATCATCAACGAACATGAAGACATCGTGAACTGCATCTTCAGGCTGAGCCGTCGTCAGATGAATCGTCCAGGAGATGTAGCATTTCTCCGGATCAAGTTCTTCGATCGCCGGCAGCTTCGAAACGTTGGGAACGGCCTGAAATTCGTTGGAGAGACTCTTCAGATCGGCCAGCAGGTAGAGAGGATTCTGCCCAAACAGAAAGAAGGATTCAGAGGGAAGGAATGTCACTTCGTACGAAACAACCTCTTCGCCGTCCGATGCCGTCTCGGACTGAGGCGTGCCGTCAACCACGCCTGATTTTGCCGACTCAGGCTCACCAGTGCACTTGTGCAGTGCATCCAGAATCATGTCAATGTTCTCAGGCGGTGCGGACTCATTCTTCTCGGCATCAATCAGGGCGCTCAGGACATCCGTTGAGTTCAGGAGCAGCTGAATCAGCTCAGAAGTCACGATGACTTCGCCCTCGCGAAGTCGATCCAGGAGATTCTCCAGCACATGGGTAAATCGCGCGACCTGCTCGATACCGAAGGTCGAACTGGCGCCTTTAATACTGTGAGCCGCACGGAAGATGGTATTCAGCAATTCCGGGTCATCGCTTGCAGACTCCAGCTGCAGCAGGGCTCCTTCCATATTCTCAAGATGTTCGCCAGCTTCTTCATAGAATGCTGCACGAAATCGATTCATGTCAATTTGCATAGCTGTAAGTTGCTCCTGTTCCAGACGCAGAGGGGAACATCAACAAGCGTCACATGTCGTCGACCAGCAGAGTGGTTGGCCTAACGAACAACCTTCGAAACAACCGACATCAGCTGCTCGGGATTGAATGGCTTGATCATCCAGCCAGTCGCGCCGGCCGCGCGCCCCTGCTTCTTCTTTTCATCCTGAGATTCGGTTGTCAGCATCAGGATCGGGATGAACTTATATTCAGGAATGTTGCGCAACTCTTTGATCAGAGTAATTCCATCCATCACCGGCATGTTCAGGTCGGTGACGACAAGATTGATCGGCTTTCCCGAAACCTTGCTGAGGGCGTCCTTGCCGTCACAGCCCTGGATGACCTGAAACCCAGCCGAGGTTAGCGTGAACGAAACCATCTGACGCATCGACGCTGAATCATCAACAACAAGGGCGGACTTGGCCATATTCGAAAACTCCGACTAAACAAAGGTGCGTAATCTTCATTTCAACGAGTGGGCAGGGATCGTTGCACGTCGATCCCTGATTACCGGGATGACCTGGTTTGGTCAGAAGAGTTCAAAATCACCATTATCTGACTGCGATGTGGCTTCACCGGTGTGAACGCTGCGTTCCGACGCCATCGTGTACCTGGCCGACAGCTTCGAAATCCAGTCGTCAATGACCTGAGTTCGTCGCCGGTTTGAAACAGCACTCTCGGGTGGTTCCAGCACAGTGCAGATCTCGTTGATTGTCTGAACGACGTGACATAGCCGCTGATCAACGCGATCCTGAAACTGCATCGCAACAATGCTTCGATTGATGTCCGAAGACAAACTGTGACTAACCTGTTCCGTTTCCTGCATCGCTCTGGTAATTAGTTCATGCATCTGCGAAAGAATCCCAAGACTCTTTAATGCAGCAGTCTCACTTCGTGATGTTTCCTGAATGCTCTTGTCTGCATGTGCTGTGAGACGCGTTGATGCACCGGACAAAGAATCGGCAAGACTACCAGCCGTTTCACGTATTCGATCACTGGCCACGGAAGCGTGCGTGGCGAGATGTTTTGTTTCCTCTGCGACAACGTTAAATGCCACTCCCATTTCGCCAGCTCTGGCTGCTTCGATGCTTCCATTGAGTGCTACGAGCTTTGCGCCGCGTGCGATGTGTTCAATTTCCTTCACACATCGATTGATCGATTTGAGATTCACATCCAGTTCGCGAATCTGGGTGGCCATTTCTGAAGAACTTTGATTCGAATCCCGAATGATCTGCAACATCTGATTCAGCGTCACATGGACGTCACCAATCAGGTCGGTGTTCCGATTCTCGGCCTGATCTCCAAGAACGTTCGAAGCAATCTGTACGGTCCGCATGGCTTTCTCAGCCATGCCTTCAAACCCACCGCACACCTCGTCAACGGCCGACTGCATATCCTTCTGAACTTCTGAAATTTGTTCCCCAACTCCACGCAGTATTTCAAGCACGGCCGACAATTCAGACGGATCCACGTGCCGTCGTCGAACAGTCAGTTCGCTTGCCTTACGTTTCTTTTGAGCAACATCATCATCCTGTTCAGGTGATGCGCTGGAAGGGATTATTGATTGCGACATGCAGGATGGTCCCGATATTCAACAAAGTATTCGTGAGTCCGACGTGTGTGCGTTAAGCATCGTGGAGAGAGGGGCAGCTTTCCTCAGGCTGCTTCATCGTGTTTGTTCACGTTTTCAGCAGCTTCAAACAATCCGATAAGTCCGGCGGCATCCGCGGCGTCCCACGCGGGACTCCCCGCAACACCAAGGTTTACGTGTATATGTCCACCGGGCTTCAGCATGGCGGAGAGCAGTATCTGCATGGCTGCAACGTCTAATTGCTCAACCTGACTGCATCCAACGATGGTGTGTTGATTTGTTCCGCATAGTTGCAGGACTGTTTGATGTAACGATGCAATTGATTCGATTCCGACACTGCCGGCCAATTGAACTTCGTTACATTCCCGCGGTTCTTCCCTGGCAACAAGGTCGGACATGAAACAGCTCTCCAGCTACTTTGTTCCAGAATGATTTGACAAAGTGGAATCACATGCGATGGACCGCTGCGTCTGTTGTCCCAGCGAAACCATCCTGTCATTGATGTCTGTCCTGCTAATATCGCACGCGTCCTGGTTGGCTTGCGGCATCGAATGAGAAAACTCGGCCTGATCCGCATGGTCAGCCTCAGATTTATGGAACGTGCCACCAACGACAGCTCACGACATGGGGATAAGCTTGTAAAACGCCTGTTCTCAACGGCTGATTGAGAAATATTTTCCGGTGCAGCAGGCAGGAAATGATTCGGCCGAAGGCACAGCTTCCGGAGGAAAGTACTTAGATTGCTGGCATTCAGATTGCACCTTCCCACGGGTTGCTGTTGAGCTTCAATTCTGAGTGCGGTGGATTCCCGGCTTCGGATTCCTACAATCCCGCACATGAAGTTACGTAATGAACAACCTCCATCCGCGAAGTGTCTTTCCGCGCAACGAAACGTCTCCGACTTTCGTCTGTGTTCCATGCCTGCCCACGGATCGATTGCAGGTACTTCTGACAAAAGCGAAAGCTTTCGGCTGTGGACTGAGTTCATTTGGCGGACATGCAACCGACACCGCAGAACACTTTCCCCGATCTTCATGGGCATGCGATTCTGCAGTTGCGCCCGGGGATTGGCTGTACTGACGCTGCTCTTTGCCTGGTACAGTCCGTCAAACGCCCTGGCCTTATCCAGAGAGGCAGATCCATTTCCCGCCGATGTGCTTCGGAGCATCACCGCCGCTGGCGGTATCATTGGCGATGAAACGCCATCGCTTACTCACCAGGCGATTGAATGGCCGACCTGGCAGCAGTGGAAGCGGCTGTTTACTCTGTCCGACTACAACACCAGGGTGGTTGTTTTGGGGACAATGCTTCTGGGCATGGCCGCAGGTGCAGTGGGTAGCTTTACGCTGTTGCGCCGTCGATCTCTGATGGGCGATGCGCTAAGCCATGCAACTCTGCCGGGAGTGGGTTTGGCCTTCATCTTTGCCTCAACGCTCGGGCGAGACGGGAAGTCCCTTCCCGTATTGCTGGCAGGGGCCGTTTTCAGCGGTCTGCTTGGTGTCGTCGCGATACTCTTTGTACGCCGCTACACACGGCTGAAAGAAGACGCGGCCATGGGAATTGTACTGAGCGTCTTTTTCGGGGCGGGGATTGCCGTACTGAGTATCGTGCAACAGATGCCCGAAGGCCACGCTGCCGGTTTGGAAGCATTCATCTACGGGAAAACCGCGTCCATGGTCGCGTCCGATGCGTGGCTCATCGGAATTTCTGGTCTGTTGTGCGTATTGCTGGCTTACGCCGTATTCAAAGAACTCACACTGCTGTGTTTCGATGATCAGTATGCTGGTGCCCGTGGATTCCCTGTGCTCGCACTGGACATCGTTCTGATGACGATGGTCGTGGTGGTCACAATCATTGGCCTGCAGGCAGTGGGGCAGATTCTTATGATTGCATTGCTGGTCATCCCTGCGGCTGCAGCCCGCTTCTGGACACAGAACATTCGTCAAATGACTGTTATTTCTTCAGCAATTGGCTCAGTGAGCGGTCTGATCGGCTCAGCAATGAGCGCCATCTTTCCCGGTTTGCCCTCTGGCGCCATGATTGTTCTCGTCTCCGGAGTGCTTTTTTTGTTCAGTATGTTTGGCGGTTCGAGCCGCGGGGTGCTGATCCGGCTGTTTCGTCGCTGGCAGTTGAACCAGAACATTGATCGCCAGCATTTGTTGCGGGGATTGTACGAGTTTATTGAACAGACATTGCAGCGTGATCCTACAGAGAAAGAATTGCTTCAGTCGGTGCCGTTCAGTGACATCCTTTCTATGCGTAGCTGGTCACCCGGGCGATTGCAAAGGCAGATCAACCGCTGTCGCCGCCATGGCACAGTTTCTCAGAGCTCCGTTCAAGCGGTTGCCCTGACGACGGATGGAATCCATGAAGCCGCAAGACTTGTCCATGAGCATCGGCTCTGGGAGATGTATCTGATTACCCACGCAGAAGTGGCTCCCTCGCGTGTGGACCGGGACGCCGACGCAATTGAACACGTTTTGGAGCCGGAGATGATTCAACAGCTTGAAGAATTGCTTGAACAGTCGCGGCCGGTGCATGGTGTTCCACAAAGCCCCCATCCGATCACTCAGGCCGGCGCCGCAGAACCTGTCCCAACTCCGAGTCATGATTCGGGGCCTCTGTCCGGGGAGTCCGTTTCATGAACGAAGCCCTTTTTCAGGCAGGCCTGAACACCTCCGTCGCAAGTGCATTTCCGGATGTATTGTCGTTTGCCACGATTCCGCGAGCCACATGGATTTGGGAACTGGACGGATGGATCGTGCTCGCAGGAATCCTGAGCGCGGTTGCCGCCGCATTGCCGGGCAATTACCTGCTTCTGCGACGCATGAGCATGCTGGGCGATGCCATCAGCCATGCGATTCTGCCGGGGCTTGCAATTGCGTTCCTTATCAGTGCCAGCCGCAGCAGCGTACCAATGTTTGTTGGCGCAGTTCTGGCTGGCATTCTGACAGCTCTGTTCACCGAGTGGATCAGGAACTTTGGTGATGTTGACGAAGGCGCTTCGATGGGCGTCGTCTTCACAACATTGTTTGCTCTGGGCTTGGTTCTGATTGTTCAGGCGGCCGATCATGTGGACCTGGATCCCAGTTGCGTCCTTTACGGAGCCATAGAACTAACGCCTCTCGACAAGGTGACCATCGTTGGCATCCGAGTTCCGAGGGTCGTTGTTACAATTGGCTCAGTCCTACTCCTGAATCTGACATTCATCGTCGCTTTTTACAAAGAACTGCAAATCTGCGCTTTTGATGCGGCAATGGCTACAACACAGGGTTTTCGCTCCAGGCTGATGCACTACCTTCTCATGATTCTTGTGTCGGTCACAGCGGTGGCCTGCTTCGAAAGTGTTGGCAACATCCTGGTCGTTGCCATGTTTATTGTGCCTCCCGCCACGGCTCGCCTGCTGACTGACAACCTCGCCAGAATGATCCTGATCAGCGTTCTGGTGGCGATTGCGGCAGCTATTCTGGGACACCTGTCGGCCATTTCCATTCCTCCAATGCTTGGATATCGCAGTGCCAGCACGGCGGGGATGATGGCACTTGCGTCCGGACTGCTATTTGTGATCACGGCATTCTTTTCCCCGAAACAGGGAGTTGTCGTCCGCGTTTTCCGTCAGCAGTTGTTGAGCCTGCGTATTCTTTCTGAAGACCTGATCGCTCTGTTGTATCGAATGGAAGAGCGGCGACCACGGGAGACTGCTGCTGTGATTACGACGAATCCGGGACCAACGCAGGAGAATCTGCAGGACGTACTGCTGTCAGGGCCATGGATAACTTCGATTCTCATGTTCTGCCACCGGGTTCGCGGTTATGTGACGGGCAATGCAGATGGCTTCTTTCTGACGGATGCCGGACGAAAACTTGGAGTGGAACTGGTGCGTTCGCATCGTCTTTGGGAACAATACCTTGTCACAGAAGCGGGCGTCTCATTTGATCGAATTCATGAGCAGGCAGAGCGTCTTGAGCACTATACCGGGCGAGACCTTCGTGATCGACTTGACCAGGAAACATCCGCTCCGCACTCAGATCCACATGGTCGCCCCATCCCTTCGGAAGAGAATTCCCCATGATTGCTACGGGCCGTTTCAGGATTTACTGCAGGAGATTTGCTACCGCCAGGAACACCTGCGGATTCCTCTTTACCTCATTCGTACATCGCCGGACTCAGATGTCTCAATCCGCGGAGAAGTCTCCTGACGGTTGCTTCTGCATGAGGGGGCAAACACTCCTCTCCTTCCTCATCTGCAGCGCCCTCGCGTGCCTAGTTTTTCAGACGGGTTCAGTCCTGGCAGGTGACTGGCCTCAATTGCTCGGTCCGAACCGCGATGGAATTGCGGTCGGCGAAACACTGGCGGAAAGATGGTCGCAGAATGGCCCCGAGAGTCTTTGGCAGCAGGAGGTAGGAAGCGGTTTTGCGGGAGTTGCGGTTGCCGGCGATCGAGTCATTCTTTTCGACCGCGAAGGCCCGAGTGAAGTCGTGCGTTGCCTTGACAGTGAATCCGGAAAGCAGCTCTGGAAATCAGAGTCTCCCTGCAGATATCAGGGGGGAGTTTCAGGCGATAAAGGTCCACGCTGTGTTCCTCTGATTGCTGGTCATCAGGTATTCACGTTCGGTGTGGAAGGTCGATTGCAGTGTCTGGCGGTCGACGATGGCAAGACCATCTGGCAACGTGATACCACAAAAGACTTTCGGCCTCTCGAAGGCTATTTTGGAGTCGGCAGCACCCCGGTACTTTACAAAAACCTGCTGATCGTCAATGTTGGTGGGCGAGCGGACGAAACAGCGATTGTCGCTTTCGATGCCTCAAGTGGCAAAACGGCATGGACGTCCTTCACCGACCATGCCAGCTATTCGTCGCCAATTGTGGCAGACATCGGAGGGGCTCCAACCGCGGTCGTCGTCACAAGGCTGAATGTCACAGGTCTGAATCCTGAGACCGGCAAAATACTGTTCACGTTTCCGTTCGGAGCTCGGGGGCCTACTGTCAATGGAGCCACACCGGTCGTGCTGGGCAACCACATCTTCCTCTCCGCCAGCTACAACATTGGTTCTTTATTGCTTCGGTTCGACGGCCAATCAGCCACCGAAGTCCGGCGGGATGAAGAGCTTTTGGCTACCCAGTATGCAACGGCCGTCAAAGCTCCCCGGATCCCGGGGGTTCCTGATCGTATTGTGTTCGCAATCGATGGCCGTCAGGATTCGGGAAGAGGTTCTGCCAGCCTGAAATGCATTGATGTCATTGCCGGCAAAGTGCTGTGGGAGGAACCTGGTCTTGACTATGGAACCGTCATTCGATCTTCAAACGATTTGATCATTCTGACATGTACGGGAGAACTCATTCGCGCGGAAGCGTCGCCCGGAAAATACAGTGAGAAGTCGCGACACACGGTCCTGAACGCGACTGACAGTGGCTATCGCCTGCCCGCGTTGTCCGGCGGTCGGCTGTATATCCGCGACGACAGCGTCCTCAAATGCCTGCAGGTTGGTAAATGAAATCGACCGGGAAGGTCGATCTTATTGCGTCCTGAATCTGATGACACGAACTGCAGGATGTAACTCCTCAGTCGCCCGTTCCTGTGGATTCACCGACGGCGCATCGTTGAGCACCCTCGTGATCTGTCAAATATCGATCACCGTTTCATCGTTAAACCCGACGCTGCTTGAAGCGGGATCATCCATTGGTCCGAGGGCGGCTTCGATGGCGTTGTCCGTTGGTGATGCCGCATCGTGAGGCTGCAGGTGCAATGCATCTGCTTCGGCGACCAGAGCTGGCAGGTTCATTCGCCACCACTGCTCTCCCCGCTCCCATGACCATTTCTGAAACTCCGGGAGGCTCCTGAGATCCCGTTGCAGTTCGTCCGGACTGGAGTACCGATCATCCGGTGATTTGTTCAGGCAGCGGAGGACGATCCTGCTGAGTCCATCGGGGACATCAACGCCCAGATCCTGAAAGGAATCCGGAGTTTCACTGACGTGCGCGACGATCAACTTAACCGGGTTATCCAGTAAAAACGGTGGCCGCCCTGTCAGCAGAAAATAGGCAACGGCACCAAGTGAATAAAGATCGCCGCGAATGTCGGGCACTTGCCCCTGAGCCTGCTCCGGACACATATATCGAGGGCTGCCATGGATAAGGTGATCACCATCGGTGTCCGCATTCGGCATGCCCTTCAGGGGACGAACCAGACCAAAATCCAGCAGCTTGACAACATCATAACGTTCACCCAGTGCCGCAAGGAAAACGTTGCTGGGCTTGATGTCTCGGTGCACCAGGCCACGTGACGCAGATTCTCGGAGTGCATCGCAGACCTGCATCAGCAAAAAGACCGTCCGTTCTGCGCACATGGGACCGAAGTGGCGAACAATCTCAAGCAAGTTCCTGCCCTTCAGGTACTCCATGACATAGAAAAAGCGACCATCATCGGTTTGCCCGTAGTCAAACACCTGGATCGTATTCCAGTGGGTTAGCGACGCGGTCGCGCGCACTTCCAGTTCGAATCGCCCCATCATAACCGGATCGGTAGCCTGGTCATGACGAATGACTTTCAGCGCACAAAGTCGTCTCAGCAACTTGTGTTCTGCCAGGTAGACGTCTCCCATCCCGCCGCGGCCAAGTTTGCGACGCAGCTGATATTGGCCCATTTCCTCAGCATTTATGGCGCGTCGCCGAAGTTCGTTAATCACTACGGTGCCATAGATGCTGCATACAGCGCCGATCGTGAGCGTCAGTAAATTGACGCCTCTTAGTTGCTCTACCGCTTCTGCATTCCTCCTGCGGAAGGAATTCAACTCCTCCCGAGACTGTCGATTTCCAAACACAACCAGACCAGGAATTGTCGCCATCAACAGGACCACCGGGGCAGCTTTTCGACCTGAGTTCGGAATGAACATTCCGTAGATCAGCATGAGACCAATAGAGGCCACGACCTGGTCTTTAATCGCCGCAACCAGTTCTACGACCTGAGCGGGATGACTCGCTTCAGTGTGAGTCATCTCGTTGCCGATGTGGGCAAGCCGCTCATTCAGGGTCATCGCCGAATCCACGGAGAACCCGAGAAAGAGCACGACCTCAACAATCCGGAGCCTGCGAGACGTCAACAGAGGCGATCGCTGGAGACCGACGAAAAGGACTGCCAGGCACCCAATGACAACTCCGTGCCGTGTGGACAAATCCATGTGATCGGACAAAAGCTGGCGAACCGCGAACGTTGCCCGAATCAGGAACAGAAGCAGCGTCACTGCCCGCAGTCGTTTGCGAAGCAGTGACGCGGATTCCGATTCGCCATGGTGGGTATCCGTGGAGAGGACTCGGCGTACTTCTTTAGCCGCACTGGCAGCACCAAGTCGTACTGCGATGCGTGTCCACCAGGTTTGGGATTCGTCCGTTTCAGTCACTTTGGTTGAATTCTTGTCAGCTGACGGCAGGAATATCCCAGCCGTCACGGTATTCCCGACGCAGCCATCTGTTAGCGTCAGTGTGGTTCAGGATTGTCATCGATTCGGAATCCCATTTGAGCGTTGTCCCGCGATACCGCACAGCAATATTTCCCAGCAACACAGCTTCCGTCAGTGGACCGCCGTAATCGAACCCATCACTGGGTTGCTTACCACTGATGCAGCCATCCACCCATCCGTGATAGTGGTTCTGGTTGTCCAATTCTTCAAGAGGTGATTCCGGATAGACGCGCGGCTTACCCACATGTGGGAGAACGAGCGACGCCTTCTCGCCGATAAAAAGGGATCCGCTGGACGGCAATCCCTCGCCGGACGGCAGGTGTGAACCGTTTCTTGAAGGCAGTCTGCCCCCGTCATTCCAGGAGATTGCGATAGTGTCCCCGGATGTAAATTCCGTCCCGGGGAAGATGTAGTTGACGGTGGTCTGAGCTGGCCATACTTCATGGTTCATACCGGTATGGTCAGCTGTGAACTGAGTCGGGGCTTTGTTGATCTTCAATGCTGTGAACACGGGATCGAAAATATGGCAGCCAAAGTCTCCAAGAGCTCCATTCCCGAAATCCTGCCAGTCTCTCCATCCCCATGGATGGTAGACCTTCATGCCGCCGTACGGACGCATGGGCGCAACGCCGATCCAGAGGTTCCAGTCCACAGTCGCAGGATGGGGAACGTTTCCTTCTGGTCGACTGATATGAAAAGACTTGCCGTGGCCGGTTGCTGCACACCAGCTATGAACCTGTTTTACTTTTCCAATCTGCCCGGACTGAATTGCATGGACGGCAGTTCGGTAGAAACCATGCGAGTGGATCTGGTTTCCCAGTCTTGTGATGACGTTGGATTTTCTGGCCTGCAGCGTCATTTGCCGAGCCTCCCAGACATTGTGCGTCAGCGGTTTCTGGCAGTAGACGTGTTTTCCCTGACGCATTGCATCCAACCCAATGTACGCATGCATGTGATCCGGGGTCGACACGGTCACTGCATCAATCTTGTCTCCCAGTTCCGAAAGCATCTCACGGTAGTCCTGAAACACCGGCGCTTCAGGAGCCAGCTCCCGGACCTTTTCGGTTCGCGACAAGTCGACGTCGCAGAATCCGGCAAAGCGAATCTGAGGATGAGAAGACATTTCATGGATGTCTGACCAGCCCTTACCTTCGCAACCTATCCCGGCCAGTTGCAACTTGCTGTTCAGGTTCTGGCCGCGAACCAGAGCTGGAGCTGCGAAGGCTGCAGTTGCGGCACCAGTTGTGTACAGGAACTTTCTACGGTTTAACATGGCAGGATGTCCTTGAGAGGGGCGGGAGGGGGTTATCGGGGTGGTCGTGCTGACGTCGCACGGCAGTCGGTTGAGAAGAGTAACACTTCTGAACTGAAAAAGCTTAGTCAGTAGAATCCCGAAATGCACGCGGCACTGCGTTTCAACGGCATGCACAGACGCGAAAGAAACGAATCCTGCAAACGATGCCAGAACTTCGAGTTTGAAGGGCTCAATTTCTGCGGATTCCCCCGGGGAGCGACCTTCGCCGATTCTTTAACGCGGTTCAGTCTGTTAGCGTTAACCCCGAATACCCAATTCAGTTTTTCCGTCGACTGAATGTCAGCGCATTTCCTACGCACAAAGTCTTCGATTCATGCATAAGGTGGTCATTGACGAACCCTACCATTTTATTCCACCACACCGGGGGAAAGTCTGGGCCTGGATTGTACAGAGATTTTACCTGGATAGATTTCTGAAGTCGGCGTACGGGATTGTTAGCTATCGTGTCAATGGCCTGGACCATCTCCGGGAGTCTATCGCAGCCAGGCGAGGTATCATCCTGTGTCCGAATCATTGCCGGCCGTCTGACCCGATGCTGATGGGCGTTCTTGTGAAGCAAACGCCCTGCTACCTTTACGCGATGGCAAGCTGGCACATCTTCAAGCAGTCACGTCTTGAAGCATTCGTGGCGAACCGCGTTGGTGGATTCAGCATTTACAGGGAAGGGCTGGATCGGCAGGCTCTGGAGACGTCCATTGAAATTGTCACGACTGCAGAACGCCCCCTGATGATCTTTCCGGAAGGGGTCATCTCTCGAGCCAACGATCGGCTGCTGTCGTTGATGGATGGGGTTTCTTTCATCGCCAGAGCGGCAGCCAAAAGACGAGTCAGGGCAGGTGAAACGGCCCCGGTTGTGATTCACCCTGTTTCGATTCGGTACCAGCTGAAGGGAGACCCGGAAGAAACCATCCGCGGTGTGCTGGACCGACTGGAATCCCGAACTTTCTGGAAGTCGCATGGGCATCAATCGATCGTTTCACGCGTTCATCAGTTGGGTCAGGCTTTGCTGGCTGCACGTGAAATTGAATGTCTGGGTCAGCCCCAAACCGGCAGTCTCAAACATCGAATGGGAAAACTGATTGATGCCGTTTTGCATCCCTACGAAGAAGAATGGCTTGGCGAACGCCGTTGTGGTGACGTGATCGCCAGGGTAAAGGACTTGCGATCCGCCATGCTGCCGGATCTGGTCAAAGGCGGTTTGCCGCCTCTGGAGCGGGATCGAAGGTGGAGGCAACTCACCGACGCTTACTACCTTCAATGCCTGTCACTTTATCCACCAGGTTATCTGGAAGAAGGCGTCTGCGGCCATGTCTCGGCCGAACGCATCATCGAAACTGTCCATCGACTTGAAGAAGACATGACGGATGCCGTGACCATTCGGCCGGAATGGCACGTTGAAATTAATGTTGGAGCTGCCATTGAAGTCCCAGCGAACACACCCCGGGCCAGGGGAGGAACAGATCCAATCATGGATCAGCTCAGAAGGGATATGCTGAGTTTACTTGGGGTGCAGGATTGGTGGCCGCCTCAAGCCGCCGCGCCGGCCACTTTCGCCGATGTTTCTTCGCGGGCGGCGCCGATTGAGGCTGTTACCTGAAGCAGATGCCACTGCGGTACCCACGGTCGCTATCAGGCTGAATCAAACTGGATGAGCCGCAGGGAATCTTCCGCCCGGTCGGCTTATTTGAATAAACGGTGTTGTACGGGATAGTGGCCCTGGTCGGGCGGCGATACGTAACGTCTGTGCAGTAGAATGACAGTCAAATCAATCCAAACCACGCTAGATTTGCTTCGCTGCGTAAACCCAGGGTGAAAAAGTTGAACGACCTGGCTCAGGTGATAGGATTCATGAAAGGCATGTTGCAGGGCGGCAGCAGGCAGGTTCCGGGTCATTTCCCTGCAATGGACGTGCGACTTTTCTTGTCCGGTGATTTCTGCAAAAGGTGACCAAACAACTTGAGGTGTCATTTCGTACTCCAGCATGTCCCACACCCAGGCTCTCGCGTTCCCCGGATGTGGCACGGAAAATGACACCATCCCACGTTCTTTTCTCGTTCTCCTTTCTTGAACCTGCAGTCACTGCATTCGAGTTAGCGTTCCGCTCACTTTCCTCCGACAGCATTCTCGGTCAATGCCGCCGATCAAAACGAAAGACGGTCTGAAGTCTTTTTTGCTGACGTCTCGTCTGCTGAAACCAGCCGAATGGGCTACGGTTGACGCTGAGATGTCGGGCTGTGAGACAATGCGCGAAATGCTGGACGTTCTGGAACGTCGACAGCTGCTCACGCCTTTACAGACAGGCCGAATCCTGAAAGGCGAGACGGATGGGCTGGTTCTTGGGCGATACAAGCTGCTTTACCGAAACGCGTCCGGAAGTTTTGCTCGTGTTTTCCGAGCCGCCACGGTAGATGACAATAAGATCGTCGCTCTCAAACTGCTTCGAGAACGATGGGCAGATGATCCCAAAGCGGTTCAGGGATTCGAGCGTGAAGCTCGGATCTGCATGAAGTTCATTCACCCCAACATTGTTCCAATCTTCGATATTGGAAATGAGGGTAAGTACCACTTCTTTACGATGGAATTCGTCGAAGGTGGCAACCTCCGGGATTTTATGAAAATTCGGCAGGTGCTGGCTCCACTGGAGGCGACAAAGTGCATCTACGAGATCTGCTCTGCACTGGAATACGCATTGACGCTGGGGGCCACGCATCGTGACCTGAAGCTGACTAATGTTCTGATGAGCAGTACCGGTGTCGCCAAGCTTGTCGACTTTGGACTCGCGGGGGCCGAAAACCCCAACCAGGCAGGAACCAGCGACGACGTGCAGCGAGCGCTTGAGTATGCTTCGCTTGAACGCGGAACCAACGCTCCACGCAACGACCCGCGCAGCGACATTTTTTTTGCCGGAGCGATCTACTACGAACTGCTCACCGGTGAGGGGCCATGGCCGCGGACGGCAGATCGCGAAGAACGCCTGCAGCTCCAGCGGTATTCGAGTGTGCGGCCAGTCAACCTGATCAAACCAAGCCTGCCTCCCTGTGTCGCTCGCATTTGTTCGAAGATGATGGATGTGAATCCATCTGATCGTTACCAGACCGTTGGGGAAGCTTGTCGGGACCTTCGACTGGCCCTCGCCGAACTCGGCGATCCCGATGCTGTGGTGGAAGGAACCAGAAATGCTGCCGCAGATGCAGCCTTTGGACGCCCGGAATTCAAGCTGCTGGTCGTTGATACGTCACGAAAACGTCGAAAGGTTCTGAACCAGTACTTTGAAAAGTACGCGTTCCAACTTGAGTTCCTGAGTGATCACGCGGAAGCCCTTGAAAGGCTGAAAGGGAATAATGCTCCCGGCGGCATTTTGTTTTTTGCAGATGAAGATTCAGACGCCACGCTGGAAATTTA
>JAGQQE010000111.1 GCA_020426345.1 Planctomycetaceae bacterium
CGTGATTCAGGCATGGAATCACAGGCCATGAGTTCGAGAGCAGAAAGTATCCGTTTGTCGTGCCCGCAGCCTCGGCCGCAACCATACCTTTCTCGAGAGTCTTCACGAAAACGGTTGGTGCGATTCGATCCGGTGCATTCTCGTGCCGCGGCCTGGCAGGCCCAAAATTGCAAAACACAGCAAAGTCCCCGCCTTCCCTTGAAAAGGTGTGAACATATGAATCCATAATAAGTCCACTGCGTCGTTCCTTCATTCGAATGGAGTGGCTGATTCTGCCGACTCCGTCACGGGACTGCGTTGAATCCGCAGGTTCAGCGCAACGCGGCTGTGCCTTGTGAAATTTTGGCTTTCGAATCCTGTCAAGCCGTGTTGCTGGCATTTTTAGCCACCGTTACAACCGCCGCGTCTCTCTCGGCAGGGATTCTGTACTCATCTCGGTGCGGGTCGTTGCCACTTGTCAGAGCCGGTTTGCTGGCAGGCAACATTTTGTCTTCAGTAAACCAGCTTACCCGTCATGTCGCATGATCAAGGGTGCTGTGTTTCAACACTTCAGTACCTGAATCGGCCCTGCTGATTCGTGTCATGGTCCAGTTTGAGGAACGTCATGAAGACTGTTCGCACCTACAAGAGCTGGCTGAAGAAACTGATTCAGTTCGCAACTGCATCCACACTGATGGTCTCGGCCAGCGCGGCGTATTCGCAATCGCCAACTTATGGACGAACTCCGTGGGACGGACCGGCATCTGGTGCGGCATCAGGTGTCATCGATTCGAA
Organism: Planctomycetaceae bacterium; assembly: GCA_020426345.1. Classification (GTDB taxonomy): domain Bacteria; phylum Planctomycetota; class Planctomycetia; order Planctomycetales; family Planctomycetaceae; genus F1-80-MAGs062. Next base: position 775 of record JAGQQE010000111.1, read on the forward strand.
TCAGCGCGGATTTGGCGTTGCGTTTCGAGCGGGGCATATTGCAGGACACACGGTAGGACGCCGTGAATCGATTTCAAACATCGCCCTGACGCCGTACGTAAGCCCTGTTGAAAACGGATTACTTTTCGGTGATTCTCGTTTGTCGATGGGAAACAACGGCAACCTGGTCTGGAGCTTTGGTAGCGGCTACCGTCATTACATTCCGGAACTGGACATCGTTGTCGGCGGTAACGGGTACGTCGACTACGATGAGCTGACCGGATCTCGTCTGAAACAATGGGGTGTCGGTGCTGAAATTCTGGCGAACCGATGGGAAGCTCGCGGCAACGCCTACCAGACATACGGGGTCACTTCTGCGATGACCGGCACCGCAATTGACCAGAACAGCGTGGCCTTCGTGGGACAGAACATCCAATTCACTCGGATCAATTATTTCGCGGAAGGGATGCGAGGCTTCGATTCAGAAATCGGCATGCTGTTACCGGGTGATATCGCCGAGCGACTTGACCTGCGGTTGTTCGGAGGCGGCTATTATTACGAAGGCCAAAACATCGATGGATTTGCCGGATGGAACAGCCGGTTGCAGGCTGACATTTCTGATCGTGTCGAGCTTGGCCTGAATCTGACCAACGACCGCACGTTCAACACCACCGTTTCTTTCAGCGTCGCGCTGCATTTCGGTGGATTCCAGAGTCAGGAACACACGCAGCGGTCTGCCATTCAGCGATTTGCTGATCCGGTTCGTCGTAACATGAATGTCGTGACGGCTGAAACCGGCGTTGCACTACCGGGCCAGGTGGCAACCAATCCACTGACGAACCTGCCATTCACGGTCGCTCATGTCAACAGCAACGATCTGATTGGCCCATTCACCGGTACTGTCACGGATCCGTTTAACTCGCTGACAACCGGCCTCGGGTCCGGAGCAGATGTCGTGTTTGTGCATGCAGGCAGCCAGTTTAACGCACTGCCGGACAATGTCGTGAACCTTGCCCCCGGTCAACAACTGCTCGGCGAAGGACTGATCACTGCAGTCAGCGGTGACCGAATCGTTCAGAACACCCTGAGCCTCGGTGGTCTGGGAACAATTCAGCTTCCCGGCTCGCCGACATTTCTTGCCAGCAACCAGACATTGGCGCGACCGACCATCCTGAACAGCGTCGGTAATGCCGTCACAATGAACAGCGATACGCAGTTGTCTGGCTTCATTATTGATTCGCCAACCGGACACGGAATATTTGCGAACGGTGCCAGCGACATCATTATCAATGACGTTCTGATTCAGAATGCTGGCGGAAGCGGAATCGAATTGCTGAACACTGCCGACACGACTTCAATTCGCAATACCATTATCGATAGTGTGGTTGGTCCGGCATTTCATGTGGATGGCGGGGATGGTCGAATCGGATTCACATCGACCAGCACGAATGAGGATCCATCGTTCGCAGCGATCATCAACAGTTCTCAACAAGCGGTGCTGATCGAGAACATGACTGGCGGCTCCGTCAACATGACCGGCAGCACCATTGACGATACAGGAGCCCTTGGAGTCCTGATTCAGAATAACGCGGGTAATGTCACCATCGACAACGCAAACATTGTTGGTGCGACGGGAACTGGCATCGCCGTATTGAACAGTTCGGGTGTTAACACATTCCGAGACACAATTCGAAGTGCAACCACGATCGATGGATCTGTCGGGAATTCTGTAGACATTCAGAACCTGGCAGCCGGCGGACAGGTCTTTTTCGAAAACCTGAGTATTCTGAATCGTCAGGCGGGCGGTATTAATGTCGTTAATAATGCAGGGCGCGTGAGCTTTAACGGTGTCAATAGTGGCGTTGTGATTGGTCCGGCCGCTGCCGGCACAAGCGCGGCCGTATCGGTATCGGGTTCACAGTCCGGAGGTACTGTCAGCTTTATCCGTCCATTGACCATCACTGGCAGCAACGGCCGTGGGATAGAGATCCTGAGCAATCTTTCCGGAAGTATTTTTGCTGCCAGTGGAGCAGTGAGTATCACCGGGTCCGCTAACGAATCAATCGCGATTGTGAACGATGCGGGTGAAACCAACTTTTCGGGCGGTACATCCATCGCTTCGCGTCAGGACATCGGTATCCTGATTCAAAATTCCAGCGGTCCCATCAGTTTCCAGACCGGAACGAACATCGACAACGCGGCATTAAGTGTCGAGAGTGGTGTTCGGATTGAAGGATCTCAGTCCTCCGTTTCCTTTGAATCGCTTGCGGTTACCAATGCAATCGGCAACCCGGCTGTTTCACTGGTCAACAATGTCGCGGGAGTCCTCGGCGATCCGCTTCTGGCATTCACGGATCTCGTAATCACGTCGACCGGCGCAGATGGTCTGTTTGGGTTTAACAACTCACGCATTCGCGTTTCCAACGGAACGATCACGACAACTGGAGCATCAGCCGTTGATATTGAAGAAAGCGGAATCAACATCACGCTGGAACAGGTCAACAGCAGTGCATCGCCCGACTTCGGCATTCGACTGGTCGAAACCAATAAAACCAACGGCTTCAACTTGTTCCGTGTCACCGGCGATCAAACGCAGCTCGTTGTCGGCTCGGGAGGGCTGATTTCTGCCGCTGGAGAAGCTGGCGTCCTCACGATGAATGGCGGACAGACAGAACTCAACTACATGCTTCTGGATGACAACCAGAATGGCATCGTGGTCATGAACTCCGGGCTCGCTGTTGACGATGATCAATACATGCGGCTTTACAATTCCCGCATTAGTCGTTCGGACGTTCGAGGCGTCTATGCCCTGAACCTGATCAGTCTGGACATTCGCGACAGCATCCTTGATGACAACGGTGATGACGCTGCACTCGGTCGAGAAACAGTCTTCTCCGAATACGACGAACGCCTGAACGACGACACCACCACAGTCTTTGACCAGTGGGACAACCCGTTTCTGGTCACGATGCTTCGTAACACGATCATCGACAATTCAACGGATGCGGTTGTCATCGGAAGTCTGAGCGGTGCGAATGGTGCCCACCTGGGTATCGATCTCGATCGCAACAACTTTACCCTGACGGACACAACAAATCCGACGACCCCGCTTGATCCGGCGTATCCGATCAACACATTCGACTCAAATCGTCTGCGTGACGATGCCATTGTTGTTCGATGGAATGGGCCAACGCTGCAAAACTACACAACCAACACCATCACTCTTTCCGGGACTGCACCTCAAACGGCATTTGATCTGCTGACGCTGTCCACAACGGACCAGCTGGACCTTAACCTGAGCGGCAACCAACTGCTGTCGACGGTCACCGGCACAATTACCGGTCAGCAAACAGGCTTGCTGATGCGAACGTTCGGTCAGTCGATCAGCAGTATCACGAGCAACAATTTCCAGTTTGCCGGGGGAGAAGGCCGCGGGATGGAATTCTCACTTGCCGCTTCCACCAACATGAGCATCGCAGGCAACTCGATTCTGGACGCAACGGACGGTGGGGCAGGTATCATCTTCACCTCTGTCGCTCAGCCTTCGACAATCGGAATCAACAACAACTCCATTGTTCTGTTTGACGTCAACACCACGGGAATCGAAGAAGGGATCGTGTTCAACTCTGTGTCCGGCACCGTGAATCTGATTGGTAACCAGAACAACCTGATTCAACTGGGGAATCCCAACAGCCAGAACGCGTTTATCGAAACGATCTTCTTCATGCCAGCCGGAACAAATAACGGCCAGATTATCGTGAACGGTATTCAGGTACCGTAACCCCTGGAAAATGCGAGGCGGATTCCTAGAATCCGCCTGCTATGTCTATCGACGGCTTACAGCAGGTCCCTGTTTCGCTTGCTGAACTGGCCACGCTGATAGGCGCACTTCCTGGCTTTCCGGATGTCACCGCATCGCTGACTGCCGGAAACAGTGCCGCCATCAACGGAGCCTGGGGCTCTTCCTGCGCGCTGAGCGTATCCGCTTTGGCCGCCCATTGCCCCCATCATACGCTTGTGGTTGTCCTTCCCACGATTCGCGATGCTGAAGAGTTCGCAGACGAACTCAGCGATCTGACCACCCGCACCGTTCGTCTGTTCCCTGCCTGGGAATCTCTGCCAACGGAGCATGATCTCAGCGACAGCACCTTCGCTGCTCGCATGAGTACGGTACGACGGTTGACCGAAGGCGTGGCAGATGACGAATCGGCCATGATCGTGGTCACCTGTCTGCCGGCATTGCTGCAGCCGGTTCCATCGCGGAAAATGATTGCAGAAGCGACGCGCACGATCTGTGTCGGAGATGAGCTTAATCTGGGGGAATTCACCGACTGGCTGATGGAGCGGGGGTTCGAACGCGTCACCGCTGTGGAACTGCCGGGCGAATTCAGCATCCACGGCGGAATTCTGGATATCTTCCCGCCAGCCGAATCCGACCCGTTTCGAATTGAGTTGTTTGGCGACGAGATTGAATCAATCCGCAGCTTCGATGTGGAGTCTCAGCGACGACTGCATGATCTCTCGAGTATCCCGCTGACAGCCACGCGGCCCATCCAGAGCACGACTGAAACGCCCAGCGAGTCTGCTTCAGCGGCTTCAATCCTTCAGGACGGTGAAAGCCTGATTGATGCAATGCCCGCGTTCAGTATTGTTGTGCTGAGCGACATGCAGCAATCCATCAGCGAAGGCAGGCTCTACCTGCAGCGTCTGGCGAGCCCGGTTGGGCTTTTTGGTGTCGACGCCACGATGGCTCGACTGGTCGAATTCCCCTCAGTCACAATCGATGCACTTGGCGCAGACAGCTACGAAACGACCTGTCATCTGAAGATTGAGCAGCTCGAACGATTCTCCGGCAGCCGACAGGATGCCCTGAATGAACTGACGGAACTCCTGTCTCCGGAAGATCAGGTGCTTCTTTGTTGCCACAACGCAGCCGAACAGCAGCGACTGCGTGAGCTCGTCGAAGAAGCCGAAAAAAACGTTCCATTAGGTCTCAGCCCGCGTCTGAACCTTTGCGTTGGCCGACTTCGCCGCGGCTTCCGCATGTTGCTGCCATCCGGTGGACTGGTCGTTCTCAGCGATAACGAATTGTTCTCGCGCGCTCAGGTCAGAACCATCGCCCCGAAGAAGCGGCGCACTCCTGACTCACGAGCCATTGACACATTTCTGGATCTGCGCGACGGAGATCTGGTTGTCCATGTATCGCACGGTATCGCCCGATATCGCGGGATGACCATGGTCGATAGTGAGACGCAGAAAGAAGAGCACCTGCTGCTGGAATTTCGGGACAATGTCGTTGTTTACGTTCCGGTATCGCTGATCCATCTCGTTCAGAAATACATTGGACCAGCCAAGACAACACCCGAACTTTCCAGATTTGGCGGAACAGCCTGGACCCGGAAGAAAGAGCAGGTGGCCGATGCCGTCATGGATATGGCGGCCGACATGCTCAACCTGCAGGCTCAGCGCGCATCGAAACCCGGACTGCAGTGCAAGCCGGATTCGCATATGCAGCAGGAATACGAACAGGCATTTCCCTATCCGGAAACTCCGGACCAGCTGACGGCCATCATCGACTTCAAAGGCGATATGGAAAGTCCGCGTCCCATGGATCGGCTGATCTGTGGAGACGTTGGGTTTGGCAAGACGGAAGTCGCAATGCGTGCCGTCTTCAAAGCTGTTGATAATGGGCGGCAGGCGGCCGTTCTGGTGCCGACCACAGTTCTGGCCGAACAGCACTATCGAACGTTTACTCAGCGGATGGCCGAGTTTCCGATCAATATCGAAATGCTGTCTCGATTTCGGTCGGCAGCCGAACAAAAGAAGATCATCGAAAAGGTTGCAGCCGGCGAGATCGACGTGCTGATCGGTACGCATCGCCTCGTCTCGAAGGATGTAAAGTTCAAAGACCTGGGCCTGCTTGTCATCGACGAAGAGCAAAAATTTGGCGTCAAAGTTAAGGATCGACTGAAACACCTGAGGCTCGAAGTGGACGTTCTCACTTTGACAGCGACGCCCATCCCCAGAACGCTGCACATGTCTCTGCTTGGCATTCGTGACATCAGCAACCTGACGACTCCCCCACGAGATCGCATGCCCATTGAAACTCGCGTCGGCCGGTTCGATGAAAGCCTGATTCGCAGTGCCATCATGCGAGAACTTAACCGAGGCGGGCAGGTCTACTTTGTTCACAATCGGGTCAACGATATTCAGATCATTGCCGACCGAATCAAAGCTATTGTGCCGGAAGCCACGCTGACCATCGCGCACGGACAGATGAAAGAAGATGAACTTGAATGCGCGATGCTGGATTTTGTCGGCGGCCGGGCAGATATCCTGCTGGCAACGACCATCATCGAAAGCGGACTCGACATCCCGAATGCGAACACCATGTTCATCCACCAGGCCGACATCTATGGTCTGGCCGACATGCACCAGCTGCGTGGTCGAGTTGGTCGCGATCGTCATCGGGCATATTGCTATCTTCTGCTGGAAGAAGGAAAGGCTGTCACACCCAAAGCAACTCGGCGTCTGAAAGCCATCGAAGAATACAGCGAACTGGGCGCCGGATTCCGGATCGCCATGCGCGACCTGGAAATACGCGGCGCAGGAAATATTCTGGGAACCGAACAGAGCGGTAACATTGCGGCTGTGGGATATGAACTTTACTGCCAGTTGCTGGAAAACGCCGTCCGGTCAGCAAAGAAACAGCCACTGCGTTATCAGCGGCACGTGAAGATTGAACTGCCTGTGGCGGCCTACATTCCCGACAAATACGTCAGCGAACCAAGACTGAAAATCGAAGTCTATCGACGCCTGTCTCAGGCAAATCGACTGGACCAGTTAAGCGAACTGGAAGAAGAGCTGCGAGATCGATTCGGCCCGATTCCGACGCCAACACGCCGGATGATCAATCTGCGGGAACTGAATCTGCGAGCCCTCGCCTGGGGACTCGAAAACATTCACGTTCAGGAGGGTTATGCCATTCTGCGTTATCGAAAATCAAAGCTCATCCATATGCTTTCACACCTGCATCGGGGACACCTGAAAGTCGTCGACACGCACGACGCCTACTGGCCCCTGGACGCCAATGAGCAAGACGGCCCGGCCGTGCTTGATGAACTTCTGGAAGCCTTCAAAGTCGCCGAACCGCCCATGCCCGATTGAGAAATGACCATCCATGGTCAACCATCGCACATCCTGCACGGGCCCATTAACTGAGTGCCGCCTGAATGCGCGTGATCAGCTTGTTGTCAGGTTCCTGTGAGCCCCGAAAGGTGTTGGCGCAGGCCGCCAGATAAAACGGCCGCTTCGTCGGGCTGACATTGTAAAAGTCTTCCATCGCCGCAGAGCTGAATTTGTAATCGTGTGCATCATTGCCCTTCAGGAAAACAAGGCGACGAGTCGCATTGATGAAGTCCTGAGGGTTGTTTCCTGCCGCAAGCCATTCCAGAGTACCATCGAATGTTGCTCCGGAATCTCGACGGATATTCGACAGAACTCTTTGCAGAGCTTCCTGGTTTGTACTGCCCGTGCCTGCGATTTCAAACGTCTCGAATTGCGTGTCGATTCGATCGTCTCTGAGTTTTCCACGCGACACCATTGCGTCGCGGAATTGCGGAAGAAACGCAGCTGCCTGAAGTAGTAACATACGTCGCGTTCGATCAGTGCCAACGTGATCGAACAGAAATCGCATGGCATTTGTTGTTGTGACAGCATGGAGGGCGACGATGCCCGATTGACGCATCATGAGTTCGCCGGCTGCCAGGTGAATCTGGTCCCAGATCGATTGCAGAGGTGAACCCGCGTTCAAAAGATCGACGACGGCGTCCACGGCATCTGTCGCACTGCCCGTTCGAATCGTTGAAAGAATGACGCGGGCGTCCGTCTTTACATTGTCGGAAGCAACGCTCTGAGTCCATCCCTCCCGAATATCGTCGGCAACTGTTTCGATGTATCGCCAGGATCGATCTGCCGGCAAATCCGCGTCCGACGGATTTGGTTCGCCGTTGTGATTTAACATGGCATATGCAAGCGACCGCATGACCGGTTCAGCGTGCTGCCAGCCGATGGTCTGCAGAGTGCGCCAGCCGTTCGCAAGATAGATGGCCTTGTGACCGATACTTCGAAAGTCGCGTGCTGCGAATTCTGCATACAGTTCCAATACCTGACCAGCTCCCAAATGGCGTGTCACCGAAGCAGCCGCCACGTCAGCTGCAGCCTCATCCCATTTTTTCATGGCCTGCCGAAATGCATGCACAGTTACGTCCGGAGCAGGCAGTTGTGATTCCTTCACGGCTGCCATCGTCCAGTCGCCTTCATTCACGTCACGTGCCTGAGAACTCTTAAATTCATCCAGCGCCCAGAAGATTGGAAGCCAGCGGTCTTCGGCGGGTGAAGCAAGACTGGCCAAATGAGCCGAATTTACGACCAGTATGGCATGGAATTTAAATCCGACTGCCGGTCGAGGCTGTACGTTGCGGATACCTGCCAGGAACAAAGCGCCCAGAAGCTGCTGATAGTTCAGACCCGCCTTCACCTGCGATCCGATTTCTTCCATCAGCCGTTGTCGGGGGGTGTTTTCGATAAGCCGAACAAGTGGTTCAATTTCAGGTCGAAACTGAACTGTGGAAGCAGTTGAACGGGCCTCTTCATCCGTAACGGGGGCAAGACCGGTCAGAATTGGCGTTCCTGCCGCATTGGTGCGGGTCCCGGCAAATACAGAGGATGCCAGCGCCGACCCGACAAATACGCGGCGATTCATTCTTTGTTTCATGGTACTGGTCCTCCTAAACAGGATAAATTCGATGTTTCGCTGCAAATCACAGCGCGTGCATCTGCATCTACAAGGGATTAGAATACCCCCGCGACGGGATTGCGAACGTTGTTGACGGCCGGAATTCCTTCGTCAGGACAAATTCATTCAGAAGTTCATCCCGCATTCCTTCAGGGGCCAGCCGACTTTCGCTGGTTCCATTCGTCAGAAACAAGGCCGGAAATATGTCTGCGACAGCACGAATGACACGTGAAAAATTGCCACCGGGTGAGGTGTTGTGTTCGTACTGTACTGCCCGATGTTGTCGATATTTTGCTCTTGGCATCGACAGCCCGACGACATGGGCAGATTTCGACAACATGAGATGGTACATGATGCATGGAGCTGTGTCAGTCTTTGTGGACGACGACACGTGGTATCTGCTTGTTCAGGGTGATTGCAAACATCTGCAGGAAGACAACCTGTGCGGCGCCTATGAAACGCGTCCGGAAATCTGTCGAAAGTACACAACTGACAACTGCGAATACGATGACGATGGACTGTACGACCAGTTCTTTGAAACTCCCGAACAGTTATGGGAGTACGCACACGCCGTTCTGCCAGCAAAGCCACGACGCAAACCCGGTGACCCGGTCAGCCTGACCGTTCTGTGAAGGTGTTGCAAACGACATCGCGCCGACCATTCCTCATTTGAAGCTGAATCTCAGTATCCTCATTCACGGCTGTTTCTTTCTTCATGACCAGTTCAAACGCTCGAAAAATCAAACCACAAACTCTCCGCGGATTTCGTGACTTTCTGCCCGACCAGATGATGGCTCGTGAACATCTGATTGATACAGCCCGGGCGGTGTATCGCAGCTACGGATTCGCTCCCATTGACACGCCTGCGCTGGAATACGCCGAAGTCCTGCTTGGCAAGGGAGGCGAAGAATCAGACAAGCAGGTGTTCAGATTTATGGATCAGGGCGATCGCGATGTCGCGATGCGTTTTGACCTGACGGTGCCTCTCGCGCGGTTCGCAGCTCAGCACGCCCAGGAACTGGGAACTCCGTTTCGTCGTTACCACATCGGTCCAGTCTGGCGCGGCGAACGACCCGCCCGCGGACGCTTTCGGGAATTTATGCAGTGCGACTTCGATACGATCGGAACGAAAAGTAACACCGCAGACATTGAAACGCTGTTCGTCATCAACGATTTGATCGAACGGATTGGATTCGAACGCTTCACCATTCGTATCAATAATCGCGGCGTACTGAATGGGCTGCTCGAGAAGAATGGGGTGATGGAACATGCCGTCGGTATCCTGCGGGCACTCGACAAACTGGACAAGATCGGTCGAGACGCGGTTGTCACCGAAATGGTTGAGAAAGTGGGTATCACAGAACAGCAGGCCGGTCAGGTCCTCGACATGGCACAACTGCAGGGGTCACCCGATGAGATCATGTCGGCTCTGGAAATTATGCTGGCTGGCAGCGCGACGGGCGAACCAGGACTGGCAAATCTGAGAGAATTGTTCAGTGCTGCAAAAGCGTGCGGGCTTCCCGCCGAACGTGTTTCACTGGATGTATCAATCGCACGAGGTCTGGACTATTACACCGGAACAATTTACGAAACATTGCTGGGTGACTTGCCCGGCATCGGTTCGATCTGCTCTGGCGGTCGATACGATAATCTTGCCGAACTGTTTACTTCGCAACAACTGCCGGGAGTGGGAGCCAGCCTCGGACTGGACCGTATGCTGGCGGCCATGGACGAGCTGGGAATGACTCGCAAAGCGACAACCCCGGCCCCCGTTCTGGTGACAATGTTTGATGAAGCCTGTTCAGCCTCGTACCTGGCCATGGGGCGACAACTTCGTCAGGCGGGTATTGGCGCAGAAGTGTATCCTGAAGCAAAAGGCATCGGCAAACAGATGAAGTACGCCGACAAGAAGGGATTTCAAATCGCCCTGATTGCTGGTGCAGATGAATTTGCCGCCGGACAATGGCAGATTCGGAATCTGGCGGATGGTTCACAGTCGGCATGTGACTCAGACAGCGTTGTCAGCACCGTCCAGACGATGCTGATAGAGTCTCCGCAGGATCGCCGTCACTGACAGTGTCTTGTTTCTCCCGGTCATTCGAAAACAACAGTAGAAAGAACTCAAATGAATCAAAAACAATTTGCAATGGGCCTGATCTGCGGAGTGATGATCAGCATCGCCGGACTTCAGCTAACACCGTTCACCACAGTCAACGCGGTCGAATCAAAAACAGAAGCGTCATGGCTCTACGAACTGCGAACATATACCACCCCGGAAGGCAAGCTGGACGCTCTGAATGCTCGGTTCCGCGAACACACGATGCGGATCTTTGAAAAACATGGGATGAAGAATATTGCCTACTGGAATCCAACAGATAAGCCAAACACTCTGATCTATGTGATTGCTCATAAAGATGCAGATGCGGCGAAGGCATCGTGGGACGCATTTCGACAAGACCCCGAATGGAAAAAAGTTGCAGAAGAAACACAGCGGGATGGAAAAATCGTGTCGAAAGTGGAGTCGGTCTATATGACAGCCACCGACTATTCGCCCATGAAATAGACCACAACAGACGCTCACCAGCCACTCAGGCAGCCTGAGAAATTATCCCACCCCGGACAGCCCATGGGCCTTCTGGTGTGGGATTTTTTTTGCCATACCAACACCGGCACTCCCGCAAGGCCTGCAATCAGATTGACGACGCTATTGTCATCCTGACGACGACACCAGCAGTTCTTGCCGGAGTACAGAATCGACGTAACCTTTTCGCCATATGGAGGTTACACTGCAATCTATTCGGCTGGCATGGCGTTTGATCTCTTTCCTCCCCGACGTCGAACGATTTGTTCGACCAGCATTGGCAACTGTCAGACTTCATCGGGAGACGGCGATCATGACGACGCGAAATCCATCCTTCAAAGCCGCCCGGCTTGCTCTGGTCCTGCTCCTCTCAGCCTGTTTGTCGTCAGTCAGTCAGGCGAATGATCTCGAAAAGATTCTGCGAGCCATCGGCGGTACCGCTAACAGAGGCCACGCTCACCCAAACACCAACCCCGTGAATATGAGCAATCCACGGCATGGTTCACGTTCTGGTCCGGTAGTCAACGTTCCTGCGAATCGAGGCAACCTGAACGATTCGGCTCCCCACCATCAGCACTCTGCGGGCAATGTTCGACAACCCTTCAACTCATTACTTCCACCAACACGAAGTCTTGCGGTACCCGTCTCTCGCTCAACTGGTCGGACCAACGTCAGCGATCGACATCGCGATCACAACCACGACCGTAGCATAGCCTTGAACAACCCGTCGCATGCAGGACATGATCATGGTCACAATGGTCGGAACTCACTGTCAATGGGCCAGGCTTACGGATATCCGTCCAGCCAGTCTGGGCGAAGTGGAATCAGCTTTTCGTTTACGATCGGTCAGGGAACTCGCCCTGGTTATCGATCTGGTTATCGCTCTGCCGGTTTTCCATCCATTGCTCCGGTTCCGGGATCAAACATTGTTGGTCCAAACCCATACGATCCCTGTCTTGTCCCGGTGTCACCGATTGTTCCTCCATTCGTTCCATCCCCCGTCACCATTGTCCATCCCTGGAGGCCAGGCATGATGGATTCAGCCACGCTGATGATTGCCCCGGCTCCGCTGGAGTTGCCCTGTGAACTCGGGCAGATTGTGGATGTCGCTGTTCCGCTGGAAACATGTGTAAAGGTTGAGGACCTTCATAATATCGCTCCGAACGCGGTACCAGTGGTCGTTGCTGTCAGAGATCCGCACATGAGCCCGTGGACAGCGGGATGCATCGAGCCGGACCGAATCGTCTTTGTCGAAGTCATGGCACCTCCATGCCCGCTCAAATCGCTGAAAATCTCTCCATGCCGAACTCGAATTGAAATGAAATTCGGTGATTATGAAATTGATATTCGCAGCACAAACGATGTCATTGTGATTGATTACGACGACTAGCGGATACCCTGAGTTCTGTACCACGGCGCGACCCCGATCGTAAACGTTTGCGATCGGGGTTATTTCTTGTTCTGAAGCCAATTTCATCGTCTGGACTTTCTGGCGGCAGAGTTTCTGTGTACGGGCCGTCGGCGTCATCGGACAACTTGCTGCTGCCCCATCGCGATCAATGTCACCAACGATGACTATCGGTCGATGGCCCCTGGAATGTGAGATGAAGAACCGCATCGTCCGGTGGGTCACGATTTCAGGCCTTGCCCTGCTCTGCGGACGCCATGGGCATACCTCACGCAGTACACGTCGGTCGGCCTTCACGTCACACGGTACAAGGATTCTCCGTGTATCCGGGGAACAACCACCTCTCGAAGTCGGCTGCCTTTCACGTCGAACACTCTGTTGTTAACTCGTGACCCGAATCCTGTCCGTAGTGCCCCAAAACTGGTTGTCGCCCGGCTTTGCGGAATCTCATCAAAGTCAGACTGAAAACAGAGGGTCCCGGATGTTCTCGCTGATCCATTTTCATTTTGCGTAACTCTGTCGGCCCCGTGACTTCTACAGAGTCCAGTATGCCGCGTGCAGAGCTCCGCAGGGCAGATGCAACCATCGAGAATTCTGCGTAACGCTTGCCGCTGAATTTCGCTGCGTTGTCAGAACAATCCGTCATAAGCAATTCCGCGAAACAATTTGGATGGTCCTGGTGCGTTGCGGCAGCAGACTGAGGAGTCATAGAATGAAACGTGCTTTATTTTTACTGTATGGTTTTGCCTGCTACGCCCTGTTTCTTGGGGTTTTCCTGTACACCATAGGCTTTGTGGGTGGATTCCTGACGCCAACTCGTCTCGATGCGTCCTTTCGATATCCCGATACCACCACCTTCCTCTTCGCCATATTCATTGACCTCCTGCTCGTTCTGCTCTTTGCCGTGCAGCACAGTGCAATGGCACGGCCGGGATTCAAGGCGTGGCTCACTCGCTGGGTGCCGCAGCCGATCGAGCGCAGCACCTATGTCCTGGCGACTAACTGCGTGCTGATTGTTCTGTTCTGGCAGTGGCGTCCACTGGGTGGAATCATCTGGGATGTCCAGTCTAACGCAGGAAAGATTGTCCTGTGGCTTCTCTTTGCTCAGGGGTGGCTGACGGTACTGATCACAACTTGCCTCATCAATCACTTTGATTTATTCGGCTTGCGTCAGGTGTGGATGCATTTCTGCGGCGTCCCGTACCAGCCACTCCCGTTTGTCACACCAGGTCCGTACCGACTGGTGAGACATCCGCTCTACGTTGGCTGGTTGATGGCCATCTGGGCGACGCCGACAATGACCGTTGCACACCTGCTCTTCGCCCTCGCCATGACAGCCTACATTCTTGTGGCCATTCATCTTGAAGAGAAAGACCTGCTTAGATTCCATCAGACGTACGTTGACTATCGTCGGATGGTACCGATGCTCATCCCCCGCTGGTCGCGATTCAGGAGTCGGACGGCCGACTGAACCGCCGTTGATTCCAAAGCGGCGGATTGCCAGTCGCAAGACGATTCGGTGCTTCATTCCGTTCTTTGTCGTTGCCACCGCGAAGAAATCGGTTTACGTGCTGACACGGGTTACGAATGTCCGCCCAATTGAACGACTAAGCACGCTGTGTAAACTTGATCGCTGACCTTCAGCACCTCCAGCATCGGGATTAGCCACAACGGGCTGATGGTGGACTTTACGTGTCGGAGACGATTCATACCCCGGTCGATACGTGACCTGTTTGTCGAGAATTCCGAAGCCCCCCAGGCACTCGAAAAGGAGTCGCCGTCAGGACTTCCTGTAAGTCGATCTGCATGTGTAGAATTCAGACCGTTTCGCAGGTGCCCGCCACGCAGTCAGTGCGAGTGTGCAGACAAATAACAAGTGGGTCAACCGGGTTTTTCGCTCTACTTTCACAAAACAACCACCGTGCTGCGGCTCGGTTATCCGATTCCATGTGACCTATGCTGTTTAGTGCTGGATTCGAAAACTTCAGATGTACCCAATGCGGAAAGGAGAGCACGAACGTCGTTCCCACCTCAATCATCCCGATGGGTGGCAGTTGTGCTGTTGCCGGTACGGCCTGGACTCGAATTTTCAGAAACGCGATTTGGGATCACTGGGTTTGCAATTTCGCCGGTTTCGCGAGTGCCATTCTTCTACTTTGGGCAATCTATGAGGTGATTGAACGAGTCACTAACCGTGCTGTTCGAAACGGACGCTGCCCATTTTGCGAAAGCAAGCTCGAGTCAACTGGTTACGGATTCTACGATGGCCTCATCCCAAACCCATGGGAACTCATTATCTATGCATTGACAATTCTTGCCAGCTTCCTGGCACATTGGCTCTACCGCATACTGTGACTAATCACTGCATAACCAATCGGTGAACCGAAGCCCGGAGCCAGCATTTCCCTGCGTCATGTTTTTTCTGAGCCAATGTATTTGCGGCGGCGCGGTCGCCACGGGCGTGATCTCGAGCGGGTCGAATTGACCGAGGAGAAGATTCCCTCTCCTCTTCAAGGGGCGTCGCCGTCACTCAGCATGAACCCAGCATCTCTGAACGGTTCGCCGATATGACGACCCGCCAGCTCGGGGGCATCACCCATTCACATCGAGAATGCCAGCCGCGAGGAACGCCGTGTTGAGAAGCCGGCTGGATAGTTCCGGGGCTGGGATTCCAACTCGCTTGGCGGCACCGGTATCTGGCCCGCTGATCAGGCTGGAGCCGAGAGCTAGACGGCGGGCAACAAGTCGCAGCAATTTATGTGGGTGGTTACATTGGCCAGATTCTGAAGGACGATCGAGGCCAACCCGTTGTCATTGGGCCGGGCAAGACCGTTCGCGATCGTTTCCCAAATCTGCCACAACCTGACTACCGCCCAATCAACATGGGCGTATTTCTCCATGCCGGTGAAAGTACGACGACGCGATTTGTGGCGTACCACTCTTTTCACGACGAAACAAATACCGCTGGTGAACCCACCGTGGACTTCACCATCAGCTCGGCCGACACATTGGCCAGCGATTCGCCGGAAGGCTGGGAAAACATTCCGCTGTACCTCAAGTTCCGCAACTACTCGGGGTGTGTCGTCGACGATGTTCGCATCGACCTGGTCCAGTAGCAGGTTTGGGGGTCAGTCCTGCTTCGTGACCGTTGTGAAAACGATTTCCGTGATCATTCATACCGGCCGTCTTCTCAGTGAGTGGCTACTGGTGATCATTTGAAGGTGGGATTGGACGCTACGAGGACTAACGAGTCAGATCACTAATTTCGATCCTTGGATCTGTGGTTGTGATTTGCTCGTGAACCGCCAAAAGAGCGAGAATCAGCGTATCGGTGCCCGTCACGACGTCGTAGTAATCGGTCTTTGAACTGGCGCGCGGGAGGGGGCGATCTTTGGCCCAGAAGATGCGAATGGCTTCGTCGGCCAAAGCGATTGCACGATCGAGGTAGCGCGACTCGTGCGAAATTCGGTGAGCGGCAAGCAAATTGAAAATCACAGTACCGTATTCTCCGGCCCAAAGATCATCTGTTGCAGGATCGGGCTGCTCAGTCAGATAGAGTGTGGCGGCATCCACGACAAATCGCCTGTACTCTTCGCCCGGTTCAGAGTCTCCCAGTT
>JAGQQE010000112.1 GCA_020426345.1 Planctomycetaceae bacterium
TTCTGGTGCCTCCGAATGTCGTCAAACACCACTCTGGCCATTTTTCCAACTGATGAATCCGACCAGCCCCCGACAGTTTTCAGCGCACGTCGTTGGAGGGACTTCAACCACGGCGAGTCCAAGTTTAGCAGCGTCATGAAGAACGGGACTCGTTCGAGCAGGAGACATGAAAACACGACTTACAGCCATCCCGCGTACCTGTCCCGATTCTTCAACAGACAGTTAGGTTAGCTGGTACAGATCCTGTGTTTCTCGGCGCAGGTACAAACAGCTACATACCTGGCACGGACAGTGACTGACCACTGTGACGACGATTGAAGCTCAGGATAAAGGGCACCGCCACCTGGGCCCATTGTGATGGAACAGGAAAGCCATCGGCTCCGTCCGCGAAACAACTTCGAAGCATGCTGGTGTTGATAATGCCAGGGTTAAGAGGGACTGCACAAAAGTGACCGGGCAATTCTTCCGCAAGAGCTTTTGTGAGTCCTTCAATCGCCCACTTTGATGCACAGTAGGGAGCAACTTCCGCGGCGACAGATCGTCCCCAGCCAGAACTGAAGTTGACGATGACGGGGTCAATGCCCGCCTGTTCATGGTGTGACTGAAAGTGACTCAGCATTGCCGGGAGAAAATGCCGGATCACGCTGGCTGTACCGCTGACATTCACGGCAAATAACCTGTCAAAGTCACTGGATGTGATTTGCCAGAGTGGGCTGTTCGGGTTGATGATGGCCGCGTTGTTGATCACCAGGTCAGGAATACCAAAATCATCCAGAACCGTTTGCGCCCAGTCCCGCACCTGATTGTCATCCGCCACATCGACGACCCGAAAATGATGTGGCTCACCAAACGTTTCGTGCAACTCTTCGATGGCATGTGCAGATCGGCTGCATGCTGCAACTCGATGCCCATGTGAGATGAATCCCTCCAACATCGCCCGGCCAAGTCCCTGCGATGCCCCTGTGAGCACAATGCGCCGAGAAACATTCTCAGTCATCAACCTTCCGCCCATAAACGATTGTAAAACACGTCGAGAATCATGACGGTGATGAACAGGCCGATGATAAAGAGCAGCCCGATACGGAACGCCCAGTTAGTGACATTTGCATTTGGTTTTCGTCGAGCGACACCTTCCCAGATCAGGAACACCATATGCCCGCCGTCCAGCACGGGAATGGGAAGGAAGTTGATGATCGCCAGGTTGATGCTGAGAAAACCCAGAAAGACCATCAGTTCGATCAATCCTTTACTGGCGACTTTTGTCCCGATCGAAACGATACCCAGCGGACCACTGATTGAATCTGCTGGCAGGTTCCCGAAGATCAGCGACTGAAGTGTCATATAAATGCTGATCCCGGTGCTCTTTGTTCGATGCAGTCCCATGGAAAGCGCTTCACCGAGCGAGGTGGCCTTCTTCAGATCAGATGCCGATTTCCAGCCGTTGATACCACGAATCCACAGATTCCAGTCGGATTCCGTTTCGTGTTCTTTCAGGATAAAATCCACGTTCTTTTCGCCGTCCTGCACGACGATTTTGACCTGGCGATCCGGAACCTGCTGAATATCAACAAATGCGTACGCCCAGTTAATGTCTTCAATTGTCCCGGGATTCCGTTTTTCGAGTTCCGTCAGACTTATCACCTGAGGTTTCGAGGTCTTACCGAAGGCATCAGGCTTAAAATTCTCCGGATCCGCGTGCAGTAATTCGATGGATGTAACCTTCTGCCCTTCATGGAAGACTCCGGATCGGCCCGCCTCAGAATCCGGTACAACATGCGCGATTCGGGGAATCACCTGAAATGCAGCACCGATCGAAGGAATAGGAAGCGGGGCTGTTTGGCGCAAAGGGCGTTCAAGCCAGCCGGGCGATTCGTCGGGAGTCAAAGTCAATTCGACTTCCTGATCACCAGCGACCGTCTGGCGATTGACGACGACCTTCACTTCGCCCCCGGCACGTTCCGCAAAGTAAACAGGAAGCCTGAGCGGGTCCATTTCCGTTCCGGGAGCAATGCCGTCCACTTTGACAATTCGATCCCCGACCTGAAGTCCCTGTTCTTCCGCGATTGATCCTTTTCGGATGGCCTTGACTGGTCCCATCGACATCCAGAGCCCAATCGACTTGATGGGAGCGGGAGGAATTGTGATTTTGACCGTGGCGACAGAATCTGAATCACCGCTGCTCTTGCCGGTGTGTCGTTCCATCTCATACACGAGATCTTCAGAGGCATACTTCGCAGTCAGGTAGCTCAGTTGGCTGAACGAAGTGATGGGCTCCCCCTGAACCGCGATCACCTGATCGCCGGGCAGGAACTCGCCATTGGCTTTTTGGGATGGAAGCCCCTGCATCGCGATTGCCTTGATATCGTCATCGACGATGTCAGGACTCAACTGAGCAGTCAATGACGGAATCAGACCAACAGAACGAGTCTTTTCGATTCGTTCCGGTGTGATGACTTCATCAAAGGCTTTCCCGTCGGCGTGCGTCCCCTGGAAGCGCAGGTCACCACTGGACAGAATCACGGAATTCAGGATGTCTGAAAAATTCTGAATCTTTTCGCCATTGATGGATTCAATGCGATCACCGGGGCGCATGCCTGCGGTCCATGCAGGAGAACCGGGCATCACGGATCCCACCAGTGGAGACGGTTCTTCGACGCCAAGGTAATAGCAGATCACAAAGAAGAGAAAGCCGGTGACGACGTTCATGATGACTCCCGCAGAAATGATGGCCATTCTCTGCGGAACTGTCTTTGCGGAATAAGCCCGCGGATTTTCGGCAATCTCATCGCTGGTCATCTGATTGGCATCCATGTCATCCTGCCCCAGCATTTTGACATAGCCACCAAATGGAAAGGCAGACAGTGCGTACTCCGTTTCACCTTTCTGACGACTCCATAGAATCGGGCCGAACCCGATACTGAATCGTTCCACATGAACATTGCACCATTTCGCCACAGCAAAATGGCCGAGCTCATGAAAGAAGACCACCAACCCGAGCCCCAGAATCACGAGCAGACCGTTGAAAATTGTGGTACCAATCGAGGCAATGTCGACTGCAGCGAGAAGATTGGGAATCAGGGTGTCCACCGTAGAGCTTCCTTCCGCGCCCACCCGTCGAGTTGCATGAGGCTATGCAAACCCGGGCTGGCGTCGTATTGATGATGGCGCAGAATCTCTTCTGCCACCTGTGTGATCTGATCAAAACGCAATTCAAGATTCAGGAATCGTTCCACAGCCACTTCGTTCGCAGCGTTCAGAACAACTCCTGCGCTCCCACCAGCTTCGGCGACCTCGAAACCCAGCCGGAGTGCTGGAAAGGTATCGAAATCGGGCGGGCTGAGCTCAAGATTCATCGGGGACGCCCAGTCCACTGAAGGCGCCGGGCAGTCCAGACGACTGGGATAGGTTAACGCATACTGGATGGGAAGTCGCATGTCCGGAGGCGACATTTGCGTGATGACAGCCCCATCGGCAAACTCCACGAGAGAATGAATGACCGACTGAGGATGTATGACGACAGCCAGTTGATGTCGCGAGAGTCCGAACAGCCACCTTGCTTCGATGATCTCAAGCGCCTTATTCATCATCGTGGCCGAATCGATCGTAATTTTTCGGCCCATTTGCCAGGTGGGGTGCTTTAAGGCCATCTGCGGCGTCACCGTCTGGAGTTGACTTCGAGTCCATCCCCGAAAGGGACCACCGCTGGCTGTCAGGACGACACGTTTAACTTCGGCAGGACGACCACTTTGAAGGCATTGGTACACGGCACTATGTTCACTGTCGACCGGAATGATGGTCGCTCCCGTTTCTGCCGCACGATTCATCACCATTGCGCCAGCGACGACCATTGTTTCCTTATTCGCAAGAGCCACCCTTTTGCCGGCATCGACTGCAGCGACGGTGGCAGGCAATCCAGCCGCGCCGACCATGGCAGAAACAACCACATCCACATCGGGTCGTCTCACAAAGTCGCAGACCAGTTCGAGATCAAAATGCCAGCGGGTGGGTGAATCGTCGATGAAGGTTCCGCGGCACTGGCTGTCCAGAATCGCCCAGTCGGGCTGAAATTCAGCAACCTGCTGACGAAGCAACCCCGAGTTTCGGTACGCCGTCAACCCCACAGCGCGCATTCGTGAACGGTGTCTGCGGATAACATCCAGACAACTCGTTCCAATAGACCCGGTAGCTCCGAGTACGGCGACTGACGAAACGGCCTGCACAAATAAATCCAGGGGTCTGCAGCCGCAAGATCTGGCAACAAAACAAGTTACAAGCAGCTGAAAAGCGGCGGATTCTAGGCATCACTCCGACATCCAGCAAGGTGAACCCCAGTCCGACAGAAGGGAATCACTTCAAACTGAGACACATTGCCCTCACAGTGTAGACTCCCGCAATCGTGTGAGCTAAACCACGCCGCTCAAACACCTTAGAATAGATACAGGGACACGAAGACCATGTCTGCCGAACCTTCACCTTATCCAGCCACCGTCTTTCACGCAGAATTACAAACAGCACTGGCAGCCGTTCGTCAGGCTGCCGTTGTCTGCCGAGCGGTGCAGTCAGCCATTTCGACGGATTCTCTGGCTAAGAAAGACAAGAGCCCGGTCACGGTCGCTGACTTCGCGAGTCAGGCCCTGATTTGCCACACACTTGAAGGGACATTTCCTTCGGATCCCGTCATCGGGGAGGAGGGGGCCGCGGAGCTTCGAACCCCGGAAGGCGCCGAGTTTCTCACGCGGGTTGTTGCCGAATGCAACGCCGTCGGGGTCACGTGCACTGCAGATCAGGTCTGTGACTGGATCGACCGCGGCGGCCTGCAGGACTATCGGCCGCGTTTCTGGACTCTGGATCCGATTGATGGAACAAAGGGGTTTCTGCGTAACGAACAGTACGCCATTTCTCTGGCTTTGATTGTTGACGGGAAAATCGAAGTCGGCGTCCTGGGTTGCCCCAATATGAGATTCCGTGATGCCGATGCGGATGCCCCGGTTGGGGTTCTGGCCTGGGCGGTTCGAGGGCATGGTAGCTGGATGCAGGCTCTTGATGCACCAGGTTCCGCACCCGTACGCCTCGCCGTGACGACAACTTCCGCGAGCAGTGAATCACGTTTCTGCGAATCCGTCGAGAGCGGGCACAGTTCGCATGACTGGTCCGGGATGATTGCGTCTGAACTGGGAATCACTCGAGAACCCTACCGAATTGATAGTCAATGCAAATACCTGGCTGTCGCGAGGGGAGATGCAGACTTGTATCTTCGTTTGCCGACCAGAAAGGGTTATCAGGAAAAAATCTGGGACCATGCAGGCGGAGTGCTTGTCGTAGAAGAGGCGGGAGGGCGCGTTACAGATATTCATGGCAATGATGCAGATTTCAGCCGTGGTTCCACTCTCGCACGGAATGAAGGAATGGTTGTTACCAACGGCCGATTTCACATCGAAGTTGTGAATGCCGTTCAGAAGCACGCACCGACTCAAGAGAATTGAAACGTATTCATGTTAGAGAATCTCCCGCTGCACTCCGTCCGCCACAAAGCGCTGACAATTGAGGGCTATTCACGCGCAGCGGTACAGACGTACTGGCGAATCCCTGAACTGAAACTGGGCTTTGATCTCGGCGCCAGCCCGTGGTCGTTTATGGGTACGCCAAAGTTCTTTGTTTCCCATGGTCACCTCGATCACATGGCCGCTCTGCCCGTCTACGTCGCCCGTCGCCGGATGATGAAGATGGAACCCCCAGTCATCTATCTTCCCATCGAGATTGTCGACCCGGTCTGGCAAATGATGCGAGCCTGGCAACGGCTGGATCGTGGGCGGATGGTGTGTGAATTGGTCGGTGTGAAAGAGGGCGACGAAATCACGCTTTCGCGTGAACACCGAGTGACTGTGTTTGCGACCAAACATACCGTCGAATCAGTTGGCTACATCGTTTACGACTGCCGTAAGAAGCTGAAGGCTGAGTTTCAGGGGCTAAGCGGGGATCAGATTCGCGACATTCGACTCAGCGGCGCCGAAGTGACGAATGAAACGCTCACCCCGTTGGTTTGCTTCACGGGCGACACATCCCCGAAGGGCCTGGATGGGCACCCCGATGTCTTCAATGCTCAGGTGCTGATCACGGAAATGACCTTCTTTCGCCCCGATCATCGAAAAGAGAAGATACACAAATTTGGCCATATGCATCTGGATGACATCCTTGAACGCGCGGATCTTTTCAACAACGAACTGATCATCCTCTCCCACCTGAGCACGCGAACGACGGAAACAGAGGCTCGGCGCAGACTAAAACGGGCATTGCCACCATCCCTGCGTGAGAGAACGATCCTGTGGGAGAGTGGCATCAGCGAACTCAGCGAAGATACGGGTTCTGCCGCCCTGATCTGAAAAGTGAACATTCCGACGGCCATGGAAGTTCGTGCAGGGATTTTTTTGAATTGCAATCTCCCGAGTGAATGGCAGAATGTCGGGTTATGGACCAGACACCCCCAAGCTTCAAAGATAAGATCACGTCCCTGCCGGTTCAACTGGTGGGTTACGCTCGTAACAATCCGGTTGCGTTCGCCTGGGTTGTCGCCCATTTGCCGTTCCTTGTGCTGTATTACGTCGGACTCTGGCGACACCAAACTCACTATCAGTTCTTTCCCTTTGCCCTGTTGGCATTCCTGCTGCTCGCTCGGCAACGATCTTCCGGGGTGTTTCATAAAGACTGGCGAACGACTTCCCTGATTGGTCTGGATGTCCTGTTCGTGCTCGCTTCGCTGGCTATCTTTTCACCGTGGCTCATGGCGATCGGTGCCTTCTGTTTGACTCTGGCCTGGTGCATCGGGAATCAGGATGTCATGGTTTCCCGACGTCGCTTAACGTCTCTGGCGCTGCTGCCCGCACTCACACTGCGGCTTCCGTCAAATGGCGATGTGCAGGTGATTCAGTCGTTACAGTCATTGACGACTCGCTTCGCAAGCAAGTCACTTCATCAATTCGGCTTCATCCACATTCGGTCGGGAAATGTTCTGGATTTCCCGGGTAAACGATTCCTCGTCGAAGAAGCCTGCAGCGGGGTTCAATCGCTGTTCACTGTATTATTTCTCGCAGCCCTGGTGATCGCCATGAAACGCCGGGGTCGAATCCACTCTGTCATCATGCTGCTGAGTGGCGTTTGTTTCGCAGGGCTGATGAATGTCCTGCGGATCATCACGATCGCAGTTGCATGGCAGCGTTACCAGATTGACTGGTCCACGGGATTGTCGCACGACATTCTGGGATACATTTGCCTTGGTGTTGCAGCAGCCCTGATGTTGAGTGCCGATGCATTCCTGTCGTTCTTCACGGAGTCTGTTCCGGAAATCAGAAGGCCGGGAGCTCCGGCTGGATTGAAGAATCCCATCGTCAGAGCATGGAACTGGTTTGTTGCTCCCCACCCGATCCGACGAACCCAAACTTCTGCCATGGCAATGCCGGTGCCAAAAGATCAACCCGCCGCAAATCTGAAATTGAGGGCCGGTGTGTTGTTCGCGGCAGCGTGCCTGCTGGTCACCCAGTGCTATTCACTGATCGCCGATCCTCTGGTTTCTAAGACCACTGGGAAGTCATCACTCAAACAATTTGAGGCCGACTCACTGGCGTCCGCAGTCTCCGGATTTAAGCAACAGGCATACCGCGAGGAGACCCGCGAAACGGACAATCCTCAGGGCGAGTTTTCAAACATCTGGATGTACCAGCAGCCGGGGCTTCAGGCGCACGTTGCCTGCGATCATCCGTTCTACGGCTGGCATTCGTTGCAGACCTGCTACATCGCACAAGGGTGGCAGGTTCACAACATTGAGACAAAGTTCGACGACGACTGGGCATGCGTAATTGTCAGAATGAGCCATCCGCAGGAGAGCCAATACGGAACGCTGTTCTACAGCTTGTTCGACCGAACCGGCAGGCCACTGGAACCACCGGGAGCGAATCCAGGAAACATGCTCGTCGAGCGACTCTTCCGTAACCAGAATTTTGCCATGCTGGATACTGTGACCTATCAATCTCAGGTGTTTGTGCCAAGCCGTGCGGAGCTGTCGCCCGAAGAACTCAATCAGGTCACTGAACTCCATTTCGAAATGCGACAACGAATGAGGTCACTGGTGACGAAGGGTCAGTAAGCTTCCGAGCGAGCCCTATCTTCTGCAACACGCGCCGGAATATCACTCTGGCGCTGTTTGTTAGAGCGACGCCCCGATTCCTGCATGCGGTCAGTTGAGGCTGTCATTCGTTTGAGCAGGTCCTGGCTGTCTTTGGACCATTCGTCCGGGACGCTGACAACACTGCGAAGTTCCGCCAGAACTCTCTGTGAATTCCCCTTTGCCAATTCGGATTCCAGCGCACCAGCAAATTCCCTGACTTCAGCCCTGTGACTCTGCTTCACAATCACCAGGGTGAGTCCTGCCCCCGTTCCAACGCAAATGAGCATCACAGTGCACACAAATGCGATCGCGCACCATTTTTTCATCCACCAGATATTGCGATGCTCAGAAACCATCCAACCCCAAAGCATCCAACCTGCGAAGAGAAAGACCATGACGACCATCAGTGCCATCGAATTGTCCTTTCAGTTCCAGAAGACTCGGAGGCAGAAATGCAAAGTTGGCGATCAAAAAGAAAACGGCCACCTTCGTTTACAACGCTGGTGACCGCATTCCAACTTCTTTGTGGGTACCGTTTATCTATTAAGGACTGGCCAGCAATGCACTGATTTGCGACTGCAGAGCCTTGTTGTCGTCCTTTGTGTTTTGCGTTTCAATGGCAGAGAAGCCGGCCAAACCGAGTGTTGTGACCGACAGTACCGAAGTCACTGGCAGGGCAGTCGTTCCACCAGCCACAAACGGAATTGCCTGACCACGGACAACGTCCCCTCGCAGCACCACAGCAACGGAATCCAGCGCCTGAGGCGGAGCAACACGTGCGTTCCAGACACGAATGGTTTCTAATCCAGTGCCTGTAGGGATGGCATATGTGCCGGGCTTCAGGCTCACAAACGTAGCGATCCCACCTGCATCGCTCGTTGCTTTTGCTTCTTCACCTTCTGGATTCCGAGCAACCACACCGATACCACTGAGTGGCTTCCCCTGTTCACTCAACAACCGAACAGCCAGATTGCCGGCTGCGTCAAGTTTCACATCTCGGATCCTTGCGGGTGCATTTGCCGACGGAAGCGGTTTTGGCGAGGATTCGTCAGCCTGGATTGGCAGGGCTACAGCGGTGAGTGTCAACCCCGCAACGAAAGCCCGGATACTTTTTCCGGTCCATGAATTCAACATTAGAAAGCTCCTTGATCA
Organism: Planctomycetaceae bacterium; assembly: GCA_020426345.1. Taxonomy (GTDB): domain Bacteria; phylum Planctomycetota; class Planctomycetia; order Planctomycetales; family Planctomycetaceae; genus F1-80-MAGs062. The sequence continues at coordinate 9,311 of JAGQQE010000112.1, forward strand.
TTTGCTGTGCCCACACGCCCTATGCATCGGCGACTTCCGCCCGTTACCCGACCCTGCACTCGGCAATTATTGCGATTCGACAACATGAATCGCTGCGGGAATCAGGTGTGTGGATTGCGTAGCAACGGCCGAATTGTGAAAATTGGCCGCTTGAATCGATCAAGCCAGTGAAAGTCTGTGCGTGTGCCAGTCGCCAAGCTGGTCAGTAAGCCCATACCTCGAGCCGCCCGGGACACAATTCAGAAATGAAAACCGTCGAAGAAGTCATGCAGGCCCTGGAATCGCTCGGCTCCGAACAGACTCGCAAGGTGCTGGCACGCCATGGCGCTCCCACCGACAGGATGTTTGGTGTGAAGATTGGGGATCTGAAGCCAATCCAGAAGAAGTTCCGCGGCAATCAGGACCTGGCGATGGGGCTTTACGCCACCGGAAATTCTGACGCGATGTATCTTGCGGGACTCATCGCCGATGGTGCCAGGATGACCAAAAAGCAGCTCGAATCATGGGCCAGGGAAGCGTTCTGGTACATGATCAGTGAACACACTGTTCCAGGCGTTGCTGCTGAAAGTCCATTCGGTCGGGAACTTGCCAACAAGTGGATCAATGCAAGAAAACAAACTCTGCATCCCACAGGCTGGTCAACATGGTCTTTGATCGTCGCGACTTATTCGGACGAGGACCTCGACATGGAAGAACTAAGAAATCTGATTCAGCGAGTCGAAAAGGATATCCACGATTCTCCGGATCGATGCCGTTACTCAATGAATAGCTTCCTGATTTCGGTCGGTGGATATGTGAAGCCGCTTCTGAAGGAGTCTAAAGCGGCAGCACGCCGCATCGGAACAGTGGAGGTGAACATGGGAGAGACCGCGTGCAAGGTCCCCGTCGCCACGGATTACATCGAGAAGATGGAAAAACGCGGTATTATCGGCAAGAAACGCACGTCCACGAAATGTTAGCGTAAGCGCGTCAGCGTCCCTGAAGCGCTTCCGCAGCGGCGACAGCCAGTTCGTCGCAACGTTCGTTTTCCGGATGGCCGGCGTGGCCCTTCACGACTTTAAAACTGACCACGTGCATCGAAAGCAAACGATCGAGTTTCTTCCAGTGCTCAACGTTTTTAACTTCTGCCCACCGCGAGCCATCCTTTCGGCGCCAGCCATTTCGCTTCCAACCCGGCATCCATTCCTGAGATCCCTGGGCCACATACTTGCTGTCTGTGACCACCTGAACCCGTGAGCGGCGAGTCAGTCGGCTCAGCCCTTCAATCACGGCCTGCAGTTCCATCTTATTGTTCGTCGTGTCGGCAGCAGCTCCACTGAATTCCTTTTCCAACCCTGAGGCGGGATGGCGCAGGATACACCCCCACCCGCCCGGTCCGGGATTGCCTCGACAAGCACCGTCGGTGAAAAGCTGCACAAAAGGCAGAGCTTCTTCAGCATCAGTCATGGGGCAGCCATAGCTGAGAGAGTATTTGCGAATATCCCCGGCGGAGGCGGGCCCGCAGCGGAATCGAGCAACCTATGGCAACGTTTCTGCCTTGCTCGCGTTGGGGCTTCAGCGGTTCCGTTCGGGTACTAACGCTCTCGATAAACGATTCGGCCTCGTTTGAGGTCGTATGGGGAGACTTCTACCACGACACGATCACCGGGCACGATTCGAATGAAGTGCTTGCGCATTTTGCCGGCGACGTGCGCCATCACCTGATGCCCATTTTCAAGTTCTACGCGAAACTGCGTGTTCGCCAACGCCTCTACTACGTTACCTTCGACCTGGATTGCTTCTTCTTTCGCCATTCGGACTACTTATTTCACCTTTCGAAAACTAAGGAGTGCGAGCCTGTCCCCGTTGATTCCCGGTCAAAATGAACTGCCGCGACGAGGACCTCGCACATGAGAGGGATGAATACTGACGTTGTTCTGCCGGAAACTCAAGCGGGAAAACAGGCTTACAGATCGACATCGTCCGCAAAGCTTGCATCCTGCATGATGATTCGGTATCGCTCAGAGGCATCTTTCCCCAAAAGCTGGTGAAAGGTGCTGTCAGCTTCCAGCTGGCTTTCAATATCGACCCTCAGGAGCACGCGTGCCGCGGGATTCAGCGTTGTATCGCGTAGTTGTGCAGCATTCATTTCGCCCAGACCTTTGAAGCGAAGAACCGTCGCCGAGCGATTGGCGGGTAATGCTGCAAGAATCTCCTCTTTTTCGGCATCGCTTTGGGCGTACCGAATTTCTTTGCCAATTTCGAGACGATACAGAGGCGGCTGAGCAATAAAGAGCTTTCCCTGCCGGATGAGTTCGGGCATGTGGCGAAAGAAGAACGTCAGCAACAGGGTCGAAATGTGGTACCCATCACTGTCGGCGTCCATGAGCAGGATGATTCGAGCATACCGCATCTGGTGAATGTCGAAATTGTTTCCGATCCCTGCGCCCAGGGTATCAACGATATCTTTGATCTCGTTACTTTGAAGGATCTTTGACAACGACAGAGCTTCGGTATTCAGAATCTTTCCACGCAGTGGCAGCACCGCCTGCGTGGCAGCATGCCTGCCCATCACAGCTGTACCACCGGCCGAGTCACCTTCAACAATGAACAATTCGCACATGTTGGGGTCGCGAGACTGGCAGTCGACCAGTTTTCCGGGAAGGTTCGTCCTTCTGGATGTCGTTGACTTTCGCTTGACTTCGGTCACAGCATCACGACTTGCCTGCCTTGCCCGAGCTGCGAGTACGATGCGGCCAAGAATTGCATCTGCAAGAGAGGGATTGTTGTTAAGCCAGTTTTCCAGAGCTGGCCGGACGATTCCATCAACGTGCGATGTCATCTCCGGATTATTCAGGCGTTCTTTTGTCTGCCCCTGAAACATCGGCTCGCCCAGGAATACTGACAGCACGCAAACCAGACCTTCGCGAATATCATCCGTGGTGATATTCACACCGCGAGGCTTGAATGAATGAACTTCCATGTAGTTGCGCACTGCTTTCGCGACGCCGGCTTTCACGCCGTTCTCGTGAGTTCCGCCAGCGTGAGTTCTGATTCCGTTGACATAACTTCGAATGTGTTCATCCGTGGATTCCGTCCATTTCAGAACCACTTCGACTCGGGCTGTGGCATCGTCCTTTTCTGTTGAGAACAACTGTTCGTGGACAACCTTCTTACCGGTGTCAGAAATTACTTTGGCGATGTAGGAAACGATTCCATCGGGATGAGACAATTCGAATGTCTCACCTTTCTGCTCGTCTCTGAAGACAATCGTCAACCCTCCGTGGATGTACGAAATATCTTCGAGATGCTGACGGATTGTGTCTGCGTTGTACTGCGTCCGTCTGAAGATCTCGACATCTGGTCGAAAAAAGATGGCCGTACCGCGGCCGCGAAATGGCTTGACTTTCCTGACGGGGCTCAGCGGTTTCCCCTGTGCGTAGGATTGAACCCATTCGTGCCCATCCCGATGCACGGTGGCAATGAGTTCCGATGAAAGAGCGTTCACGACTGAGGAACCAACGCCGTGCAGTCCGCCGCTTCGGGCGTAGTTTTTGTCGCTGAATTTGCCACCCGCATGGAGCGTCGTCAGAATCACTTCAAGCGTTGATTTCTTCATCCGGGGATGCTTGTCGACCGGGATTCCTCGACCATTGTCCTGGACCGTGCAGGAACATCCGTCCTTATGCAGCGTGACGATAATTCGATCGCATTCGCCCGCCAGAAACTCATCAACGGAATTATCCACCACTTCCCAAAGCAGATGGTGAAGACCGCGGCTGTCGACGCCGCCAATGTACATCGATGGCCGCTTACGAACGGGCTCCAGGCCTTCGAGCACTTCGATATCGCTGCCAGTGTACGATGAAGACGACTTAACAACTGAGCTCATAGAATCCTCGATCCGGCGTCCTGCTGAATCGGACAATACATTTGACGAGAAGTGGGAGATTGACATCGTGACAATCGAGCCCGATGACTCCGGATCGATTGGTAACGGGACGTTGCGGATCTTAGGAACTGGGTCGACCGAATGCACGCACAGTTCGAAACGGGAAACCCTCTAATCCGCCGCGAAACTATGACCGGGAATCTGTTCTTGCCAGATTATCGGGCGTCCCGGGAGACTGATGAGCACGCTCGAATTCCCTTAAGGACTGGAAATCTTTGTCGTTTTGGCGCCAAGCAATGGTCAAATTGCGATTCAGACACAGGAAATTCGAATATGCTTTCGTGAGCTGCCGGAACCCTACTCGCCGGTTCTGAAATTTGCGCAAACCCTCAGATTTGCTCGCCAGACGTTATTCACTCGACGCGAACAACTTCTCTCCCACAACAGAATTTACATCAATGAACCTGAAAGACTACATCCGTGCTGTCGCAGACTTCCCCAAACCCGGCATCATGTTCCGTGACATTACGCCTATTTTGAAGTCGCCCGCCGCCATGCAGGTCACTATCGAACGGCTGGCAGAACCCTTTCGACACCGCGGTATTACGACAGTTATGGGACCCGAAGCCCGTGGCTTCGTGTTTGGTGTTCCTCTGGCAATGGAGCTGGGAGCAGCGTTTGTCCCTGTGCGAAAACCCGGCAAACTGCCGTGGGCGACGCACCGATTTGAATATGATCTGGAATACGGCACGGATGCGCTGGAAATGCATCAGGACGCCATCGCGGATACCGACCGGGTGCTGCTGGTCGATGATTTGCTGGCAACGGGAGGGACCATTGAGGCATGCAAAAAACTTGCTCAATTGCAGGGAGCTGACGTTGCCGGGGCGTGTTTTGTGGTGGAACTGGCGTTTCTGAATGGTCGGCGCAAACTGGACCAGATGACCGTAAACAGTCTTGTTTCATACCAAACTGAGGATCCGGACGAATAAATAAAAGTCGGTGACGACATGCCTTCAGACTTCCAATTCGTCGGAATTGCTGCACAAAATCGCGTTTGACAGTCATCCAGCTCCTGCGAGCTTCATTTCACGAGGAATAGCTCGCAGACTTCGGACGACGGAACAGTGGACGCTGGTCAGAGCGTGGTCGATAATTGTGCAGGAGAAATCGGCTTCTTTTCAAGGCGGACGAAACGTGGCGACAGTCATTCGTGAACCAGGTCAGAGCTACGCGGAGTCAGATGAATTCATCGACTTCCAGCTGCGGGTCGCCCGAGAACGCATCAAGTCCACGGAGCTGATGACCGCCATCGTCCTGACAGGGCTGCTGCTCACAGGATACGTTCTGATCTTCACGGTGCTGGATCACTGGGTCATTGCGGGCGGGTTCAGCGCTGGGACCCGAGCTGCGATGCTGGCGACAATGGTTGTCATTTGCACAGGTATTTTCATCCGTTACGTGGTCCGGCCCTGGTTTCGCCACATTCATCCGCTGTTCGCCGCTCGAATGCTGGATCGAGCAGATGATCAGATTCGCGGTTCACTTCTGACCCTTGTCGACCTTCGGGCAGCGGGAAGAGAAACCGACCCTGCGATTGTACAAACGCTGGAGCGTCGCACGGCCGAACGACTGTCCGAAGTGCATGTGGATGAGGTGATTGATCGAACCCATTTGGTCAGAATGGCGGGAGCACTTTTTCTCCTGGTACTGATCACGTGCATCTACGCGGTCGTGAGCCCGAAATCTATCAGTCTGCTTCGCCCCCTCACCTTCCTCAAAGCCAATGTAGCAACCCGAACTGAGATCCTCAGCGTTAAACCAGGCAATGCCTCTCTGCCATCCGGCTCCCACGTCGAATTTATCGCTGATCTAGAGGGAGTTGTGCCTGAAGATGTTGTTCTTCAATTCACAACGGAAGACAAGAGGTTCGTCAACGAACGTCTCCAAATGCGGACAACCGAAGATCCGGGACGGTATCGCGTGTTGATGTCTGGTGAGGCGGATCGCGGCATACGTCAGAGCTTTTCGTACCAGATTCTGGCAGGCGACGCGGCATCCGAGACATATACCATTCAGGTTCAGCAGCCTCCGACCGCCGCCGTGACTCAGGTGGACTACAAGTACCCGGATTACATGGTTCTTCCGGAACGTTCCGATGCGTCGGGACACATCGATGCCTGGGAAGGAACGGAACTGCGGATCACGGCCGAGGCGACTCAGGCAGTCACATCTGCCATGCTGGAGTTTTCGGATGATGCCGGCTTCTCCGTACGAGCTGAAGAATTGCCGATGGTGATTGAAGATCAACGGCTGTCGGCGGAATTTGCTCTGACCGCCCGGGAAGACGGGACCTTTCCAACGCACTATCGCATCGTGGTGACCAGTAAAGAAGGTACCATCGATCCGGATCCCGCCGTCTACACCATCAAAGCACGCCGCGATGAATCGCCAATCGTTCGTTTGATCGATCCCTCGCGCGATTTGGAGGTTCCGGAGAATGCCACGGTTCCTCTGCTGATCGTCGCCGAAGACCCGGATTTTCTACTCAGGCTTGTCGCTCTGCATGTTGAACTCAACGGGGTACCGATCCAGCCCGACGAAGTCTTGTTCTATGCGGGCAATTCATCTCTGCAGAAACGCTGGTCCGGGACGTGGGATTTCAAAATCCAGCGTACCGGAGCGACTGCCGGAGATACCATCAAATATTACGTCGTTGCTCGGGATGATAAGCCGCCTTTGGGCAATCAGGGACGCAGTAGTGAACTTACCCTGCACATTCAGGGGCCAGCCGATGAAAAAACTCTGGCCGATCAATTGGAAGCAGATCGCGAATTACAAGAGCGACTGCGCAACGAGCAGATTGAAGAACAACAACGCACCGGTGCTCAGGAGTCGCTGGAGCCAGCCAGTACAGATACGAAGGAACAGAACCCAGACAGCAGTGAAGAGCATGCCGCACCTCATCAAGAAGCCGCCGACCAGGAAAGGACGAACGCTGGGGACAGACCGCAGGAAGGTACATCCAACCCGGAATTGGGCGAACCTTCAAATCCTGGCAAACAAACCCCTTCTGATCAGAGCCTGAACCAAACGTCGGGCGAAGATTCGAACGCCACAGACGGCCAAAGCGAACAGCAGGACGCCAACTCCGAGCGACCAGATCCCGGCAACACGAAGTCCGAAGGTGATGAAAACGGCGCCACGCCGATGCGTTCGAAGACATCACCCGGCGAACAAAAAGCGGACGACGCTGAAGCGTTACACGAACTCCTGCAAAAATATGCACAGGATGAAGCAGGAGAAGACACACCAGAAACTGCCCGCCATCCGTCTGCGGCTGAGCAACACGACGGCGACAACGCAGCACAAAGCGATGGCACATCACAAAGCCAATCGCCAGACGAGGCCAATGCCTCAAAAGAGCCACAGGACAGTGTTGAGGGGCAGAATGGGACCGAGCCGTCAGTTGATTCGCCAGCCGAGAGCTCAAAACAACCGACAACGAATGGATCCACTGCGCCCAGCTCTGAACAGGATCAAGGTAACCCACCACCGGACACGGAACCAGAGGGTAATGATCCGGAAAACTCCTCAACCAATGCAGATGCCCCCCAAAGCGGAGACGTCAAAGGCGAATCTAATGCCCCGATGAAAAATCCGGCGGAAGATGCCAGCGATCACACAAAGCGCCCGGGCACCGGAGATGACGCGGGGCGAGACAACGACGCGAGACCTGAGACTTCCATAGAACAACCTAAGGAACCCGCCGGCCCCTCTGAACCACAGAACGACAACCAAAAGCAGGGCGACCAAAAGCAGGGTGACCAAAAGCAGGGTGACCAAGAGCAGGGCGACCAAAAGCAGGGCGACCAAAAACAAGGTGACCAAAAACAAGGTGACCAAAAACAAGGTGACCAAAAACAAGGTGACCAGAAACAAGGCG
>JAGQQE010000113.1 GCA_020426345.1 Planctomycetaceae bacterium
CTTCATCAGGGTGACACAATCTACTTCAGAGAACAGCACATTCTCATGGTCCACGACAGCCACCGTCTGGACCTCGTCTCCAGCATGAATAGCGACGACCTGAAGCAATTAGCCCGCTGGCTGAAGTCGCTCAGGCGTTCATGACTCGGCTTCAGCAATTCGGCCTGCATCACAAGCTGCAGACTGGCGAACATTGCTGGAAGAATTCCCTCAAATTGAACTATTCATAATGGGGTGATCGTTGCAGCAAACCAAAGACCCGCGAGTATCCTTCTGTAAGAGAAGCTGGTCGAACACTGACATTCCCCGGGGTTCAGAAACAGGTAAACAGGGCATTTCATGACATCATCGAAAAATGACGCAGCTGATATATCTTCGGCTCCGAGTCGTGAGATTCACGTCGAAAAGGAAGGAACGGTTGTCTTGCGGATTGAATCGCCGCATCAGTCACGACGGGGCAACCGCGTTGTGATGCTGCTTCTGCTGCTCTCAATCCTGCTGAACGTCTGGTACATCGGGATTTATCCGAGTCTCTATCAACCGCCCAGAATCCCTGAGGTGCATCTGCTTGGCACCAAAGGCGCTGCAGACCGGATTGCTGTTATCAATTTCACAGGAACAATTAGCCCTCCGTTTACAGAACGATGGCTTCGCCAGATTGAAAAGGCGGCCGAAGATTCGAGTGTCAAAGGTGTTATTCTGGCGATCGACAGCCCGGGAGGTTTTGTCGCAGACAGCCACCAGATCTACCGACAACTTCAAACGCTGGCGGAGAAGAAACCTGTATATGCAGCGATGAAACGTATTGCCGCGTCCGGCGGTTACTACATTGCGATGGGTATCGGGACAAAAGGCAGGATCTTCGCTGAACCGACGACCTGGACAGGTTCGATCGGGGTCATTGTGCCGAGATACAATGCAACGGAACTGGCATCCAGAATCGGGGTGAAAGTTGAGCCACTGGTAACGGGTCCGCTGAAAGATACGCTCAATCCGTTTCGAGACATGACGGCTCAGGAGCAACAAGTGTGGGCAGCCATTATGGACGATTCATTCCAGCGGTTCGTGGATGTAATCGCGGACAACCGTGAACAGCTTGGCCAGGAACAGGTACGAAGTCTGGCAACCGGACAAATCTATACGGCCAGTCAAGCCCTGCAGAATCACATGATTGATCAACTGGGCTACGTCGAAGATGCTGCGGCTGCTCTCGCCGCGAAAATTCAGCTGGCCAAGTGGGAAGCTTTTGAATACCGGTCGACGCCAGGTCTTGTTGATGCGATCGTCGGATCAAAAGCCTCTGGCAGCTCTCTCGCCGATCAGATCCTTGACGCTTCAGTTCCGAAAGCCATGTATTACTGCTCCTGGAACACCTGGGTTCCAGCGAAGTAACCTTCTGTTTTCAATCGTCTTCCAGCAGCCGTTTAAGTCGTTCTGTCAACTCCTGCCTTGCGCGGTAAATTCGGCTTCTGACGGTACCCATTGGAATATCCAGAAGCTGACTGATTTCCTCGTACGATAATCCGTCTATTTCTTTCAGCACAAGCGGCTGCCGAAAGTCTTCGGGGATCTGGCTAAGTGCACTTCGAACCGAATTGATCTGCTCTGACCGCTCGATTCGATCAGACGGTGCGGCATTTGAAGTGGCTTCGAAACCCGTCGCATCCGAATACGCTTCGAGGGAATTGCTGTTCAGTCGATTTTTTCGGGAACGACTGACCGCAACGTTGCGTGCAATCCGATACAGCCACGAATAGAACTGTGACTCCTGACGAAATGTGTCGAGCTTGCGCCACGCCTGAATGAATGCCTGTTGCGCGATCTCCAGCGCATCCTCGCGAGAGCCTGTGGTGTGTTCAAGACTATGAATGAGCCGATCCTGATATCGGAACACCAGCTGTTCGTACGCCCGATCATTTCCGGCGACGGCTTCGCTGATCAAAGAATCGTCTGGAGCAGAATCCACTCATCAAGCCCGCTGTTTGCCCAAAAAGACTGCCGAGCCGATACTCCATTTCGATTCAGAGCAGGATCATCGGCGGCTTCAGGGTAACAGAAACCTGACCTGTCTGTGTACCTCGAAGTATGTCCAGAATAATGACATCCCCGGCAGATCGGCTGCGAATTGCCTTTTGTAACTCCGTGCCGGTTCGAATAGGCTTGCCGTCTATTGCAAGAACCAGGTCTCCAAGAACGATTTCCGACCGGCTGAGACGCATTCCTACCAATCCCGCTTCTGCCGCAGCAGTCCTTGCATAGACGTTGCGAATGATCGGTCCCTTCTGGAGAATTTCCTCCGGGATGCCAAAACTTCGGGCTTCATCCGGGTCAAGAATTCCCACTCCAAGTTCGGCCGACGGTGCCTGGCTGGCAACCTGCATCACCTCATCTACGGCAGCAAGAACATCGTCTACGGGCACGGCAAATCCTAGTCCTGCGGAGGCACCAGATGTCGATACGATGGCAGTATTGACGCCGATCAGTAAACCGGCACTGTCCAGAAGTGGCCCTCCCGAATTTCCAGGATTAATTGCCGCATCGGTCTGAATCAACCCATTCAGAAACTCATTGTCCTGGTCGCCAGTGGCGACACTCCGATCAAGTCCCCCAATCACACCTGTTGATAGAGTGCGGTCAAATCCAAATGGATTTCCGATGGCAAGTACCTTTTGGCCCACCTTCAGGTCACTGGATTTGCCAACGGTAATCGGGGTCAGTTGTGACGGCTTTGCGGCTATCTTCAGTACGGCAATATCGCGTTTGTAAACAGCCCCGATGAACTGAGCGTCCCAGACGGTGGAATCTGCAAGCTGAACCTCCAACTGCGTCCTTGTTCCGTCTTTCCGAAGCACAGCATCACGAACCACGTGAAGGTTGGTAATGATATGGCCTTCCTCGTCCCATACAAAACCTGTGCCTGACGCCAATTCCTGTTCCGCAATCACTCCAAACCGAACTGGTCGAAACCCCTTGCTTCGAACGAATACAACGCTTGGAGTCGCGTTTTGAAAGACTTCGATCGTCGCCTTTTCGTCCGCACCTAACTCGCCACGCGATACAACGACGCGCGGCGTGTAGTCGGGCCGATTGTTGACCGTGCTGCTGACCGTGCGGAACGCAAGGACAGCAATCAGGATCACCAGGACAACCACCAGCCAGCCGTTCGCTGCTGCACCAGGATTCTGTGGATGATTATGTTCGCTGGAAAACGGCTGCGACATTACTGATCCTGCAATATTCTAAGCTGCGACTCAATTCAGGCGTCCATCGAGCTTCTCGACGATTTCCGAAAGGGCTTCCGCCATCCGATGCCTGAGCTTTTCCGGCTGATCGTCAAGCGCGTCCATCACATCTTCTGTCAATGCCCTGTTCAGACGCTCCAGCATTGTAGCCGCTTTTTTCCAAAGCTGCTCTGGTGTGAGGGGTGCTCGGTTTGTTGCATCATGATCGGTATCCCGCACAGCAGCGGGCACAGTTGTCGCATCGGCTTTGAATGGAGCATAACCATCTGATTCTCGGGCGGCTCCTGCCATGGTTGGATTCATTTCACGATCTGCCACTGCCACACCTGCTCGTGGCCCCTGCCCCGGCGTCAGATAAGACGAGGGATCCACAACCGTGCTCAACGGAATGCTGGACGTATCAAAACCGATGGGGGCGGCCCACTCCGAGTATCCGTCCGACGACTCTGCGAACAGGTCTTCACCTCTTTGTGCACGCCGCCAGGCCCGCATCTCAGCCACTGTGGCATCGGACGACTGAGCCCATTCGAGGCAATCTTCGGCATCGTCCCAATTGAGAGCCACATAGAAAAATGACCACTTTAGCCCGACGTAATTCTTGTAGATTGCACCAAAAGCATCCCAAACTCGCCGTCGCTGGTAAATCTGATCGCCGCTGAGCCCAACCATTTGTCCAAAATCTGCGTCCGTTCGGCCCTTGGCATAACGCTGTGTCCACTGAGAAGCGCATTCACCCACGACCCAATTGCATTGACTAACCGCTTCTCGAGCTACGGATACCAGGTGTTCTTCAGACTGGGCCACGGTGAATTTCCCTTGTGGTTCGGTTTAAAGTGGTTCAATTGACTATGCATTGGCAAACATCAAGGAAGCCACAGCGTTGAAATTTCGCTGCCCGGATCCCTGACCTCAGCCATGCTACCCCCGGAAAAACCCGGAATCTACTGGGTTAATTGCGAACCACTGGAATTCCGGGAGGTCCTTTCCAGAGACCTCACCCACTGGATGCATTCGGATCAGTTTGCCTGAACCCCGAATCTCAACGCTTCGTCGGTCGGGAATCCGGTAAGAAAAACTGAAGCACAGTGGACCGACGGACGATAAATTCGCTATAAACCGCCTGGCTGGGCCATTCACCTGGATTAACCCAGGTTGTCTACCCGGCAGGTTTGCTGCACGTATTTGGCGTGGCGAACGCAGGCAATACAACCAGGGGCGGTAGCCAAGTGGCTAAGGCAACGGATTGCAAATCCGTCATGCGCGGGTTCGACTCCCGCTCGCCCCTCTCAAACCCCGCATTCTGTCCAGCGCAGAATGCGGGGTTTTTCGTCACTGGGCCATCTTTCTCTCGTGAACCATCGTTCGGATGAAGTGTCTCAACTGTTGAAGTCGCACGATGGAAATCCCAGCGTCCCGATTCCTTCAGTAAATCCTGCACCCAAACTTGAAGTGGTTAGTTTCGCTGAGTATCTTGCCCGCGTTGATCGTTTTGGTGGCTATAGCTCAGTTGGTTAGAGCGCCAGATTGTGGTTCTGGAGGTCGCCGGTTCGAGACCGGTTAGCCACCCTCAAACGCCTGAGAATCTCTCAGGCGTTTTTTCATGCCCACATTCGTGCCGTGCGCAGCCGCACCGTTCAAGTGTGCCCTCAATTATCACTGGGCCAATTGATTAATTTCGAACAGCAACGTCGCTCGCAGCTCATCGATTGTTTTCGGGTCGCTGACTTTTTTCTGGTTGCGATCGGTAACGTAGAAAACGTCGACAACCTGATCGATATGCGTGGCAATTCGCGCCAGACGAATCTCAAGTTGCCGATCAAACAAAGTCCGGGCCAACGTATACAGCAGACCCTGGCTGTCGCTGGCAAAGATATCGATCACCGTGAATCGCTCTGAGCAGTCATTGTCAATCGTCACCTGAGGTTCAGTCAGCGGAACAGGGTTCCTGTTCGATTTGAACTGAAACAGAGTGCTTCGTCGGAAGACGCTCTCGACAGATTTTTTCGCGATGAGAACATCGGTAATGGCCTGGGCGACATCTTCTATTCGAGATGAAGGCACTGCTCCGGAGAAATCGTTATCCGTCACTCTGAATGCGGCAACAAGTGTGGAATCGGCCGTCGTACAAATCTGAGCGGCATGAATATCCATTCGCAGCCCAGACAAGACTCCTGCGATCTTATGAAAACTTCCGCTCTCGTATCGCTCCGCTGCAAAAACACGATATCCAACCGTGTGAGTCTCGGGATCGTATTCAGCTTCAATCTTTACATCCGTCTGATTCAGTTGTTGAATCATATCCAGATCCCGCGCGATACGGCTGGGATCCTCGGTCATCAGATAAAAAGCCGGCAATGCATCCAACTGTTCGTCGATCCAGCGTGGCCAATGCCCCTCGTCATGATCCATGCCAATGGGGACAATTGATCCGCGAACCGTATCACGAATGATCTTCAGCCTCTCCTGCTCCAGGTGATTGTAAGGACGTCCGCTCAGAACCTGCATGGTTCGATTGTAGAGATCGGCAAGAAGTTCGCCCTTCCAGTCAGACCAGACATCCGGCCCCACGGCACGAATATCGGCAACAGTCAGGACATAAAGCATACGCAGCAACTCAGGTGCACCCACCAGTCGTGCGAATTCGACCAGCACACCCGGGTCTGAAATATCGCGGCGAAATGCAAGATTTGGCATCACGAGATGGTGTTTGACCAGAAACACCAGCATGTTCTTCTTGTTCTCTGCCATTTGCAGTCGGGATGCAACTGATAAGCACATCTCTGCACCGACAAGACTATGATCTCCCTCACGACCTTTCCCGATGTCATGCATCAGCAGCGCTAAATGCAGCGTCGCGCGGTGTCGGACGGTCTGATAGGCCGAACCAACGGGCGAAGTGTCATTCGCGAACGAAACGATTTCGTCCATTGCCTTCAGTGTGTGTTCATCCACCGTAAACTGATGATACTGATTGAACTGAATCAGACATCGGATCTCGGCAAACTCCGGAATCAGCCATTCCAACACGCCCGTCTCGTACATCTGACGCAGCGCGTCGGGCAAACCATCCGTGTTTCGCAGCAGTGAACGAAACCGGCGAGTGACTTCGTGATCCATTTCAGACGGTAATTCAGCCGCGATCAACCCAAGATGTTTGCGAAGGGATGGAGACAGCGGAATGCGTGCCTCAGCAGCTGCAACGAACAGATCCAGAATTTTCAGCGGATCGTTTTTCAGTTTTCCCAGTTCATCCTGGGGCAGCGAGAGTGAGCCATCTGTGATCAGGAACCCTTTGCCAGTTCGCTGTGGCCGGATGGTACTCCGCAGGCGAGAAAGCAATGTCGGCTTCTTGCCAAATTCCGTTACTCGGCGAGCAATCTCAGACACTCGGGATGTATGCGAGAAATACTCCTGCATGAACGCCTCAACGGCCTTCGCAGTGTCATGAATTCCCGGAAATTTCCGTTTGGCCAGCTCAACCTGCAAATCCCGGTTCAGGACATCCTGCCGCATGTGACGGGCACAATGCAGGTCAAGCCGCACTCCCGTCAGATACTCGTCCGCCTGCTGAAGTGTCGCCAGTTCATCCTGGCTGACTTCACGATGCGAATGGAGGGCTTCCAGATCAGCATCGCCATACCGAGCGAACGAAACCCACTGCAACAAATGAAGATCTCGAAGCCCGCCGGGCGATTTTTTGATATCCGGTTCGAGCTGATTGACAGAATTGCCCCGTGACATCCACTCATCACGTCGTGCAGACACACATCGCTCAATCAGACGCTGGGGTTTCTCACGAAGTACCCGACCGAAAACCTGTTCGCGCGTGTAATCGAGCAATGTGACGGACCCGCAGAGGTACCGCATGCTGATCAGCGATGTAGCGAACTGAACGTCCTCGGATGCAAACCGAATGACATCCGCAGGCGTACGAATGCTGTGCCCTGGCTGCAGTCTTGCGTCCCAGAAAGATCGCACCACCGCTGACAGGATCTCGCCGACCTCCGCATCACATTTCGGATCGGTGATGAACAGGAGGTCCACATCCGAATACGGCGCAGGGCGACGCCGACCGTTACCGCCGACAGCAACCATGCAGAATGAAGCAGACAGCCCGGGCCGTCCCTTCATCTGCAGATGGCTTTCAACGATTTCAGTAAGAAGCAGATCGATCTGGTCCGAAAACCAATGACAGGTTTCGATCGCAGAGCTTCCCGCAACACGGCGCTCACTGACTGCATTCTGCAATGCCTCAACAGTTTCGCGCCGGCGCTGCGTGTCTCCGCTGGAACCAGAGTGATTGATGTGGGTGTTCAGTGGATTATTCCAAACCGACTAGATGGCTTCTTCGCCCATCTCACCGGTTCGAATGCGAACAACCTGTTCGAGTGAACTTACAAAGATCTTGCCATCCCCAATGGAACCAGTTCGCGCTGATTCACAAATGGCGTTGATGGCGGCATCGACTTCAGAATCGTTCACAACGACTTCCAGTTTTACTTTCGGCATGAAGTCAACGGTGTACTCAGCACCGCGGTACGTTTCTTTGTGCCCGCGCTGACGACCAAATCCTCTGACTTCCGTCACGGTCATGCCATTGACTCCGATGCCAGTCAACGCTGTCTTCACATCTTCAAGCTTATAGTGACGAATCACAGCTTCCAGTTTTTTCATGGTTCTAACTTTCGCACGATCTTTTGAGATTCGCAATCCAGACCGAAGTCTGCAGGTTAAACATAATACGGAAGACCAACGATGGCTATCGAAGAACGTTTTCCGGATACGCTTCCATTCCCATTTCGGTCACATCCAGGCCCATTCGTTCCACTTCGTCGGAAACTCGAAGTCCGAAGACAGCTTTGATAACAGACCAGCCCACAGCCGAGACAAGACAAGTAAAGACTCCCACGGCGACAATACCCTTGATCTGCGCCCAGAGCAGTTCCACACCGCCACCGTTAAATAAACCATTCAGAGCAATTCCGCCGGGCAGGTCCTTGTCCGCAAACAGCCCCACAGCAATCGTCCCCCAAATCCCATTCACCAGGTGAACGGACAGGGCTCCTACAGGATCATCAATTTTCAGGCGGTCAAAAAACAGAACAGCAAAGACCGCCAGCACTCCACCGACTGCTCCAATGAAGACCGAAGCCGGGATCGAGACGAACGCGCATCCGGCGGTGACGGCTACCAGCCCCGCAAGAGCACCGTTTACAGTCATACTGAAATCCGGCTTACCAGTCTTAATCCAGGCCAGTGCAGTTGCTGAGATCAAACCGGCCGCAGCGGCCATATTCGTTGTTACGACAACGAAACTAATGCCAACCGGATCCGCTCCCATAAAGCTGCCGGGGTTAAAGCCGAACCACCCCATCCACAGAATCAGGCCTCCAAGAAATGCGAGTCCCATGTTGTGGCCTGGAATTGGCCGAATGGACCCATCCGCCTGATACTTCCCTTTTCGGGGCCCCAGAAACAAGATACCAATCAGCCCGGCCCAGCCACCTACAGAGTGTACAGCTGTGGAACCAGCAAAGTCATAGAAAGAAGAATTGGCCAGCCAGCCGCCCCCCCAGATCCAATGCCCCGTGACCGGGTAACTGATGCCGACAAGCAGAATCACGAACAGCATGAAGCTCTCGTAATGGATCCGCTCAGCGACGCACCCCGACACAATCGTCGCGGCGGTGGCTGCAAACGCCAGCTGAAAGAAAAACTTGACAGATAAAGGAAGTGCCGCCCAACTAAGTGAACCATAGACACCGGAATAGGCATCCCCCATCGCCGGACTATTGTCGGCTCCGGTTGCAAACCATCCCTGCCAGCCCAGAAAACCATTCCCGTCACCGAACATGACGGCAAACCCGACGGCCCAGAAAATCAGCGTCGAAAGTCCGAACACAACAAAATTCTTGCCCAGAATGTTGACCGCGTTCTTACTGCGACAGAATCCAGCTTCCACACACCCAAACCCGGCGTTCATCCAGAATACAAGGAACGCCGCCAAAAGAACCCAGATCGTATTTGCTGTCAACTGCCAGTCAGGCACAGCAGGTACAGCTCCAGTCTCGTCTCCCATGCAACTTGCGTTACTAAAGAGTAACAGCAATAGAAATGATCCTAAACTTCTCGCCCATCGCCTCTGCATTATCGCTCGCTCCGAAAAATAGATTTCCGCTCCAGAAATCAGCTCGAACCGTAATCCATGCATCTATCCAGGACCTGAGTTCCCATTACTCACCTCCAAAGGAAAAAACAGCTGCAGCGCACCGCCGTTCGAGCGACCACGGTGCTCGTCGTCGCCCGCACATCCAGCAAACATTATGCCAGGCAAAAAACGCCGAAAAAAAACAGACTGTGGCCCAGCGACGCACAATTAAAAGGCAGCATGCACAAAGAATGAGCGAGCTTTGTTTTAGGAATTCCAATATCAGAGCCGTACTCGGAGCGACACTGGTACATGCCGCCCCCATTTGAAAACCGGCCACGCGTCTCCATTCGGGGTTGCGGTAATGTGCAGTTGTGCTGGATTTCCACATGGAACGGCCGGGGGGAACCATAATCCGCTGAGTCATCGTCTCAAACCCGGCGGAAAGAAGTATTCACAATCAACTCCGTCAGCGTCCTGGCTGTGATTTCAGCTACGATGTCATAGCATCGGAGATTGCCGACGACCCGTTAACCATCACAGCAGATCTTGTCTGGAATTGTCTGGCTGAGAATGATTTACCTTGCAATGTTTCTGACAGGCCTCATCGCGGGGCGCCTCGCCGTTGTTCTGTCCTGCTGGTTCCTGAATGACGAGACAACGGTTCAGCCTGCACGATTGGGAATTGCAAGATGCGCTAAGTGCGAACAATCGCTCTCCGCAGCCGCCATCCAGTTCAAAGGCCTGATGAAAAGTAGAGTCATCTGTCCTGGCTGCAGGAACTCAGGACCTGTTTGGCCATCCCTCGTCAGTGCAGTCACGGCCATCATCTTTGCCGGTTTCACATGGCTTTTGATCGAGGGGAATTGCCAAACCATTACGGAAGTCAGACCGTCCCATCAACTGGTATTCGACCGCTTGCCCTTCCAGCTGATTTTCATCTTTCTGATGCTTGTCGTGACAGTGACAGATCTCATCGATTATGCCATTCCTGACTTCATCATCTGGATTGGCATCGTCGTCGCTGTCGCAGGCTCCACAGCAAGCGGTGATCTTCAGATGGTTCATATCTGGGTTGACTGGAGCTACGAACTGGTCGAAATTTATGGACCCTGGTTACCCGAATGGATGAAACATCACCAGCATTTGCACGGCGCAGCATGGTCCATTGCTGGTCTGGTAACGGGAGCTGGTATCATGCTGCTGATTCGAATAATTTCGTCCGTGATACTGGGACAGGCAGCCGTAGGATTCGGAGACGTCACGCTGATGATGATGATCGGCGCGTTCATGGGATGGCAGCCTACACTTTGCGTGATAGCAATCGCCCCAATTGGGGGACTGCTCATGGGCCTCTTCTCTCAGATCGCGTTTGCAAGATCGTTCGTCGCCTTTGGGCCTTATCTGACTTTTTCCGCATTCATTGTCCTCTGCACATGGCGTATTCTCTGGGAAGTTCTGCAGCTGAGGATCATCTTCAGCCACTGGCCAACCGTACTGTCACTGGTAGTAGGCGTGCTTCTAATGCTTTCGATCATGCTGGGACTGCTTCGGCTGTTTAAGGCCGTGCCTGCGAGTGCACTGAAACGATAGCGGAAGACTTCGTTTCAGACGGTGCAAATACTGCGACGACTCAGACACACTCCCGCAATCGTCCAGCTGAAGGCAGCAAAAAACAGGAGAACTGCCACGTCGCTCCAGGGAAATGCTCCACTCTGAATGATGATTGCCGGACGGTAGTAATCCATCACACTCAACATTGCGATTCCGGAAGCAGAATCTGCAGTCGCGGCGTCACTGTTTTCTCCGGCACCAGCAACAACGTTGGCCACAGAAGAATCGTTGGTTGAAATCGATTTCAGTGGATCCCAGAACTGAGCCACAAAGTTAATCAGAAATGTGAACAATAGTACGGCAAAAACCACTCCAATCGCCCGGCCTCGCCGGTCACTCACAGAAGAGATCAGGAAGGCAAATCCCCCCACCGCCAGGTACACAGCAAGAAGGTTGCACATAACAAACAGAGTCACGACTGCCGGAGGCCTCATGCCCGGTTGCAGAAACATCGATGCCAAAAGATGACCGGCGTAACCCAGCCCCAGAATGACGACGCCTGACGTAAGCCAGCCGATCGTTTCCGCAATAAACAATTTCCATCGAGAAACGGGAAGTCCAAGGAGAAAGTCGATGGTCCCTCGATCAATTTCTCCTGCGGGTAGTCGGGTGCAATACATGACCTCGTGAGCCCACAGCAGCGTCAGGACAGTTGGATGAACCCACAGAAAGGCCTGTGACATTGTTGCTTTCACCTGCTCTCCCGGGTCGACTCCCAATAAAGCCGTCAACAGGGGCTTGATAAACGGCATTCGCTCAAAGATCTGCTGAATGTCACCCAGGACCTTTGGAAGCAGCGCTGTCAATAGTCCCATGATGAAGCACAACCCCAGGCTGAACCACAGGACAGGCCATCGAACTTCCATATAGATCTTCGTGAGGAGACCCGTCATCAGCAGTCTCCTTCATCGATGATGTCGTTCACGTAGTATTGCCTGAACAACGAATCCAGGCCCGGAGTGCCAATGGACACATCCAGAAAGCCCTGAGTCGCGGCCCATGTGATAAACGGCATAGCGGTCCCGGAAAGTTGCAGTTCCAGGTGCTGACAATCCCCTGCTTTCGTTGTCCTGAGCAGCTCCACACCCGTCGGCAACGCATGCATGTCGGCATCAACATTGGCAGGCAGTGCAACCGAAACCGTTCGCGGAGCACGACGGCGAAGTGAATCGAGAGCTTCGTCAACGACGATGCGCCCCCGACGAATCATTGCCACACGATCACACAATTCTTCAACCTCGCTGAGTGTATGACTGGAAAACAGGACCGCAGACCCATCATTCGCAAGTTCACGCAGACAGTCCATCAGGGTCCGTTGCATAAGTGGATCAAGACCGGAGGTCGGTTCATCCAGAATGACGACTTTGGGACG
This sequence comes from Planctomycetaceae bacterium, assembly GCA_020426345.1. Taxonomy (GTDB): domain Bacteria; phylum Planctomycetota; class Planctomycetia; order Planctomycetales; family Planctomycetaceae; genus F1-80-MAGs062. The sequence continues at coordinate 12,377 of JAGQQE010000113.1, forward strand.
ATGCACGAGTGCCAGAACCAGCGCGACCTTTTGTCTGTTGCCTCGCGACATTTTTCTGACAGGCAATTCAGGTTCCAGGCGAAATCGTTCACATAAAGCCAGCCCGGCAGATTGCAGATCCACCTGACGAATCTTACCAACAATCCCAAAGGCCCGTCGGGCGGTCAGCCAGGGATAGAGTCGGACGTCACCTGCAACGTAGCCAACATCTTGTTTGACAAGGTGGCTTTCTTTCCATGCGTCTATCCCCAGGATCCGGGCCTGCCCCTGACCCGGAGCCAGAAAACCCAGCAGGATTCGGATCGTAGTCGTCTTTCCCGCACCGTTGGGCCCAAGGAAGCCAAAAATCTGACCCTGCTCTATGGACAGGTTGATGCCCGTGATTCCTCTCCGCGTTCCATAGCTGAGCCCCAGGTTATTGGTTTCGATGACAGCCATTGCGACGCTGTTGGCTCTTTCCAAAAGAAAAGTGGTGATCAGCCCAAGACTGATCACCACCTGGTTTCTCAAATCATGTCGTGCGAACACCACAACATTTCATTCTCATCCACAATCGTGAACTACTGAAAATGTTCGACGTGCCAGCGGAAGAACTCCGAATGGCACCTGGCCGCGTCTACCGTCTCACGACTTGACCGTCTGAGTTCCCTGAAGGATCTCAAGGTAGTCTGTCGTGATATTCAGAAGTTCTTTGTTGTAGAACCCACGGGGAAATATGTCATCTTTTTCAGCAGCACCAGACGCCTTTTTGATGGCTTCTTCTTCTTCCTGTTGCTCCTGTTTCAGCTCTTCTTCTTCCGCCTTGAGCGTGTTCTCGTTAAGCGACACTGTCTTATCGTTCTTGCGTTCCAGGTATCGTGTAATCAGTCTCTGGATTCGCGCAAAATCCTTGTCACCAGAGACTCGAGCTTCGCTGTTCTTTGCCAGTTGAGCGATAATCGCATCGTTCACAAGCGATGAAAATGGAACATACTGTGCTCTGGTAATACGATCGAATGCCAGAGCGTTGTCCAGAGAGTCTTCCCCGATATCCCGATGGTTGAGCAACGATGGCAGAACAATGTCTGAAGTCACTCCCTTTGTTTGAGTACTATCGCCGTTGACCCGATAGAACTTGCTGATCGTTAACTTCAGGGCTCCGCGATCGCGTGAAAACAAAGACAATCGTCCTGCCACATCCACAACGTTCTGGACGGTCCCTTTTCCATGTGTCGTGGTATCACCTATCACGATTCCACGTCGATAGTCCTTGATGGCCCCTGCAAAAATCTCAGAGGCAGATGCCGAAAACCGATTGCATACAACGACCATCGGTTTCTTCCACTGCATCTCCGGATCTTCATCATCGTATGGAGTGACAGCATTCTCTGGCTCTTTGACCTGAACAACGGGACCGCGTGGAATGAAGAGACCAGAAACTTCAATGGCTTCCAGTAGTGCTCCGCCACCATTCCAACGAAGGTCTACCACCAGGATATCCACATCCTGCTCGTTAAACTCCTGCAGGACCTTCTTAACGTCACGGCTGGTGCTGGTGAATTCGCCACCAATCGATGCCTGATTGAAATCACGGTAGAACGATGGAATGTTCAAAATCCCAACTCGGGCTTTACGACCATCAATCCATTCGGAGGATTCGATCACTTCACCCTTCACTTCGTCGTCGTCAATCTGCACCGTCGTTCGAACAAGTGCGTATTCTTCGATACCACCGGCCTCTTTCAAAACCTGCAACTTTACGTTGGTGCCGCGAGCACCACGAATCATATCCACGACCTTCGTCAGCTTCATTTCAACGACGTCGACAAACTCAGACACACCGTCCGCCGAAACTCCAATGATCTTGTCGCCCTTTTTCAGGCGACCATCAGCGAATGCAGCGCCGCCTTCGATAACATCCTCGACAACCGTGTAACCTTCCTCATATTTCAGTCGAGCTCCGATTCCCTCAAGCTTCAAGCCCATGACGATCCGAAAATCTTCAACGGTCTTTGGCGACATGTAGCTGGAATGAGGATCCAGCGAGTGTGTCATGGAAGACAAATAGAGTTCCAGAATCTCGTGGGGTTCTGTCTGCTCAAGAAAAATCCTGTTGGTGTGGTAGCGTTTGTGCAGCCGCTTGCGTGCATCGGCCAAACGTTCGTCGTCCGTCTTCGGCTCAGCATCTTTCTCATCTTCCGATTTGTCCATCTTCAGAAGAAGCAAGTCGTATTTGATGCGTTTTCGCCATCGTTCGTCGATTTCTGATTCTGTCTTTGCCCATGGCAGATCCTTGGGATCCCGAATCAACGATTCATCAACTGTAAAATCGTGGCTGGCGTCGATCCATTTTCCAATCGAAGCCTGACGCTCATTCATTCGAAGTCGAAATCGCTCGAAAACCGTGTTCGCGAAGTTGACGTCACCTGCGAGGATCTGATCGTCCAGCGAGGTTCTCTGCTTGTTGAATTCATCGATGTCTGACTGCAGAAAGTAGAGTTTCTGGGGATCCCAGACTTTGATGAAGCTGTCCAGAAGCTTTTCTGACAGGCTGTCGTCGATGGACGGGTGGTTGATGTGCCTGGAAGACACCATGTTCGCAACCATCTGCGCTGTCCGGCCATCCTCCTGAGTTACTCGAGCCTTGTTTTCGCCGAATACCGGAGCTGCAACCAACAGCATCGCAGCTGCTGTGGCAAGCCACTTTTTCCCTGAGATCAGCCTTGGTGTCATGCTTATTTTTCCCTTGCTGAAACCATCCTCGGAGTGCCTGATATCAGGACAACAACTCTGATGGACCGATCTCGACCTCATGCAAAGCCGAGTAAATGATTCAAATCAACGCCAAAATAACCGAGCTATGTTAGACCAGCTGTTGGTTTCGGGGCAATAGGTGTCCCACTGGAATATAGGCACTTGAGGGGGTCTGACAACTCATTCGACGGGCTACGTTCCAGTAACAATCGTCAGAAAAGAGAGTTGCCGTTCAGCGGCAATGACCGAACGACGAATCAGAAATCTGACTCACCTTGGCAGGGGAATCCGCGAGCGATTCCCTGTGATCCTTAAAGTCAGAGATTTCAGCAAAGTCTCTGCCTGTTCATTGAAGATCGCATCGACATCTGAGGTATGCGAAAAAACCACCAGAAACTGCTGGCCGCTGGTGTGACTGCAGAGGTGATAGTCCCACTGAATCGTCTTTTCCGCGGCTTTGCTTTCCGCTCGAATCGAATGAATTCGCCACTCCCCTACGCCATTCCTGACCACAGACGAGACTACTCTGCCCTCCCGCGGAGCCACAGCTCCAGCCACTTCATCACCAAACTGTTTCTCGGAGGTAAATTGGCCCTGCGGCATCAGGATCGATGGCGAAATGTTGCACTGCCCCATCAGATTCCCGTTGTCCAGCAATCGAAGCATGACCATATCAGCGGTCTCATGAAACAGGTGCCAGTTGCGGTTATGCAGCAATGCAAGTTTCCACGGAGTAGCGAGTGTCAGCAACAGGCGGTTTGCATCCGGTTCCGACTCCGAAATCTCCATCGGCAGGTCAGCTTTGTTCTCAGCGAGGGACTGATTCCATTCGATGTTGGCGACGACATCCAGCCCCGGACTAACAGCACCGGGTGATCGCAATTCTTTGAATTCTGCCTTCAAAGCTGTGATCAGTTGACTGCCCCGATCAAACGTCAGCGTACCCTTCACGACAACTTTTGAGCCGGATCCGTGCACGGCTCCATCAGCTGTCAGTTCAAATTCAACAGTTGCAGCGGCCTCAGTCAGCGTACGAATCCTGCAGGTTGCCGACTGAGATATGGCAGCCTCCATTCCGCACAACGAAGGTACGACCCATGCATCGGTATTCCATTTTTCGTCATTCGACGACAGGTCCCGACCGGGCAACAGTCCGTTCGCAAAAAGCGGATCCATCGGCATTTGAAGCAGATCAACATGTTGTCGCGTTAATCGCACGTCCGGGCTCACGTGATTAAGCCCGGATTCTGTGCCATAGACCTGCAATAAACGGTGCGACGGCGGAAGGTTAATGTCTGTTTTGTAATCGTCGCCGACGAGGGTATTCGATGTGGCATCTGAAAACAGCCGAACCGCCCGGACACCAAAAGGTCCGGCAACCACCGGCTGAAACTGCCGTTGGCGGAAGTCGAAATGGGCATCGGATTTCAGTTCAAGCTTGGTCTGCCCGCCGTTGGCCGGCGTGATCATCTTTCCGCGAATGGCCACTCGATAATCGACCCTGGTGACAACATTCGCATCAGTGACAGCTTCCAGCCGAACTTTCTCCGCGGGCTCCTGACTATTTGCGAACGATCCAGCGGTACAGCTAAGCAATGTCAGAATAACAATCGTGTACCCAAACGCTCTGACTGGCATAATGAATCTCATCCTTCGTCGATTCGCAAACCCTGTCGACCAAATACGCCTCCACATCTCACGGCGATGCGTCCATTCTGGCCATCCCGCAAACGTCCTCGGTTTGCGATAGTCGCCGCAAATCTCCACACCCCAATACCATGCATCAACGACAGTGTCAGAGTGTAGCCGATCGCTGACCTGCCCGTTGCATCAGCTCTTTCGCGGCCAGGACAAGTCCATCACTATCAAGCCCCAGATCTGCGAGCAAATCGGCACGGTCGCCGTGTTCGACGAATTGATCCGGAATTCCGAGGACTCGAAAAGGCTCTGTGTTCAGCCCCTGCATGGCAGCACACTCCAGTACCGCACTGCCGAACCCTCCAATGATGGCGTTT